>CAVVIU010000001.1:0-549764 GCA_963748445.1 Methanobacteriota archaeon
TGAGAGAGTGATCGTGGAAAACGGAGGTATCCGTACTGCACTGTTTGCGTTGAACCTGATCACGGGCAATAAAACCCTCTTTGTTTAGAGGAGAGAGTCTGTGCAAATTTTCCTCTCTTCAAAAAAAACTCTGCAATGCCCTCTCGATCCTAATAATATCCTCCAAGAACGATCGCAATAATGTCGAGGGGGGATCGTAGCAAGGGGAGGGACAATTCCTGTGTTAACTACCCTAAACGTCGGCCCCGGTCAGTACCCCCGAGATAAGGTGTTGCGCAGTAAGGGTGTACATACCACGTTTCTTCAATAATTCCCTCCGACCCGCGCTCTACATTCTCCTTTCCCACGCTTTTGATTGGACATTCACCACGTTGATCGCACTTCACTCTACGGTCTCGCTCGATTCGGCCTGCTCCTCTTCTCGCTTTTAGAAAAGCATAAGCACCCAATGGGCAATGCCACCCGCAATAACCGCTAGAATGATGGTGAAGATTGAGCCGCCCACAGCCCACCGCCAATTGAGCTCCCTTACGACGACGCCAAACGTGGCAATGCAAGGAACGTAGAGGGTAACGACAAGACAAAATACAAATATTTGCACCGGCGTCATCACCGTGCTAAATATGAATGTCCCCGACGCGATTGCGAGCATCTCCACCGCCATTTCCTTTCTCAGAACGCCATAGATGAGGCAAATGCCGGTGAAGGCGGGAAGCCCCAAGATGCCGACGGTAATCGGCGCCATCGGCCTTTCGATGAGCCTGCTGACGCCGGTGAGCTCCAACCACCCGAACACGATGCTTCCTGCGATTAACAGGGGAATGGCAATGTAAAGGAACTCCTTCATCCTCAGCCACGTTTTCTTTACAATAGGAACCAGCGCTGGCTTTCTGATGAGCGGAATTTCAAGCACCAGCCCGGCGGTCCTCCCTGGCACGACAGATCTGAGCAGCCTCCCGGACGCGACGATGAGCACTACGGAGATGAGATAGATTGAAAGCGCGTAGGAAATTCCTGCATACGTCGCCGCGACTCCGAGGATAATCGCCGAGCGAGCCGAGCACGGAATCATGGTGATGAGGATCGTGGTGATAATCCGCTCCTTTTTCGTAGGAAGCGCCCTCGTCGCCATAATTGCGGGCACGCTGCACCCAAAGCCAAACAGCAGCGGGATGAGTGACCTTCCGTGCAGGCCAAGGACGTGTGCCTGCCTATCCAACAACCACGCCACTCGCGGGAGGTAGTCAACGTCTTCGAGGATCGCTAGGAAAATGAAGAAGATGAGAATATACGGAATGGCGATGGCTGTTACCGCCGCTATGGCGAGAAGAGTGGATTTAATGGCGGTCGTTATGAAGACGTTGGCAATATATGCATCGAGGATCCCATAGAGGGGGGGAAACACGATCTCTTCAAAGAACGTGGTGATGAGGTTGTTCAGGTATCCGCCGACATAGAAGATAAGGGCGAGCATGCCGCCGACGAGCAGGAAGAGGAGGGGATATCCCGTTTGTGGACGCGTCGCAATGTCACCAAACTTCTCTGCGAACGTGGGTTTATGCACCTTCCTTACCAGCACTGAACTGGCGATTAAGTCGGCGGTCGAATGCCGCCCCCGTGCAACGGTGATTGCAATATCTTCATTGTGGTCCCGCTCTATCTCGCCCCGCAGCTTTGTGACAAGCGTAAGTATACCCTCATCTACTTTTGATTCAAAGTCTTTGTCACCCTCGAGAAGCCGCACCGCAAAGGCGCGTTTCGGCACACTTGTTTCGGGGAGCAACGGGATGATCGTTGCCAATGCACGCTCGACGTGGCCGTCATAGTCAACCTGCCGGTACATCGGCTTCTGTTCAATCCCTGAAAGCTTGTATGCCGCCTGCAGTACCTCATGCACCCCTTCACCCTGGGTTGCAATGGTCGGCACGACTTTCACGCCGAGTTCTTTTTCGAGGCTTTCTACTTCGATATCAAGGTCGAGCGTCTTTAACAAGTCGACTTGATTTAACGATACAACCACCGGTTGCCCCAGTTCCAGTAATTGCAGCGTTAAATACAGGTTCCGCTCGAGCCGCGTGGCATCTACGATGTTAATGATGGCATCTAAGGGAGTGCTGAGGAGGAACTCCTTCGTCGCCACTTCATCTTCGGTAACGGCAGTGATGGAGTAGACTCCGGGAAGGTCATACACAAGGACGTTATGTCCATTGATTCGCGACAACCCCTTTTGCACCATCACGGTTGTCTGGGGGATATTGGAAATGACGACGTTCACTCCGGTCATTTGGCTAAACATCGCGCTTTTCCCCGCTGAGGGGTTGCCCATTAGTGCGATCTTCTTCGTTACAGTGTCCTGCTTTTTTAAAAACGTCGGCGTCTCTGGCATAGATGTGGTTGAGCTATCCGCTCTGAGCTATCCGTCCGGCTCCATTTTTAACGAATCTGCACTTCGTGCCCTATGGGCGCTATGGTTAGCTTGCGGGAACGTGAGTCGGCGCACCTTTCGGTCTTTCTCGTCTTCTTTCCCTTTCTCTTCTTCTTTTTTCCTTTTCTTCCACTCCCGCGCTGACAAGAAGTGATTCTGCGATGTCCCTGCCGAGCGCGATTTGGGTATCCTTCATTTCAATGATAATGGGGCCCTTCGAGATCTTCCGCAACACTTTCACGGTGAGCCCGGGTATGAGGCCGAGTGAACACAGCCTACTGATCGTTTGTGGCTCTCGAGCGGTTAAAAAGCGTATCGTATACGTCCCTCTTCCCACATCAGACAGCTTTGAAATCTCTCCCCCGCCCTCTAAATACTCGCCCTCGGGTATGGCCCTCCCGCCAGGACACGTTGCGGGGTGCCCCAACTGGGCGGAGAGCGAGTCGATCGCCTTATCTGAGATAACATGCTCGATTTCGCATGCCTGTTTGTGTGACTCGTGTCGGTCTACGCCACAGATATCCACCAAAAAGCGCTCAGAGCAGCCGGTGCTTTCGCTTCACTTTCGTAGCAATCTCGCGCCCAGCCTCGGTGAGGGTTGCCCCGTGATAGGGCGTGTAGTGTATGAGTCCCTTTTCGCTCAGTTTTTTGAGCATTTCCGTGACGCTCGCATCCTTCACGCCAAGACACGCCGCTAAATAGTGCGTAGTGGCAACGGCAGCGCTACTTTCCTGCTTCGTGTAAATAGCCTCGAGATACTCCTCTTCAGAGGAGCTTAACGTATTTTTCTGCGGCATAGTACTCTATATAGTATTTAGGTTAACCTAACATAAATAATTTAGGCAAACCAAAATTTTTAGTACGTATTGTTGGGTGAGGTTATTGCGTTATTATTAGCCAGTCGGCAAACTGTGTACGTAGTTAACAAAAATGTAGGGAGTTAGCCATATTGCGCGACTTCTCTATCTTTTTTCTATGCAGGTCTCGATCTGATTGTTGGTATGACGTTTAATCGGTTAAGAAACAGTCTACGCGAGAATAGGGGGGTAGTGGTCATAAATGAATGGTCTGGAGACGATGTGTGGCTGCCGTGAAGGCTGAGAGAAGTCAAATGCCTCCATCATATCGCTGTTCGCTGCATCTCTCTTTGTAAGGGGCGAGAGAGAGTGAGCGGTTTCGATGAATTTGAGGATTGACGCGAAGTCAGCCTGCGTGTGGTCGATGAACCCCTGTTTAGCATAGGGAGAGATGACCAGACAGGGAACTCTAAACCCAAGGCCGAAGGAGTCAATCTGTGGGGGCGGCACGTGATCATACCACCCACCCCAATCATCCCACGTCAAGAAGATAGCTGTCGAATTCCAGTACTTGCTCTGCATTACTGTGTTGATTACAGACTCAACGTAGTGTTCTCCGGCTTTTACGTCAAATGGGGGGTGTTCGCTCTCTTCTGCTTTTGGCATGACCCACACGACGTTTGCAAGAGTGCCGTTGGCTACGTCATTCATGAACTCATCGTTCGGCGCGAGATTGTTAAGCCGAGACTGGTTCGTCTTGAACGACTCAAACGCTGGCAGAGGGTTCCAAGCCCCGGGGGCCTTGTATGTGCTGTTTACACCATTATAATACTTCCACGGAATGCCGTGGGCGTCAAGCTCGTCCATTATAGTGGTAAAGTTCAGCGTGTGATTCTGCAAGTTTATGTTGCTATTGATCGTGCCTGATTGACCGGAGATCAAGTAAAGGTGGTTGGGCAGACTAGGCCCCATCATAGAAGTGAAGAAATTATCCATAAGGGTGAACTTTGACGCATAATTCCAGTAGTCGGGGATGTCGTGGTAGTCGTAGTAGCCCATGGTTACAATGGATTTTTCAGCATACACGAAGCCGTCCATCTTTCCCTTATCATACGCGATCCGAGGCAGCAGCTGCAGAATTATCAAGACCGCTGCCAAGCGCAGTAGAAGAGAGGTGAAACGGACGCGCAGTTACATTTGAGCCCGGAGCGATGGGGAGCGCTTCATTCCCGCTCAGACCGTAAGCTCCCGGATACCTCCCAAAGTAATTATCGAAGGCACGATTCTCTTCATACAAGACAATGATGTGATCAATGGGCATTCCAGCGTTTACGGTAGTGTACGGGGAGCTCGAATACAACGCACCACGAATCGCCCCATCGTAGTACATCTGAGCGTTGTATACCACCCACTTTGCATCAGGCGGGATAACCGGTCCCGAGAAGATACGGTAGGTATGCCCTGATTGAAGATGGAGCCAGCCAAGACCGCTGTAGGCGTAGACTGATGTGAAATTCACGTCAGTAATATCATACGCGTGCGTCGCGATTGCGTGGGCATCCAGAGCGGTGTACGGCGGTGTCGGCGACTGACTATAGAGTGTAGCATAGGGTGCTATCCAGCTGTCACCGTTGTCCGTGTTGGTAATGTCCCATTCAAGATAGGCCGGGTGCTGGGGTATGGCACGGACGGTGGTTATGGTAACAGGTGGCGTTGCTGTGGCGTTGCAAACTCCAACTAGTGAGAGAGACAGGAGCGCAACAAAAAACGTCGAAAGTAGCTGCTTGTACATATATTAATCCCCTAGAGGCTCGCCACTTATCGAGTGGTGTCACGTAACGTAATTAACATTTGTATCCCTTAATTATTTTGGTGTCTATGGATTCTGTTTTAAATTTGATTGTAGACTTATTAAGCACAAGACTCGAGAGGATCTGAAAATACTCATACGAAAGAAATTATTTGAGAATAAGTAAAAAAAGTCTTATTTTAACGAATAAATTGCGTGGGTGACTTAGTCATGGAACAGTCTACCTAGATGGTCTGGCATGGACGTTTGCTGCGTGCAATTTCGCGGGACACGCGAACTTAAACATTACTCAAAAGTCTGTTTCTGTTTATAGTTCCGTGATGACGACCTAACGGAAACATACGACAACGTTGTTTTTATCGGATTGTTGACGAGAGGAGTCACATTATAAGGTTTAAAATGGTATTAACAAAATCGGGAGGCAGGAGCTGTAGAATTAGTGACTCAACGTAACCGACTATTAGCGACTTGAAGTAATCGAGGCTCAGCGACGTCACTGCTGCCAAGTCTGCCAAATTTACCATTTTTCACCTTTTTTACTTAGGGAGTGCCTATCATTTATGTGTATCGCATTCACCGCTTACCGAATGTCTGATGCGTCGCTCCGACATTTTTCGCTATAGTCGTGCAATTTATGTAATTCGCAAAGGTATGGACGTGAGACCATTACAACAACTAGTGAGCTATTCCAATGTCCTAACGATACCCGTGCACCTGAATTTTAAAAATTAAGATTTACGAGCGGCTCATTTTTTTAAGACCCTCTTTACATTGTGAGTTCAACGCTTCTGCAAGTGCAGCTTGCCACGGGGAAAAAGCATCTACAATGAAATTGCATTTTACATACCTATGCAGATAACCCATTGGCCCGCTTCACGCAGTGTATGATTGTTTTCGCAAA
Organism: Methanobacteriota archaeon; assembly: GCA_963748445.1. Lineage (GTDB taxonomy): Archaea > Halobacteriota > Bog-38 > Methanoflorentales > Methanoflorentaceae > DASPRZ01. Next base: position 5,934 of record CAVVIU010000001.1, read on the forward strand.
AAGATTACAAGAGGTTCCTATCACGTTCTTAATGGAGCTGCGCTACAAATACGTTCATACTAGTCTCGCTCATCGTTGCCTGGTAGCCAGCCCCATGAATTTCATCCATGGAGAGCCTAAGCCAGGTTCCAAATGACCCAGGTGCAGTGTTATCCGGGCTCATCGAGGACAGATCAGAATATCCCAGTAGCTTTGCGGTGGGAAGGAGGACGTTTTTGGCAGACCAGTAGTCAAGGGCGACAGGGTCAGTACTTGCGGCAATTACATTAGTCTGTGTCGCCCGATCGTAAGCAGTACGTGGTCCCTGTCGCGGATGTGCATTTATCCTGATCGCGTCGATGATGTTCAAGGTGGGAAATCGCGTCCCGACCATCTCGGTTCCCATGCCTCCGTTACCTATAGCGTTGTGCGATGAGTGACCGAGCTCATTCGTTAGCTTATCTGACCCAACGCCCATGTAGTGTTTAACTGATGCGGTAACCCCATATGTGCTGTGCGTCTTAAGAACAGGAACGTTGCGACTTTGAGCCTATCGCTGTCGTACGTCTTGTTAATGGGATTCCAGACGCCCATCTTGAAGCTCACGTGGGTAACCGTACGCAGTAGTGAACTTGGGGTAAAACACGAGGAGCCCTGTTTGTGGATTGGGTGTGGCATTAACCACATAGCCATCAGTAAGATCCCCGATTGCATATTCGTCCACTCTTTTCGTAGTAATAGAGTCCCAGAGATAAGTCGATACATGATAGTCTTGCGCGAAGGAGTTTGCTGCCCGCTGCATCGACTGGGAGGTATCATCTGCGTTGTTTCTCGAATAGTTAAGGCTGCCGCCGCTGCCCGTTGATCCGCCTTGCCCTTGCCCATTATCGGCGATGACAATCTCGCCAGTGAATCGATCAGGATGGCTCACGATTGCCCTGACGAGAGCTTTCACGAGGTCAGTGTTTGTTCCCCCGCGCTCATCCCACTGGCAGTTCACCTTAATGATAACCACGTCATTGCTTCCTATGAGGCCCTTTTGGCGGTGCTCTAGTGTTGAATAAAATGGTACAGCATGATGTTCCATCAGCTGTAGCAATGTTGTGACCCCGCCATCATCTCCTGACGTCCCGTTGACTGCAAAAATAGTGGACGCCGGTGCTGATTCAGCAGTGCGTTGAGCGAAGTTCATCTGTGCTACTTTTATGCTCTGTGTTGATGGAGTGCTAGACAGTTCATACAACCCGTAAATCGAAGAGAGCGCTACAAGGATGATAATTCCTCCACCGATGAGTTTCGTTCTGCTGCATTCCCTGAGCCTTTTAGGCCAGATAACAGAAACAAGAGGGAGAACGAATGTAGCCAGCCACAGTTGACCCCCTGTTGCGGCTGCCTGTTGGCACGGATAGATTGCCCGTGAAGGTTTTGTGCCAGTACGTAACAGAAACCAAATGATGCAGAGCAATCCTGAGACGAAAATATTATGTTTGATCCAGTGATAAAATCCTTTTCGCGTCCATTTCAATAGAGCCGACATCGTTGTTAATCTGCGTTTCAATTTTCTTTCTCCAGCAGCTACTATTTCTACATATGCCCATAAAAACTCGCTCTCAAAGAGACTATTCTTTTCAAGGCGACTATCTTTGCTTAATATCCAAACGAGACCACACGTTTTTGATGTCTTTTAGTCGATTGGATCCGTGTGTTGGCTCTGAAGGATGTAGGTGACCGGCGCCTCAGCGAACAGAGGGTACATCGTCCGGCGTGACCACAAAGCGGGCCGCAGTGCAGTGCGCCGCGAACGTCCAACAAGTATTTCAAGCAGTTCCCCTCTCTTTTTTTCGACAGAGAGTAGCGTATGCCTAAAGAACCTGTTGAACCAACCGATGAAACAAAATCACGAATCGAACTTGAAATAAGGGATAAAAACCGTCTCGTAACTTTTATTGACGCTGTCTTCGCTATCGCAATAACTCTGTTAGGGTTAGAATTTGTAGTCCCTCTTCTGCAACATTCCGATACGGCTTTCTTAGCTTTTTTAGGGAGTATGTGGCCTAAATTTGCCGGCTATTTTTTGGCGTTTTTCCTGTTAGGTGTATTGCTCAATAACAATTGGAGACAGTTTAGAAATATTGAATATGCCGACTGGAAACTTTTTTTTATTAATTTATTTTTTCTATCATTTATCGTGCTTGTACCCTTTGCAACATCGATATGGACTGACTACGCAGATACCACAGCGGGTGTTTTGTTTTTCCACTGCATTATGCTCATCTCGGGCCTCACATTATATCTTAACTGGTCGTACGTGAAAAGACATCCCTATCTCCTCAGAAAGGACATAACCTCCAGGACACAAAAAACCATATATTACAGAAATATAAGCTTGCCCATCGCATCAACAGTTGCGATAGGCTTCGCTTTTATCACCCCCCTTTTGAGTAACTTCGCGTATGCACTTGTCATTCTAATCTCTGCAATTGCCCCTCACAGCATTTTCAAGAAGCGCCGGTAGTGCAGTTTTTTTATCGTTCACCTCTCGTAGCTGTAGTATTGCTTCAAGTGTACCATCGACTCTTTGCGCCGTATACCGCCGATCTCTTCCTGCATCCTTCAGTCTGCTGTTTGACTCAAGCGGAACTCCGCTTTGACCGATCAGTGGTATACAAAAAGGTCTCGGCTAAACGAAAGTTTCAGGGGCGCTGAGTCTCGCAGCCCTCTAGCACTGCATATAGATATCATAAACGTACTCAGGAAGCGGATGCCGATCGTGTGCCCATTCAACTCCTGATGCTCCGTGATCAAGAATGGAAGTCCGGCCTTATTGCTCCCATTGAATTATATCGCCATATTTTGCAAATTTTCGGAGATTTCCAACAGTACCAAGCAACTGAAATTAGGGCCCCTCATATTGCGCTGACCGCGTTCGTCAGGACGCGATCGGTTAACAGAGACAGAAGGTTATTCAACGCTAATGCTTTTACTTGATCCAGACAAAGACTGCCACAACTAGCCAATAAAAGCAAATGCTTGTCATAATAATCATATACGTGCTTTTCAGCTTTTCCGGAGTTCTATTTTCTCCCAAATTTTTCGCGGAGGTTAGAATCCACGCCATAAGTACGCTGAGCGCCACTAGGTAGAGCCACGATAACTGTGCATAAAAGAAGATCGCGACGCCAAAGAGAGACATGACGATGACCGATACGACGTAGAGCGCCCTCTCGGTAGTGGGGCGGGGCCGGACAAAGGGGGCTAGAATTGCTGGATCAAGTGCCTCGTGCGTGATTTGTACCGCCGTCGCACCAGCTGACCAAAAATAACTAAAAACCACGGAGGTGGAGTTAAGACCGTCCCCGGAAGATGGCACTCCACAAAGCCACCGGAATAAATGCCGCAGCCAAAATGACTGTAAGGTACCCAATGTTATCGCGTATATAACGTGAGTAGAGGTAGTTTAACACCAGCACTACTAGTACCAGCGCTGCGAAGAGTCCATTAAAGACGAGGCCTGCTATTGCGAGCGTTAGTCCGGCCAAAATCGCCGTGTAGAGTGCTGCTCGGACCTCGAGATCAGCCCGGTCGCTAACGGCTTCAGCGGCCACTTCCGTTTGTCTCGCTCTGCGTCAACGATGTCGTTTGTCATTACTGCGACTCCACACGTGAGAAACGTTACAATAAGCAAGGGCAGAAGCCCAAGATCACTAAATCTCGCACCTGCTAGCGCCGCCGTACCTAGTGCAAGCGGTAACACTATGATGTTAATTCCCATCCTCTGCAGAGCTATGAGCCCGACAATTTTATTTCGAAATGAGCGTTCCGGCTGCGCAGCTATGTCAAATAGCACATCAGCCGCTGACACTCTGGTATTTGCCATGCGGTTTTGTCCCCGTATTTAACGAGATTTGCTTAGACTATCATCTGTAACCTTTTTAGATAATAACGTGACGCTCTTGTTTCCTTAAGTGGACATAGGGCAAGTCATCGATCGCCTGAAGAAGATTCGTCGGTAACGCTTGTGAGGCGATGAAAGTGCACGAAGATCAACTTATCTCTAATACCAAACGCAACTTAGTGCACGGAATAGTCTGACTATATGGCGTGACTCGCGTTGACGTCCACCCGCATACGTTCCGGTAATTTGCCGCTCATCTCGTCAAGTCTAGGGTCGATATCCACACAGTGTAGCTTTACTCGAGTGATGGCGTCGAAACTATTAGGTTTGTGTGCAGTTTACAGGTGATGCACTGCGAGAACTGTATACTAGAGTTGCGTTTTGACCATCAAAATGTGCGATAAGTTACAAAGTGGCCGCAGCTTTTAGACTGAATTCGCCACGTCTTCTATTTGTCAAAATATGAATCGCTCTAAATTGACTATTTTTCAGGAATAAGAATATATTTTTAAGGTGGTCATTGGTTAGCAGAAACAAAACACAATGTTTAAGCGGATAATGTAGATCAATAAAGAGAGGTAGTAGTAGTGTCTTTTGAATTGTGCAAGGACAGAGCTGACGCTCACCAGACACGTCAACAAATCGTAAAACAATTTTTAGTTATATTGATGGTTACAATTGTGTTGGTTACGCCGTTCGTAACGAGGTGCGCCGGAGGCGTTGCGAACGCCACAAGTTCTTCACCTACAACATCAACTACTCTAAAAACAGCCAAGGCATCACCTGCGCAAACTCTTGCGACCACGCCTATCCCTTCGGCAGTTAGACTGGATGTAAGCCCCTCCAATTGGGTTAATGACCCAGTCGTGATCGGGTTGATTATAGCTGCACTTGTCAGTGGGGGTGCAGTGGTTGCAGCTGCATCTATAGGCGCTTGTGCGACGGTTACGGCTGCATTTTTAGGAATCCCAATTGTGGTTATAAGCGGTAGTTTTGGGATTGTAACTGCAGGTATAAGTGCACTCCCAGGCCTTATAGGCGTAGGCATTACCTTAGCCATTGCCTTGGGCCTCTTGACATAGATGTTTAACAATTAGAGATTAATAAGTGACCGTGCATACTGTCGGGGGATAATATACGCAATAACTCTGATAATAGGTTTAATGGAGCTAGCACAAAACTAGGCCTACGTTTTAAACGCTCTTCGAATACGTCTCCAAACACAACACTGGGAGACCTTGATCTAACGCCGCGTGGTTTTCAGAGACGCATATCGCAATCCCTGTAATTATTTACTACGAAAGTTGGGCCCCGAGCTGTCTCGTCGTTAAGAATTGTTGTTTCTTCTGATTTAAAACTGAGCAAACTGACCTGGTAGTCGAGTGCGTTTTAGTTCACGTGTAGTTTTTTGAACTCTTGCAGTAGAAATGCCGTGCATCTACGTATCGCTACGTCGGGATAACTCGCATGTCATCGGAAACATTACGCAGACGTAGGAAATACATTAAGAGAGGAGGAAAAGCTCAGCATATCTCTGGCAGTGTTCTGAATAAACAGCTTGTCACAACAACATATGACAAGCAACAGGACTGACCTCCGTTAACGTTGCTGTACATTAAGCTTGATAGCACGTGGCGAGGCCTCTCCTCTCACCCACATGACGTTTTATACTACGCGCCCTATGTGGGGTGTGTGGACGGCATACCAGAGACACTTATTACCTTTATTATTCACACCATCGAGCAACTCGGTTACTTTGGGGTAGTTGCCGGAATGACGCTTGAGAGCACGGGCCTCCCCGTCCCTAGTGAGGTGATCATGCCCTTTGCCGGCTACGTAGCGTCGACGGGGAAATTGACGATAGTTGGTGTTACGGTAGCCGGCGCATCTGGCTGTCTTGCAGGATCGCTTATTGCCTATGTTATTGGGTCTTACGGGGGGAGGCCGTTGCTCGAGCGTTACGGGAAGTATCTCCTCATACGGAAAGACGGGATAGACAGAGCGCAAAAATGGTTTGAACGGCACGGGGAGCTCGCAGTATTCATCAGCAGACTACTGCCCATCGTACGCACCTATATATCATTCCCCGCAGGTATTGTGAAAATGGACGTAACGAAGTTCTCGGTGTACACGTTTCTTGGATCGCTTGTGTGGTGTTTCGCCCTCGCGTATGTTGGCTTCACCTTGGGGCGAAATTGGAGTACTGTAGAGGGAATGTTGGGGTATCTCACAGTCGCTGTGGCGATTGGGCTACTAGTAGTGTTCGTGTATGCGCTCTATCATCGTAAGAAGATCGTATCACGTGTACGACCGTGACCACAAAACATATGAGCAAAAAGACAATTGTGGATAAGGTATGAGCATTCTGCTTACCATCGCATCAATATATTTCACTCATTTTGACTACGACCTCACCCATTATCTTCGGAACCTCAACAACGGCGGGCTGCTCAACACCCTGTTTACGTATGTGACATTGACTGGCGATATAACCTTCATGGTATTCATCATCATAGCACTCTTCGTTGGAGGCGCTCGGAAAGAAGCGCTCGTCTTTGCCATTGTCTTCATCGTCGTTAATCTACTGGCTCTGAGCCTCAAGTACGTTATTGCACGTCCGCGTCCAGGTGATTTGGGCGTAATACCTGAAGCCGAGGCATCATTTCCCAGTGCACATGCTGCAAATGCGTTTGCCCTCGCAACGACCATTTCGCGTTACCATCGGAAGTTTACCATTGTCATGTTTGCGTGGGCAGTAGCGGTTGCGTTTAGTCGGGTGTTCCTTGGATTGCACTACGTCACTGATGTGATCGGAGGTGCTGTACTCGGCTTTGTCGTGAGCTATGTGATCACCGGCGCTGCGTTGCGACGGGATGACCTTGTCTCCGCGTTTGCGAGACACCCTGTCGCATTCATACGGCGCTTACGGTACCGTAGCAGGCGATGCGAGTAATTATTATAGGGAGATATGGCACGACGATAGCTCGGACAACCATCCCACACCTTTTAGCACTCGTTTGCTACCCACCTTAGCAGGTCCGGAGTTGATAGCAGCAGGATGCAGAGACCGTCGCGACATCTGAGTATCGCACCCACTAAAATTTATTTGCAATGTGATAATAAAGCTATCAGAGCTGCGTATGAGCGAGCACCGTTCTAAGCTGCTGTTTGCTCACATGGCCGCTCACATGGCCGTGCGCGTGTATTCTTCTCGTAATTGAGCATTTTAAAGCCAAAAGAGAACAACGCATACAACTGGTATGAGCGGCCTCAATATCGGCGCAAGCGGGGGAAAGAGAGTAATTAAAAGTGTGAGGAGAGCACACAGTATCTCCATTTTATGTCACTCCTTCTAACTTTTAATTGATGAAATGGCTGTTTAAATGAATAAAAATATTCGTTGCCCGCTACCTAATTATCACACGTAGATCATCGCTTACGGATGGAGCTTACCACAAACCTTCACCTTTTCAAGATGGATTTATGTATGTATAACGCTGACTCAATTTGTGGATTACGGAACTGTCAGAAAATTGATTGCTGTTGCGGGCATATTGCTCTTTACTCAATACTTGCTAGGAATGGGAATTAATTTATTTGCTGCTATTCCCCAACAAACAGGATTCAATTTCTTTGGATATGCCGGCGGAGTCGAAGTTCTCGCGCACATCGCTATTGGCTCTCTGATTCTTGTAGTTGCATTGGCGATACTAGCGTCTAGTATCAAGCTCAACAATGCCTTTCTTTCCACGTTATCCCTCCTAGCGCTTGCGCTCATAGTGGGAGCGGTAGGAGATGGAACGCTTTTTACGCTCTTAGGACAACAGAACACCTATTCAATGGCAATGGCGATAGGTTTCGTTTCCGCGTTCATCGTCTATTTCTTTGAGGTAATAGAGGTGGGAAGGCCACAGACATCTGAGAGTTTCGAGCGCGTTGATATTACCTAGACATGTGCTTCACGTTCTTTCAACTGTGATTAGCACAAAGCGAGAAAGTATAGAAAAAGAGCTACAGCTGATGTATAGGTCCGCAATTACGCAGATTGGTGGGACTCACCGTTATAATCGCACGGTCGTTGTTGTCAATAATATACAGGTGTGACACGCACAGATTCTTCTGACTACGTAGTGGTAAGCCATGACTCGCGAAAACAACGTTTGATTCGTCAGCATCTATTTTATAAAATTAATTTTATAAAATAAATATAATAATAAAATGATAACACTTATGCTCATATGCTAATGCGTTATGCACTACTATTTTTCAATTATTTTACCCTACTTTTACCCTACTGGAAGTCTCACGGTCATAACAGCCGACATGAAGGCATTGCCGCACAAACTTGTTGTCACATAGGTTTATAAACTGGGTTAGTATTTCTAATAATAATGGCTGATGGGAAAATCATCAAGAGCATTATAGACGCCATAGCTGTCGCTCTACAAATTATAGAATCTGCAGAGAATGAAGTCGTATGGCTCATCCCTCGCCCCGCGTTGATCTATGCCTCTCAATACGGCGTAAACGAGATAGCACAAATGCTCGTACAGAAGGGAGTACATATAAGAGGTATCACTGATATTTCATACCCGTACATTGACGTAGTACGTGAACGCTTGGACATTGGTGAAGACGTGCGCCACTTCGGTAAGTACCAGGGAGAATTTATGCTGATAGGGGACATGAGACAGGGACTCAGTTCGATTAACATCGATGTCGAGAGTCTTTCCATAGATACTCCTGTTGTAGCGCTCTGGACCGATGACCCTACTTATGCCGAGTACCTTATGTCCACCTTTGAGATAGCGTGGGAACAGGCAGTCCCCGCAGCACAGCGGATAGAAGAGCTGTTAAAAGAAGGGCCTCCAGATGTTTAATGGATGAGCCGTACGTGTCATCGGAATAGCCACTTCTTCCAGTTCTTTATGTAGACATCATATACGTACTCAGGAAGTGGATGTTTTTTAATGTGCCCATCCATCTCCTGATACGCTGTGAGTTACAATAGACGAACAGACAGGAGAGCTGCTGTACAAGGAATTCGCCTGATGCATGGTTAATTTATATCTACTATTCAATCCACGTATACATTGATGGCTGACGACAGAGAGTTCATCACCAAGCTTATTGGATTTGGCCTCAGCGAAAAAGAGGCCCAGCTCTACCTCCACCTGCTCAAGTACGGGCCAAAACCCCCCTCCCTGCTTGCAAAATCGCTCAAGACGTACAGAGAAGACGTCTACCGCACGCTCACCGGTCTCATCGATAAGGGCATGGTGAAGCCCTCACTCGAGACCCCGACGGTCTATGCGGCGGTGGACCTCGACATCGCGCTCGAGACTGCACTTAAAAAGCACGAGAGCGAACTTCGCGAGCTGGAGATCAGGAAGCAGGAGCTTCAAGAGCTGTCAAAGCAACAGCGTTTTAGGCCATCCGATGAATTTTCCACGTTTAAAATTCTCAGAAGCGTTAAGGAAATCGTAACTGTCAGTATCTCTAGCTTGACCTCGGCAAAGAAAGAGTTGCTGTTTGTCGTCCCTGCAGTCATGCTAGTTATCGCCTCTTTATATGGCATAAACGAGGGAAGCAAAAAGCTTATAGAGCACGGAGGGTGTGTAAGAGGCATTTCTGATATCTCATACACGTATATTGAGCCAGCACAAGAACTCCTGAACATCGGTGAAGATCTACGTCACTACAACCAGTATCGGGGGATCTTTTTCGGAGTGATAGATAGAAAGATTTGTTTTAGTTCGATTAATGCTGATATCAGCCGGATCTCACTTGATGAACCTTCGATACTGCTCTGGACTGATGACCCAACCTACGCTGATTACCTCACCTCCACGTTCGAACTGTTGTGGGAACAATCAGTCCCCGCAGCACCGCGGATAGAAGAGCTGTTAAAAGAGGGGCCGCCGAACATTTAAGGGATGAGTCGTACGTGTCATCGGACACAGTGCACGCCTTTCCAGTACTTCATGTAACTATCATACATGCACTCAGGAAGCGGGTGAAGACAGTTCGTGCATTTAACCTCTAATATACTGTAAAAAAGACAGTAAAAGGTTCAAATCTCCTCTACCGTAACGTCGAGTAGTGCACCCCACTCGTGTAGAGCCAGCCTTGGGCAGCCCCATTGTCGTACAGTTGCGCGTTATACACCGCCCACTGTGCATCAGCAGGAACGACGGGCCCTGAAAAGACCCTGTACGTATGTCCCGCGACAGCATTGAACCAGCCGTATCCCGCATAGGGGTAGACAGGCCCCATGCTGCCCGCAGTGGAATCATACGCATAGAAGGTCACCGCATCACCGAGCTGAGCATAATAAGGTGCGGTAGCACTCGGCTTATACAACATGGCATCGGGTGCAACCCACGCATCGGCACTACCGGTGTTCGCGATGTCCCATTCGAGGTATTGTGCATACCCAGGCACCACGTGAACGCTGGGTATGGAGAGGGACGGCGGAGGGGTCGGTCCGATTCCGGACAGCGTCTTACTGGCGTTGATCCTGCCCCCCGTCGAGATCTTCCCACGTAATGCACTCTCAACATCGACGTTCTTTAAAATGACATCCTTTATCTGGAGGGTCGCATAGCTGGGGCTCATGGCCTTAACCAGCCCGGCGAGCCCTGAGACGTAGGGGGCGGCCATGGAGGTTCCGTTAAGGAAGACGTAGTTCTGCTGTGTGCTCGAAGGGTCGAAGGCTATAAAGTGTATGTTATCGATATAAACGCTGCTCGAACTCGTGTTGCCATCAGTTGTCAACCCAAATCGGACGTTAAAGTATGGTGAGTTATCGTAATTCGTAAGGCTGTATTCAAGCCCGATCCACCCGCTTGAGTTCCCTGACCCATAATCAACCGTATCCCAGTGTATACCGTCTCTCGATGCTTCGATATAAAACAGACCATGGTCTTCTACGGTGTCTAGCTTCACATTAAAGACTAGCGTCGTTCCACATTTATTTGTCAGGTCAACTGGATTTTTGAGCGTTATTGATGCGTTCACGATGCTGCCACCTGAACTGTTAGCCATTGCGCTGGTCGGAGGGCTGACATACTGATCGTTCGTAATGTGCCACGGCGCTTGGGCGTCCCACGCAGTAAAGTTGTTGAATGGGTCGTAGAACAATTGAACCGCTGGCGGAAAAGTGCTTAAGATGTTTGTACCGGGAGCAGCAACCTGCACCGACTTTGGACCATAGTCTGAAAATGACGCGAGCGCACCATTCTGGTCAGTTGCTGCAACGGCGATGATGTTGCTGCTCATAAAAGATGCAGGATAAAGTGGGGCTTGGTCGTTATTCCCGCCATTATTTCCTGCCGCGCAGACACAAAGGGCAGGAGAGGCATCTATGGCGTCTTTTACTGCTTGAGAGAACTCAGGACCACCAAAAGACATGTTTATGATGCGGGCGCCGTGTGAATTTGCATAGTCTATGGCTGCTATCACAACATCATCGGGAGCGCCATACGGTCCAATAACCCGCAAGGGCATAATCTTCGCCTTCCACATGACCCCCGTAACCCCGATGCCGTTATTGCCCACCGCCGCAATGGTCCCCGCCACGTGGGTGCCGTGCCCGGTCCTGTCCATCGGGTCGCTGCTGTTCGCAATAAAGTCCCATCCGTTCACGATATTAGGGGCAAGGTCCGGCTCCCGGTAATCGACTCCCGTATCGAGTACGGCGATAACAACGTCATTGGACCCCGTCGTCTTATCCCACGCCTCGGGCGCACCAATGTCAGCTCCCGGCACCCCTCCCTCTCCCCTCACCGTCTGACCGGTGTTATGGAGCCCCCATAAGCTACTAAAATAGGGGTCATTGGGAACCACGTCTATATGTCGCAGATAATCAGGCTCAGCGTAGAGGACGTTCGGGTTCTGCTTATACTGTGCCACTGCCGCGGGCACGGCGACCCCCTCGGGGAGTTTCACCAGTTGGAGGCCCGGCACCCCGCTCAACGCCCTTATTTCCGTGGCCCCCACGCTCGCATGGGCAGCCGCAGCGATATCGGGCACCACCATTCCATCTTGCCGTGCCGCAGGCTTGAACCGGACGAGGACGGTATCCTTCACATAGTCAGCAGAGCCGACGTGTGCCCGCTCAGTCGAGGCACGTTGCGGGGGCAGCCCCGCAATCGTTATGATGCCGGTGAAGAGCGACAGCGTTACACTTACTACTATGCATAGGGAGAGAACTTCTCGTTTCACGTAGCATCACATTCCTTGTTGACGGCGCGTTCGAATGCGTAAAAACGCTGCCTATCGACACCTACTTTTAAAAACACAACATAATGCGTGCAAGGATATAAAAGGATAACCCATTTATTAACCTCAGACTGCAATTTGGCTAGAAAGCGAGTATGAAGAAAAATATTTTAAAGAGCGTGGGAGTCGCGGCATGGTATGCGTCCTACAACAAACCAGCGCTCACCACTCCTTCTTGAATTTCGTTCATACAATAAATAGCTGGAATAAATACTGCTAGAGCAACAAGCGACACTCGTGTCGCATTTGGGTGTCGCTCGAAGGGGTTTCATGTCCTTATGTCTAGGGTTCTCACAACAGCCCGAAGGGGAAGAACAGCCACCAAAACCAAGGCCAGAGCAAGAAAAAGGGGATCATCCACCAAAATATCTCGTTTCACCTCCTTTATCAATTTTTTCCCGTTTCGCTGATACTTTTTACATATCTATGCGCATTCTTTCTTAACCATTGCCCGTGAATATCGCGGTTACGCCGCTCATAACTCCAAATAACATCATAACACGTATCCAATTGGCTAAAAATAACAAGAAATAATTTTTTAAAAATAAACGACTTTGAGCGCTTTTTTTGAAGTTTATTTGCATCAATAGTTTTGGTGTGTTTAACGCTCAAAACGCGACTATCGTGCGATATGGGTTGAAGACCGTCCTGACACAATTCGCCGCACCGCGTCCGCACGTCATCGTCCGTCACCTTTATGCTTTTGCCCCATTGTTCTGTCGGGTTATACAGTGTGACAACAAAGTGTTGTCACGAAAGCTTATTACTCTGCCATGCGATGCATGAATCAAGGAGGAAAAGAAGTATGGCAGTAACAACTGTCGTCTACTATCATGGACTTTACCCGTGCTGTGCTAAAGGGCTTGAGGAACCACGCGATAAGGTGTTTGCCGATTGCGTAGCCAATACTGTTACCTACATGCTCCGTGTTGCCTACGCTCCATCTTTAAGCAACGATGAGGTGAACGAGACAGTTAGACGGTTACTCCGGCATTAGAAACCTATTTGACGTTATCTTTTCAAAATGTATAAAACGGTTTTATTGTCATCGTAAGATAATTCGCATTAGTTTTCTGTTTTTGGTCGTTTGACACTTAACCGCCATTTTTTTCGTACGCTTTCTATAAGTCAGCTGCCTTATACGGCAAGTGCACCTACGTCGCGGCGATAGAGCAGTTGCTTAGTAGCAGTTGCGCCCTTTGTAGATACGTGCTAGATCTTACCAGATGAATGCGGCCGCGTTATACGTTAGAGGCAACGATACAAACCGCGCCGTCAGGCTTCCCTTTTATCGCAGACGCTACGCTATATACTTACCATTTCTATCTATCATGCCCGAGTCAACTGGGACAACACCTAAAATGGGAAGCATAGTAATCGTCGCGATCGATAAACTAATTACTCCTTTTTTCATATTTATGCATTCAGTATCCCTCGTTAACGATGTGCGCTTTTACTTGAAGACCATTCATCGAGCACTGGTTTTTGAACGTGTAAAAAATGTCGCTTGCTGCTTATTATGTATTAGCTAACTGTTACCACTACCTCATTACTCACCGATGGCACGTATTGACTGTCACCGTCGTAGGTCGCTCTGTAGTTTTCATCACCTGCCTCAGACCTCTTTATCTGACCGGTTAAATTGCCATCACTATTGGTTGCGACGTTACCGAACGTATCCCATTTGCCTTGTGACTATGCTTGGATCTGTAAACGCGCCGCCGACTACTTTGCCGGTTACGGTGAGAAATCTGCTGACGTCAAACCATTCGTTGACTTTTGCTTGCACAGAAGCAGTGAAGGTGGGCGTGGTTGTCTGTTGGGTCGTTGCGACTGTTACCAATCCACCACCGGGGTGCAGTCGTCGGTTTGCTCGTCGATGCTACAGCAACATTCACGATGAAGAGAGACAACATCGCTATTATCGATTAACATATCCTCCCGTTCTTATATTCATTGTACATTAGTCTTTATCCAGTTGATGGCACTCTCTCGTGTTGATTGAGCTAAAAACAGCTCCACAACCTTAATTTTTAAAACAACTAAAAGTGAGGGTGAGAGTACGAATGTTGTTCCCACTAATAAATTTTGATCATTTTTTGCAATTTATATTACACCGCCCGAATACGTGCCAAAAAGTCACAAAGTTTATTCGCTGAGGAGAACCTCTTACCACGGAAAAAATTTCCTAAAAGAAGACTTGAACATGAACAACAATTTTCAGTGACATGATAGTTACTTTTGATTGCTCCACGTCTCCTAAACGATGAAAAAAGTTTTTGCCCTTCATGTTTTGCTTCTTTGATATTTGCTGTCTCACCAAGCATATAAAAAGAGAGGAGACAGCATATAAAAAGAGAGGAGACAAAAGTTTTAGGTCGTACTCTTACCTAACCATAATGAAATAAGTGCATATTGATAATTAAGGTAGTTACAACGTGATAATTCAAAGCTGCGAACAGAGGCGACCTATCCACCCGCGCACTATACTCACCCGTTAACGTGCGGACCCTTCTTTTAATAACTCTTCTATCCGCTGTGCTGCGGGGACTCCCTGTTCCCACAACAGTTCGAACGTGGAGACGAGATAACTAGCATACGTAGGGCTGTCGATCCAGAGCACTGTTACAGGCTCATCAAGCGATAGAGTACCTATATCGACATTAAGCGCATTCATACACTGCTTTTTATCCCCCACCACGAAATATATCCCGTGGTACTCATCGTAGTGGCGCACGTCATAGCCAATATCCAAGAGTTCGCGCGTCAGCTCAATCATTGAGTGAGAGACGTCAACGATGCACCTCGCCGTTCCTCCGCGTTTTATAAACTCTTTGCTTGCCTCGCTTATGCCGTATAAAGAGGCAAAGGCGACCATTTCCTGGGGAACGACAAACAGCCACTCCTCCTTCAATGTGTTCAAAAGAGGTATAGTGACAGCTAAGAATTCCTTAACGCTTTTGATTATTTTAAACGTACAAAATTCGTCAGATGGCCGAAAATTCTGTTTTTTTGAAAGTTCCTGAAGCTCCTGCTTTCTCTGTTCCATCTCGCGAAGTTCATTCTCGTACTTTTCAAGTGCAGAATCGAGAGCGATGTCGAGGTCCACTGCCGTGTAGACCGTCGGCGTCTCCTGTGAAGGCGTAACTATGCCCTTGTTGATGAGGCCGATAAGCGTTCGATGAACGTCTTCCCGATACGTCTTGAGCGATTTTGCAACCAGGGAAGTGGACGTTGGTCCATGTCTGAGCAGGTGGAGGTAGAGCTGCGCCTCTTTTTCGCTGAGCCCGAATCCTATAAGCCGCTTTGTGAACTCGCTATCATCAGTTTCCACTGGCATAATTCTTTTCCCTCCTCTAGTAAGCTCATCGCATAATAGGTTCTTAAGCCTGAGTGACACTGATCTAGTGTGCGAAAGTGTGACAACATGTTTGTTTCCCGATGTGTGACAACATTTTCGTGTCACACCAGACGTAACCTCACACAAAGGATATCGGCGGGATATCTCTTATAACCATATTCGTATATACAATTAGCACTTGCTAGCAGTAATCCGCTCGTGGCGCGATAACAAAGTTGAGTGTTCCCAATAGACAAATACACGTCAAACTTACATATTTGGAAGAGATATTGCGCAATCGCGCGTAATTGTTGTCCTGCCACGGAAACATATGCATAACGCGAGTCTTACAGTTTGATGTCTTAGACCTGAAGCGATATGTACAAACGCTTTGTTATGATCCCTCACCACAGTTTAGGTATATATGCAGCCCGGGAACAAGTCTTAAGAAGCGCTTTATAGACACAGATGGGGAGGGGCATAAAGAACTTTAAATGGAGATAATAAGCTCAAGCGACTTGTTTTTTATATGCACTCAGTTCTTCACTGATCGTGTGCGTGCGATGATTTGCAGTAATTATGGCAAGCGAGTAATATCTTAATTTGTTTCATCATTTCGGCGATGCACGCGTCACACACCGGCATTACGCCAAAGTGCTGACAGCCACCAAGCTGGCAGTGCTGCAATACCGGCTCAGCTATGAACTCGTTTGAACTTTGAATTCCGACATACACAGCAACTAACAGATTGAGCGCAGATTGCAGTACATCAACATCTAATTCGTTAGCGTACCACCATCGATCGTCTTCATCATAAATGCTGCGGTAGTGCTGCGACCATTCACCATCATTCAGCTTATCGTAAAGATCTTTAAGCATCTCGACTGTTGCGCTGTCTTGGAATGCTTTGCAACAGTCCTCAGCGTACGACTCCACAAGCTTATCATCACGCTTGAGACGTGTTAGTCGCGGGTTGCCGTGATTGTCGAAAATTAATTGCATCGTTGACCTTTCTTGCTTATGGCTACCTCCTTTTTATCTTTTGTGTTTTACGTCGATAGGTTCAATTCTATGGAGATGTCCGGAAAGCTTGTTTGGGCTCATAAAGATGCATGCCTCACGATCTGGGAGTGTGGACAGCGGATCAGACCCGCTGGTTTTTACGTAGGATGACTGTTGGCTGCTTCATTTTATCTTCTTCAAACGTAGATGGCTATAAAGATAGCAATTCTGCAGAGGTGCCACGTTTTCACCTAGTAACATAAGTGTGGCCATTGAAGTGCAAGACTAAACTTTGTCTCCATTAAACTTCCTGTTGTTTCTTGTATTATTTGCTTCAGTTCAAGTATAACCGTATCTCACGTCTCACATGAGAGCTTTCGTGGGCGTTTGCAGATGATTGGCATAAGTTCAACCATTTTTCAAGCTCGATATGTCAGTATTTCAGATTCATTAGCCATGTCTCGTCACGCTTGTACGGTAGAACGCAGCCATTTTAGCATAATTTTTGAGCAAAGGAAACTACTTGAAGAGTCAGTTCAATTATTGCGTGGTGTTTTTACACGACTATTGAAAGTCCCGTATATACCGTTGAAAGAAAAGACAATGATTTTGAAATTAGAAGATATTCTAAATATACCTTAGCTCAAGTTGACGTGGAATCAGATTTTGATGATGCCTTGAGGAAAGGGTTTGAGATACTAGCTCATTATATCTTTGGAGGGAACAAGAAGCGGGAAGAAATCCCTATGACAGCTCCCGTATCTGAGGAAAAAATATCAAGCTCTGAGAAAATACCTATGATCGCCCCGGTTACGGCGGAAAAGATACCAATGACTGCCCCGGTTACGGCGGAAAAGATACCAATGACTGCCCCGGTGACAGAGGAACAAACTGGAGAACGTGTGTACCGCATTTCCTTCTCTATGCCATCGAAATATACGCCAGAAACTCTCCCGGAGCCGCAGGATAAAAGAATCACGTTTAAAGTTCTCGAGAGCCGCAGAACAGCCGCGATACGATTCTCCGGACGCGTGAACGAGAAGCTCACAAACAAAAAGATCGAAGAACTCAAGGTCTGGCTCTCAAAAAATGACATTACGCAAAAATCGAACTTTGTCGTAGCACTTTACAATCCACCATACATACCTGGCATCTTCAGAAGAAACGAAATACTAGTGGAAATTTGATTGTGCATTGAAATAAGTGTATAATATATTTCACCCCGTGAATTTAGGGTCAAAAAACTGAAAGAGCTCATTTTGCAACACGATCGCAATACAAGCACTAAAAATGCCGAGAGTAGAATAAAACGTATCAGCGATAGCATAGTACTTGTTTTTAAAGAACCACCGCATTGTTTATGGTTCGCGTTTTAATTTAACACCGCTCCCACAACTGTAGTTTTTTCCTACGGACAAAAGCATGGAAGATAGTAAAATTAACCTCATCTGAGTGTTTGTCGAATTCCACTACGTCGAAAGCGCCACCTCGCAGCTCATGGGGAGGAGGAGCGCTTTAATATCCCTCCAATTTAAGAAGCTGGCTTGGGCATTATGGCTGTCACACTGCTGTCCTTATACCTCCGAGTGTTACTGCCGGCATCTGACATATTCCAGATCCTTTCCTTCCAGTAGCGTATGGTGTGACACAAAAATGTTGTCACATATCGGGAAACAAACACGTTGTCACACTTTCGCACACTAGATCAGTGTCACTCAGGCTTAAGAACCTATTATGCGATGAGCTTACTAGAGGAGGTTGAAGGATTATGGCAACAAAAAATACCGCTTGCTATTATGGACTTCACTTTGGATGTATGAATACGTTTAATGATCCAGACTGCAGAAAATGTGCCGAGCGATTAACAAACGCTGTTAATCAAGTGCTCCGCCCAGCGGCAACGAGTAAGTCGAAGCACATTTTCAACATTGCCAGTTCGCACAGTGCGGACGTAACGATAATGGTCTCAGAGCGCTCATTTAAGAGTCCACTTTAAACATAGTGGTGTTAAACCCTGAATTAAGAGTTCACATTCGTGAAACGCTTGCGACTTTATACAGTGTTAATTTGGCTCTTCAAGAGATGTATAGGACAACGCTACATTCCATGAGATTTAGAGAAGAGAAACAAACGTATGACCTTGAAAAGTCCTCCTCACATCCTCCCAATCCTCACCGCATATGGTGTGCGTGGGAGCATCTACTGGAAGCAAATTAAGTTGAAATAATGAAATAAATCAGCGGGTAGATTTTACTTACGGGCCAGATGGCACACATGTCGAATGTAAAAATTTTGATGTGATGTGGTGGCGCAGGGCTCCCCCCCTGCCCTGGCCACCCTCACCCGCCCTCAGATGCTAGCTTTCTGGTCAGTTGGCATATACTAAATTTATCGCGTCTTTGTTGCAACTCAGTGATTCTTCTTTAACTGGAACCTGTACCAGCTGTGCTCTGGGTTTAGTATCTCCTTTTTCCTGTTGTTTTCACAGACCAAACGGCGCCGATCTAACATACACGTAAAAACAAGAAAGAGGTGTTAATGTGCCTTGGCATCATAGGAGGTCACTTAGCAGAATACTCCAGATGATGTCGTTTGAGTCTATGGAGTCAAATGTGATAACGAGATGGAAGAAAGAACTTGTGTTTTTCACAGTGCGATATTAATTATCACACGCGTGTTGAACTTGTTCAAGATGTTGCCGAGGCGATACATACTGTATCTCCATTGACGGACAAATAGCTGTTAAAATGAGAGGAATCTTATACATCCGTGACATTACATCTTAAACAGCAGAGTTAATTTCTGCTGTTTCTACATCCCTGTTTGTCATCCCAGTGCATACATCCACATGCGCTGCAATTTACTTCATTCGTTGCGCAATTCTTAATTAGTGGGTTCGAAATAAAAACGGTTCAAATCCTCTTTTTGAAACTTCATAAAACAAAAATGAGATGAAAGATGTGCAGGAGAGTCTGAAATGGGAAGCCGAGAACTATTGGATGAGTTGGATGGCAACACTAAGGATACTATAGCAAAAGCGCTGTGGATGTGCGAATTTGACGCTGAACGGATTTCTACGAAACTTCTTGGTCATCTTGTAAGTGATAAAAACATCAACAAAAGCTTCAATGAGCAGATGCGGTGTTGGTTACAGGTTTTGTAACGCCAGTGTAAGGGAAGTTTTGCATTTCGCGTCAAAATAGTTGATCGTTCTGTAAATAAGCTCATTAAGAGTTTATATAATCAAAAAGATCATCATGAAGCCGTATGCTCGTCGAAGGTTCCATCGTGCGAATCGGAGCCGGACGTGGGGTCTCTGACGTTCATGACATCTCAGCAAATTCAATCGCGATGATAGTAGCATATGGGTCAACCACGTGATCGGGTACGCTTACTATGAGCTCACCATTCGGGTTGGGGCTTTCTATAATTATGTCTACGACTGGGACGCGTTTTTTATACAGTAATTCTTCATATGTACTCAGTGCGCGCACCGATTTGACCGTATTAACGGGAATGCCTTTGATTGAAACGGTATCATACGGCTTCATCAGGAGGTGCAGATATACCGTATTCCCTTTTCGGGTTGAAGGTCCGTAAAACTGCCACGGTTCACATCCTGGGACGGTGCCCACAATGCCCTCCTTGTTCCTGGCCATCCACTTTCCAATTGCCTCTAGTTTCTCGATCTGTTCATCCGGGAGCTTGCCGTTTCCCATTGGGCTTACATTGAGGAGCAAATTGCCGCCCTTCGCAGCAACCTCACACACGGTGTGAATTAGTTCACGGGCGGTCTTGTCACCTGGGTCCGTTGGGTTATATCCCCAGCTCGTGTTCATGGTCAAACAAGTCTCCCACATACGTTTTTGTGGCTCTGGAGGAACGAACTGCTCAGGTGTATCAAAATCACCCTGATTTGGCAACCGATCGTTTATGAGAATCTCAGGTTGAAGGGATCGTATCATATCGCCCAATTCTTTGGTCTTCAACTGATCTGGTGACCGCTCCCATTGGCCGTCGAACCATATCACGTCTATCTTTCCATAATTCGTTAGTAACTCTCGTATCTGGCCGAACATGAACTCTAGGTAACGATCCCACTGCTCTTTTGTTGGCTGGCGAAGGGACAAAGTAGAGTAGTACTGTCGGTCAGTATCTTCGAAAGCCGGATAGTCAGGGTGATGCCAGTCGATGAGGGAGAAGTACAGTCCTATCTTCAGTCCCTCAGAGCGAAAGGCATCTACGTATTCGCGCACGATATCCTTTTGGTATGGTGAATTCTGTATAGAAAAGTCTGAATACTTGGTGTGGAACATCGCGTAGCCGTCGTGGTGTTTCGTGGTGAAGACGGCATATGTCATCCCGGCTCTTTTTTGCCATCCTAGTTAGCTCCCTCGGATCATATTCCGTTGGATTGAAGGTCGGGGTTATGCTGTAATACTCTTCCACAGTGAGGTTTTGGCAGTAGGGGAGGTATAGATTTATCTTCCCATCTATAAGAGGCCACGAAAGCTCCCAGCCCTTCTGGCTCGAAGGTCCCCAGCTTATAAACATACCAAATCGGGCAGTATCAAACCATGTGCTCATTTTAATCTCCTTTTTATTTTGTTTGTTGTTTATAAAGAGTATAACAAGATAAGCTTGATAGATAAATCTTCATCAGTAGAGAACACGTAGTTAGATTACAGAACCTTAATCCTTGTTTATATATCGACATTCCATAACGTAATATTTTTTTTATTCTCTATTCTTAGCGACGCAACTCTATTGAGCTTAAGGATGCCAATCAACCCATTAGATATGTGGGCAAATCCTGTTCGAGGCAATTCGAAAGTACACGTTTGAGATTCCCCCGCTTGGAACGCCGGCTGATATACAAAAAACTCTCTATCCTCAGCATCAACGAGGGGAAGGGTTTTTTTCCAACTTTAACATTTCTTCAGTGATCGGAAGACCGGCTAAATGCAACATATTCCGAGTTACATTGGCGTAGTAAACAGATTTTGCAAAGCCCTTGCCGATGGTTTTCGTTGTTCGTTCCAATTTAACTACCGCAGTAACTTAGTTTTGATTACTTTTAATTCTACTGTATTTATACGAGATATAGGAAGGACATCCATTTCTCGATATTTGTGTATCACTCCAAGTGTAGCCGCTTGCATCTGACTCCTTCAATCGTTTGAAAAGATCGAATATATCTATCTGAATTACATGTGCTATAACTTTATTATTTTTCAGATAGACGGTGGGCTCCAAACACGGTCGCTTTTGCGTCGCAAGGAGGAAATAAAAAATATTTAACCAGTTAGTTCTTTATTGCTATTTCGCCACTATTGCCAACTGCAATCTCATCAATGCCCTAGGTTAACTGCTAATACTTGTCATTCATCTCAACTCTTGGCATCATGCATTTAAATGATGAAAGCCTCCTGTTGTTATTGGTGATGTAATGTCGAATAGATTTGAAGCTGTGAGGTTAAATTCATCACTTCAAAACTTGTGGATAAAGAGAGTCATAGCATTTGTAGTAGATTCACTAATTATCGGAATTATCTTTGTAATCGTAAGTATCATACTCGCAGTCTTACTGCTTCCAACTCGCTTATTTGATGTCACTGTATTTACGGGATTGTTTAGCGGTGTTTCTACGATACTGAGTCTGATAATTGTCTATGGATATTACACCTTCTTTGAGGGTTCGTACAGCGCCACGATAGGCAAGATGCTTTTGAATTTACGAGTCATGTCGAAAAGTGGTGGTTCGATGAACTATACAAAGGCACTTGTGAGAAACCTTACAAAACCCTGGAACTGGATAATCGCGCTGTTGTTCCTGCTTGACCTTATCGTGGGGTTTGTCACGGAAGGAGATCCGCGTCAACGATTTATGGACACGATAGCTGGTACAGTTGTCGTAACAGCATAATAGCTGCGTGCTGGTCAGGTGAGACAAATTGGATGCACTAATGTAGCTGCTATTTCAGAGTGAATCAGCAGAAAATAAAAAAGTCCTAAATCGCTGCTAAAAATCCTTGAATCTCGCTTATCAGCAGTTGAAACTAAAATTTATGAATTATAAAGCCCTCAATCACAATGACTACGCTACATCCCACAAATCGTCAATAGAAACCACAATGAAAGTGTGCAAATCTGGATTTGAACCCTCGTTCCCGCTATTATCCGTAGTATCATTTTCCCGTACCACGCGCGCTTTGTGCCAGCTCTCGGCGGCTCTTTTACCACCCGTTTATACGTTAGCACCCCCGGGCCTTTCGACGTCCAGTACACCTATGATGGTGACAATCAATATGCCTCGTCTGCGAGCAACGTGGTAGAGATAATGGTCAGCTAGTAAGAACAGCTAAGGACTCGTAAAGTGATGCCTTTACAACCGTGATGTTCTTTGCGCCCGTAGGAAACGGGCTCTGATAAGTGAAAGTTCATAAACTCGACCACCATAGTTCACCTTCATCTAGTTGTAGAGCGTTTTTGTTTTGTGATAATTTTATTTTTTGCGTCTCACCCAATCCCAAAACTCTTTTTAGGCGGTAGCAGCAGCAAAGCATTGAGCTAGTCGTTTTATTTAACATATTCACCACGAAGCTAGTTATTTTAATTTGTTAGCTCACTTATGGCTATCTCTTTGTCTATAAGCAGCTCTTTTGTTGGTCTATCGTTTGCTACAACTCAGCGATATCAGTCCTCGTGAGGGTCAAAATACTGACGAATGCATTTTGCAGTAACCGTGACTGACTCAATGCTTTGCTGCTGCCGTCTCATTAATTAATTTTAGGAGCTCATCATCAAGCGTGATTGATATCAGCACGCGTTAAGGATTGATGGTTACATTGTTTAAACCGTTTTTAATTGGATCGAATATTTTAATTATTTCCAATTATGGGAATATCCAGAAAATGATTGTCACGAAAAACAAAAAACGAAAAACAAAAAAAGAGACGGAAAAGCGGCTATCCTGTAATGATCGGTTTAGGGATCCTTCTGATTTTACAATTTATGACAAATCCCTTAAAATCGAATCCGTAACTCCCGCGTCGGGTATAATTGGTTACATACTGTGTAAGCTCGTCTTACCAACTGGAGATGCCCTGTAAGAAGCTGCCTCATCTCTTATTGCATTGGAGAAGATCTCAGTTAACCAAGACCCGGAATCAAACTACCAATAACTTGTGATAGTTGTGGCATCAACAGTAACAGAAGTGGAAGTCCGAGGAGCAAGAGTGGAACGAGCAACGGTAGAAAAAGTAAGCACATATATATACCTCCAATTTATATTTTCAGATAATTCACCTTTCTCTTAATTATTAAATCTTTTCATTTTGATTTACGCCGCACCATATCTAGTCGTGTTGATTACTAGCGACAGTGTTTGTAGTAGGATGCACAGAAGATGGTACTGCGTGTGCGTTGATCAAAACACTGGAATACTGCAAGTTCCTCACCCGTTACATCAATAGCTTCAACCACATCAAAAACAATTGCGACGCCAACGTTGAGCCCATCACCAAGTCCGAACGCAACGACAATGCCAACTGCAACGCCAACAAAAACTCCGACAGCAACACTGCTCTGACATCATAGGTGAAACATAATATGTTTTTGAAAAGGAACAAGAAGGCAACAAAGCACTTCTCATTGTTTTTGAAGACTATGAAGAAACCAAGTCCAAAGTTATACAACCGAAGGGCAAAGTTATACAACCAAGTTATATAACTACGATCGAATCTCGCATCTCAGCACTTGAATCAAATTTTGAAGAGATACAAGAACTCTTCTCTCAAAATAATAACACATGTGGCGTACAATCAACAAAACAAATTCAAAATAAAGCGCCCGAGTCGGGATTTGAACCCGAGTCGGAGCCTCGACAGGGCTCCATGATAGGCCACTACACTACCCGGGCAGTTCAGGTGAGGCATCGGGGATACTAATATTAAAGTAAAATGGTTAAAAACGCCTTAAGCCACAAACATGCTCATGACGTGTATTAATATTAAAGCTTTATGCCACCTTAATTTTGCCGCTTTTGGGCATTATTTAGGCTAAAGGCTCCTCTGAATCGCATACTTGTAGATAGCTTCTAGCACACTCTGGGTACAGGATCTCCAATCGGAGGATCTATAAACCGGGTGCCACCAATGAGCGTCTTTAGGAGAACCGTATGCCCTTCTACTACTTCTCCAATTATCGCTGCATTTTTACCGTATTTCGTTCTCCTTATCGCATCGAGAACGTCTTCAGCAACTTCCGCTTCAACTCCAATTAGTGCTTTGCCCTCGTTTGCTACCTCAAGCGGATCTATGCCGAGCATTTCAGATGCGGCCTTGACGGCAGGGTTCATAGGCAGCAGCTCTTCAGTGACAAGAATTTTCACGCCGCTCTTTTGAGCCATATCATTTAAAGCGCTTGCAACCCCTCCTCGTGTCGGGTCTTTCATGGCCGTTATGTTGTTCTTCTCCGGCAGACTCGAGCGCTGCCTTTATGGTGTACCAGATAGGGGCCACGTCGGAAACGAGTTCTGTCCTGAACTGGAAGTCCTCCTTCTTGGCGAGGACTGCGATGCCATGATCGCCTATCGTCCCCGTTATGATAATCTTATTCCCTGGCTTCAGTCCACAATCCCTTATGGGATTCTTGGTAAATCCAATTCCCGCTGTATTTATTATTATTTTATCTAGTGCCCCTCTTTCCATGACTTTCGTGTCGCCCGTAACTATTGCTGCTCCTACCTCTTGAGTGGCTTCATCCATCGAGCGAATTATTCGGCGTAAGTCATCTACGGGAAAACCGTCCTCCATTACAATCGCGCTTGTCAGGGCAATGGGGGCTGCGCCCATCACAGCAAGGTCGTTTACGGTTCCTGCGATTGATATTCGTCCTATGTCGCCGCCGGGGAAAAATATTGGTTTTACCACGTGAGTATCAGTAGTCAGTATAAGGTAATTTCCATCACTCAAAGGGATTGCTGCTCCATCGTCGAGGGATTCTAGACCTATCCCGCCTGCATTCGTATTTTTAATGTTTGCGAGGACGGCAACTATGAGATTGTTCATCATCTCGCCTCCGGCGCCATGGAGCAAGCTCACGTTTTTATCTTTCAATGGTCGCGTTGCAATCGTGCCAGCACAACTTATTTCAGCCAATTTTTTTGAATTATCACTCATCGTCTTCCAATTCTGCTTCAATATGCTTCACACAGATGCCCCTACCTTCGAGCAGTTCATAGATGCCACCGCAACTGGGACAGACGTAGTCTTCGTCTCCGAGCTTCCCTTCAAAGCCGCACTTACATTTCGCTACAGCAGGAATCGGTCACTACTTTGAGCTCAGCACCGGCATACGGCCCTTCATCGGTAATTATCTCGAATGAGAACTTAAGCTGTTCAGGGTTGATCATCGCCAATTGCCCGACTTCAACCGTGACGGATATGACCTTTTTTACGTTGTTATCCCGTGCAGTCTGGTCAACAACTGTAAAAATATCCGTAGCTATGCCGAACTCATGCATTTTCTTGTTCCAAGGCTTCAAGCTCCTTGAAAATCGCAAGCGTTTCTAGGGCATCTTCCTTGCTTAATTTTTCAATAGCAAAGCCCACGTGAATGAGCACATAGTCGCCTGGTTTGACATCTTCTACCAGTTCTAAGTTTATTTCTTGTAATAGTCCGCCGAAGTCAACCGTTCCCGTGGTTCCTTCGACACTAATGACCTCTGCAGGAATGGCAAGACACATCTTAAATATACCCTCTTAATTCGTTAATCAGCTTGTAACAGTATTAGTTAGCGTGTAAAATTTCAGTAAAATTCCGACTTCTACTAATATTTATCTTATGTTATGACCATATATAGGTTACTCAGAGACTGAATTTATCCGCAGAGAGGTTAAAGTGTGATATTTAGATTAAAAGAGTTTTTAAATATAATTGGTTACATGGTGTATAAATGGATAAACCATCCGCGCTTTTATTCCTCTTAACCTTTTAATAATTTCGCACATCTGGAGATAAAGCTACATGTCGGTATCGGAATCATTGAAGCGGTACGAATTCAAGAGGGTAATCGAGACGCTCGAAGGCAAGAGGGGGCAAGCTACCGAGCTGATCACGATATATATACCACGGGACAAACAGATTTCTGACGTGGTGGCGCAATTGAGGGATGAATATGGGCAAGCATCGAATATAAAGTCCAAGAGCACGAGGACAAATGTACAAAGCGCACTTGCGTCAATTATGTCACGCCTTAAATACTACAGATTTCCCCCTGAAAATGGACTCGTGATATTTACAGGCACGATATCGCTCAGTGGGGATAAGACCGATATGCAGACTCTCGTAGTTGAGCCCATCGAACCCGTGAAGTCATATCAGTATAGATGCGACTCCACGTTTAATCTTGAGCCTCTCAAGGAGATGTTGAGAGAGAAGGAAGTCTTTGGCCTCATTGTTCTTGACAGAAATGAGGCCACGGTAGGATTGTTGAGTGGCAAGCACATCGAGCCTGTCAAGCATCTAACATCTGGGGTTCCTGGCAAGCATACAAAGGGAGGACAATCACAGAGGCGTTTTGAAAGGCTGCGCTTAATCGCCACTCGCGAATTTTACAAGCGTATTGGAGAAGCTGCAAACACTGAGTTTTTGCAGCACCCAGAGCTTAAAGGGGTACTCGTAGGTGGTCCAAGTCCAACTAAAGAAGAGTTCGTCGTCGGTGAGTTCCTGCATTATGAACTTCAGCAAAAGATACTAGGGGCATTTGACGTGTCATACACGGATGAGTACGGGCTCTCTGAGCTTGTTGAAAGTGGAGAAGAGGTCCTACAAGAACTCGACCTAATCCGTGAAAAGAAAGCAGTCGGAAAGTTCTTTAAGGAACTCGTCAGCGACAAGGGGAAAGCTACGTATGGGGAACGTCAAGTAAGGAGAGCGTTGGAACTCGGAGCTGTCGATACACTTCTGCTTTCAGAGGCGCTGCGCCTGAAACGCGTTAAGCGTGCCTGCCCGATGTGTGGTTTCACAAATGAAGAGACTATTAGGGGGATGACGGGCGGAGGGATATGTCCGAAGTGCGCAGCAGCGATAGAACTAGTGAGCGAAGAGGATGTTGTCGATGAGCTTATAAAAGCAGCTGAGGAAACTGGAACAACTGTCGAATTCATCTCGACGGATTTTAATGAGGGCGAACAGCTTATGAGAGCATTTGGGGGCATAGCTGCAACACTTCGGTTCAACGTCGGGGAGCATTAAGTTGATAGTGGATGTTTATTGAATTCAAAAAGATCGTAGCGTCGCTTCTAAAGGAAGCACTTAGTAAAGCCGGTTACGAAGCAGATGATCTTGCACTTGAGTCTAAGGGAGATTATGCGGATTTGGCATCGTCGGTTTCGTTCAGACTTGCCCCAAGATACAAGGCATCTCCGACAACCATAGCGCAACGCATCGCACGAAATATTCCTAAAAGTGGTCTCATAGAGCGCGTTGAAGTAGCTGGTCCGTATATCAACTTTTTTGTCGACACTATATATCTGTCTAAGACGCTTCAGAAAGTGGCAGAGGAAGGTCGTTCCTACGGTAACATAGGCTTACGACAAAAGGTTATTTTAGAACATACATCGGCGAATCCAAATGGTCCCCTGCACATCGGGCATGTGAGAAATTCCATTGTTGGTGATGTTCTAGCGCGATGCCTCAAAAGGGCGGGATGTGACGTTGAGACGCAGTACTACGTGAACGACATGGGAAGGCAGATCGCCCTTGTCGTCTGGGGTCTGATGCAGTTCGATCTTGATCAAACTAAGAAACCTGACCACGCTACCGCTGATATCTATATACGAGCAAATGCCGAGATTGAGCTTCAGCCTACTAGACTGGTTGAGGTAAGTGAGCTTATGCGGAATTATGAGCGCGGCGATGCGGACACCTCATGTATGTTTCAAGACGCTGTCAAGTTCTGTCTTTTGGGGATTGTTGAGACCTTAAAAAACCTTGACGTCGAACACGATACGTTTGTATGGGAAAGTGAATTTTTAGAAGATATCAGCGGGCTAATTCGTGAGCTCAAACAGCGCGATTATATCAAGGAAGATGGCCTCGTGGTGGTTGATCTATCAAAATTTGGTATGGATAAGGAGCTCGTAATAAGGCGATCTGATGGGACATCAGTTTATCCTACCCGCGACATAGCGTACCACATATGGAAAGCTGGTCGATGCAGCTGTATGATAGATGTCTTAGGAGCGGATCACAAGTTAAACGCAATGCAAGTTGGGAAGGTGCTTGAGTTACTCGGCGTTAGGCCCCCGAAGGTGGTCATCTTTGAGTTCGTCTCCCTTCCCGAGGGTTCGATGAGTACGAGAAGGGGTCAATTTGTCTCGGCTGATGACGTTCTTGAAGAAGTGACTAATAAAGCTTACGAGGAAGTCGATAAAAGGCGACCTGACATATCAGAGGACGAAAAATGGTCGATAGCTCAAGCAGTAGCTAAGGGCGCCGTGCGCTATGACATTGCAAGTGTATCCGTTGACAAGCCTACAGTTTTTGACTGGAAAGAAGCACTTGACTTTGAGCGACAAGGTGGACCGTTTATTCAGTACGCCCACGCAAGGGCTGCAAATATTTTAGCTAAGGCTGATGATTTTGACGGCAGTTATAATCCTGAACTGTTAACTGATGAATTTGAGATCAACCTCATAAAAGTTATCGCGAAGTTCACAGCCGCCATTGAGAACGTTGCGTTGAATATGCGTCCTCACACGCTTGCAGGTTACGCGCGTGAACTGGCAGAGGCATTCAATCAATTTTACAGATATATCCCGGTTCTTTCCGCGGAGCCGGGCGTCAGAGAAGCAAGGCTCGGGCTTGTTTACTGCTCAAAGATCGTCTTAAGAAATACACTGGAATCTCTCGGCATAGAAGCTATTGAATCAATGTAAGCTTATCTGACAGCAATCATAATTATAGTCACGAGGATATGAGAAAAAGGAAAACATCTAATGACAGCGGGAAGTACCGGGACATTCTGAAAAAGCAGGGATACCAGTTCGTGGGACATGGCGGCGCAGTAAAGACATGTTTATGGCTAAGGAAATCTCTCAAAGACGAAGGTGTCTGTTACAAGGAAAAATTCTATGGCATAAAATCTCACTGTTGCATACAAATGACGCCCACGTTCAACTGTAACCAACGGTGCCTGCACTGTTGGAGACCGGTCGAATTTAGCACACCCGACGAGTTTACTTCCTATGATGAACCGCACGTACTCGTGGATGGATCTGTTGTGGCGCAACGGAGGTTGCTCTCAGGATATAAAGGCTTCAAACAGATCAACTTCGATAAGCTAACTGAGGCATTTAATCCGAGACACGTTGCAATTTCATTAAATGGGGAGCCTACACTCTATCCCTTCCTCAATGAACTCATTGAGGAATTTAAGAAACGTGGCATGACAACTTTTGTCGTGTCTAACGGCACACAACCTGCTATCCTAGAGGCGATACAACCAACTCAACTGTACGTCTCGCTTAACGCTCCCAATGAGGATTACTATTATAGGATATGTAGGCCAATTAACGGTTCTTTTTCAAACCTCCTCAAGTCCCTTCACATACTCTCAACGCATGAATCGCGAACCGTTATTAGGATAACCCTAGCAAATGGGATCAACAGGTTTAACCCCGGCCACTATGCAAACCTTATAGAGATAGCTGAGCCTGATTATGTTGAAGTTAAATCGTATATGCATTTGGGATTTTCGAGGAAACGATTACCGAGAAGCACTATGGTAGAGCACGGTGACGTCGTAGCATTTGCGAGCGACCTTGCCGACGCGTTGGGATATGAGATGGCTGATGAGTCCATAATAAGCAGAGTTGTGTTGCTTTCAAAAAGCAAAGCAAGTCGAAAAATCGTTATTTAGCGGAGTATGATTCGTGATAGATCAGGTTTTTATGTATTCGAAATGATGTAATAATGTGTCATAAAATTGCGACAGGAGTTGAACCAGAGATATGCGCTTTAGCAAGCCTGATACACTAAAATTAAAGGCAGAACGAAATGTATATGGATTGATTAACGTTTTAAAAGATAGTGATTGTCATGTTAGGGCTGTGGCGGCACAAGCGCTTGGAGAGGTCAAAGATGAGGTTGCGTCCGAGTTTTTAATTGAAGCGCTAAAGGATACAGATTGGTCTGTCCGACGAAATGCTGTTTGGGCTCTTGGTGAGATCGGTAGTAAAAGGGCAATCCCTCCTTTAATCCATGCCCTCGGAGAGGTGTACGGGGGAATAGAGGCTTATGCAGCGGAGGCGCTTGTTAAGATTGGACGCGCGTCAATAACACCATTAGTGAGGGCGCTAACGAGTCAAAATCTGAGTATTCGGTACTGGTCAGCCGATGTACTCGGAGAGCTCGGGGACGAGCGGGCAGTCGAACCTTTAATACGAATGCTTGGTGACAATGATGCGATAATAAGATGCAGCGCAATAAAGTCCCTTGGAGAGATTGGAGATAAAAGAGCGTTAAAACCGATTACGGGATCTTTAAACGATAGTAGCGATATGGTCAAGAGATCTGCCACGCGAACTCTTCGTAAACTAGAGGACGTGGACGACCGAGCTATGATGGCGTATAAAAGAGGTAAGTTGCTTGCCTTAATCGCAGTATTTGGGCGAAAAGACGGATCGATTGCCAGGGTCAACGTAAATGTATCTAACGACTTTCTAAAGTGTGCAAATGTAGTAGAAATACAAGATTTGAACTGTAGGACTCTTTAATCGATCTTTATTCTTCTCGGTTTGCAGAGTACTTCTCTCACCTCAAGATCATTAAAATTGCCGCTTTTTGCTGGTAATATAACTAACGCTGTATCATGTCCTTTTCCAGTGCCGCCAAGCGACATCACCTCCGTACCGATCGGAACCGCCTCCTCTTGCGCAGCAATGAGTGCGAGTTCAACTGCAACCTTTGTTCCTTGGCCAAACCTCCTAAATGCATTTTTCACCTCATCAGGATATGCGTAGTTAA
The DNA here is from genome assembly GCA_963748445.1 of Methanobacteriota archaeon. Classification (GTDB taxonomy): domain Archaea; phylum Halobacteriota; class Bog-38; order Methanoflorentales; family Methanoflorentaceae; genus DASPRZ01. The sequence continues at coordinate 37,466 of CAVVIU010000001.1, forward strand.
CTTGTTTGTAAAACACCAGTTTTAAGCCGCTGCGTTCTATCCTTTTGTGAGTATCAGTTGAGAACTTCGCAGGGTCAATCCCAACAAAAAACAGTGTAATTCCTGTATTTTCGAACTTATCCATAGCCTTTTCTGCCGAGACCCCTCGCACAGAAGGTACGAGCACGTACGTTATCCCAAGGTCTTCACATCGTTTTTTAACGATATCAAGAACACGTTCCGTATTTTGTTCTCCAGGCGATTCAAAATAGGTTATATCCATACAAACCCCCCTCATATTATAATTATTTAAGATAGATAAATTGTTCTGTGAAACGACGGTCATGGATTTTATTTTAGAGTTTATGTGACAGATAAGAACTCGTTACTAGATGTTAAAGGGATGTCTTATCTGTGGAGGGGCGCACTTGTTTAATCTGTATAAACGCAGCCAGATCATCACACTATTAAAGCACTCCCCATTTTTCAATCTCATTGCAGCATATTTTCCTTTGAGAATAGAGATATAATGGCTCGCTGAATCATTAAATGTGCCTAAATGTTAACTCCTTAGACCCCTCTACGTTAGATTAGTTATTGGTGCGTAATTCGAGGATAATTTCATGGCGTTAGGACTTTGGGTCATCGTGCTATTATCTATCTGGGGCAAGTCTTTGCCCCTCATGACATTGATTCAGAGCCATTGGCAAATCCCTCTTGGAATGTCAGTTTTTATAGCATTAACTATTGTGTCTTTAATACTAAATAGAATACTTGATGAGGGTCGAGCTATCTCTCTTGAAAATGACGAATCAATAATGTGCACATACGATGAAGTCGTGTTTAAGGCTCCTAAAGCCGATAAAGAGTCTGAAAATCCATTGGGGATGCTTTTGCTCACCAATAAAAGGGTAGTATTTACAGAGATTATAGAAGAGGAACTTACATTTGCTATTCCCCTCACTAGGATTATAGAGGTAGACAATCTATATAATGTGAGCTCAGGATCTCCCCGTAAAACGAGCGAAGTACATATTATCTATCTCGAGAACGAATGTGTACAAAAAGTGACGTTCCAGTTACGGAATAAGGCAAAATCGCTTACGTTTGTAAAGGATCTGAAAGCATCTATCACACCTCACCCAAGTGGTCCCACTGATACGGAGAAAGTGCCTATTCATATCGATTAAACCCTTTGTGCGCTCTTTTGTGATCTCTTCTTCTGACTTCTATTCGTTCAACCTCTCCATTAAAAGTTGTACGAGTGTAATGCTTCGCTAAGTTATTAGATAATGATTTATATCGGCAATTACAGTTTCTAAAATTGCGAGTTAAACTGGTACAGGGTATAGTGCCTTTATAGAGTTCGCGTAATATGTAGCTCCTCGAGCAACACTGATATAAAAAGAAACGAGAAGTTTTTCGCACGGTAAGCGTTATGACGCACATGCCGCTTTTCATCGATTTGAGGAATAAAAAAGTAGTAATATTTGGCGGTGGCCATGTTGGTGAGCGAAAGGCAAAGCTTTTTTGCAATTACTCGAAGACAAAGGTCGTCAGCAAGACTTTTACGCCAGAATTAAAGCGTATGGCTAGTGAGGGCGAGATAGAGATTGTAAAAGATGACCTCACTGATATACGGAGATACTTTCAGGGAGCATTTCTTGTTATCCCCGCTACAAACGATCCTAGATTAAATTCACTTATTACAGACTACGCAAAGACGAGAAAAGTCCTCTTCAATCAAGTTGACGTTGTGGGAGATGTAGTAGTTCCATCTATCATCTCTAATAACGAGATAACGCTAGGAATCTCAACCATGGGAAAGAGTCCCGCGTCTGCCAAGTTTTTAAAAACCCGAATTGAAGAGATACTGGACGAATTTTCTTCAATGTGTCGGTTGCAAGAGGAAATGAGATTTATACTGAAAAGGATGGTAAATGATCAACACGAACGTAAGCAGAAGCTATGTCGAGTACTCAGTGATGAAGAGGTATGGGCTGGACTTTCACGTTCCTATGAAGAGGGGCTAAGAGCCGCATTGGATATCGTGAACGACAAAATCTAATACTCTCTGAAAGAGGCTTGTTGCTAGACAGTTTACTGTGTTCCTCTATGCGACGTCAAACAGCTAAAATACAGAGAAGTGATTCGTTATAGTTACAGATAAAGGTAGGAGCTAGCAGCTGAGTAGGGTGTTGGTTTAACTAGGTGATTGTTTGGACGTAATGGTTGCAGAGTACGCAAGCGTAGCCGCGCCTCATTTCGCTCCGGAAGGGTATGCGATGCTCACAGCTCTGCGCGATGGATTCAGCAGAATTGGATGCACAGTCAGGTCGCCTTCCTACAAAAAGCGAACTAAAGACTATTTTTTTGATGAGGTACAGCGCCTCTCAAATATATGCGATGCAGGACTTGTCGTAGCCCCTGACGATTTGCTGTATGACCTTACAGTGATCGTAGAACAGAATACCCTCAACCTTGGATGTCCATCCAAAGCAGTAAGAACTTGTGCGGATAAACTTGAGACGTCGAGGATACTAACCAGGGAATCTATCAACGTCCCAGAGATAAACCCGTCAACGGGACCCTACGTCATAAAACCGAGGTTTGGATGTGGGTCCGACGGGGTAACTGTAGTCGATTCACTTGATGGAAAGAATGTCGCAGATACTATGATTGTTGAAAAGTTCATGAAAGGTGATCACATAAGCGTGAGTCTGATAACCGGGAGAACGGTTACTCCCACTTTCAATTAATAAACAACTGATACACATTGATAGAGAAGTAAACTACCTTGGAAATATCACGCCGCATGAGGTAAGTGATCCGAACTACGTTGTAGATGTTGCCACTAAGGCATCTAGATTACTAGGTTGTAAAGGTTACACGGGTATAGATATGATGCTTGAAAAGAGTGGACAAGCCTATGTTATTGATGTCAACGCACGCCCTACAACCGCAATAGTGAGTATAAATAATTTGGCGGTGAACGTTTCTGAACTAATTTTCAAAGCAGGAATGGGGATCGCACTGCCGAAATCAGTTGAGATCAAGGGTAAGCACATATTTTTAAAAACAGATATTGATTTGAAAAATAATCTTCAAGGCATTCTATAATTCAAGTGTGGGAAAATGAGAGGCGATAGCGTTGTAGGTATCGACATCGGTGGAGCGAACACAAAAATTGCATCAGCTGATGGAAACGTAATGACGTTTTATCTCCCGTTATGGAAAAGCGCCGATCTTGAAAGCGTGCTTAAACGCGTAAAACTCGATTTTAAACCGGATGAGGTGGGTATTGTACTAACGGGTGAAATGGCCGATCGCTTTATTGACAAGAGAGAAGGCGTGCTGTACATAGCTTCAGTAGTTAATTCAGTGTTTGACAGTGCATATTTTTTTGACGTACACGGTCGATTTTCCCGTGACATGCAAGATCCGAGGCTACATGCTGCTTCGAACTGGGTAGCTTCTGCCCATTTTATCGCAAGAGAGAAACGAAATTGCATATTCGTGGACATGGGAAGCACAACTTGTGATATAATTCCTATAAAAAATGGAAAGTTCGAGGCTTTGATAACAGATTTCGGGCGATTGAAGCGCGGTGAGCTCATCTACTCGGGCGTTTTGAGGACAAATATTGCAGCTCTGATAAGGAGGCTGAACCTAGACGGAGATCCCTGCAGAATTTCTTCCGAGCTTTACGCTATAACAGCTGATGCCCATATGATTCTTGGAACGATAACAGAAAGTGATTATACGTGTGATACTCCTGATGGAAGGCCGCGCGACGTTGACTCTGCTTATGGTCGTATTGCGAGAGTTGTACTATGCGATATCGAAGAACTCGGTAAGAATAGGGCGTATGAGATAGCGGAGCAAGCTGTGATGGCGCAGATCGATGAACTTTCGCACGGCATGTTGACGCACTCCACGTATCACAATTTAAAAACTGTTGTAGCTGCAGGCGTGGGGGAGTTTATGATTAAAAATGCTGCTGAAAGATCAGGACTTAGAGTTGAATCACTTTCTGATACTTACGGCACAAAAATCTCTCGCGTGTTTCCAGCATTCGCGGTTGCAAATTTGCTAAAACAAGTGATTGGTAGTAATACACTTTAAAAACGCGTGGAGGGAAAAAACGAACCAAAAAGTTCTTAAGCTCGGGGGGAGTTTACTCGAGATTGCACATGATCTTGTGCTTCATCTATTAAAGCGAGAGCTTAACGTGTTAATTGTGCCAGGTGGCGGACCCTTCGCAAATATAGTAAGGCATTACTCCAGATCATTGACCGACGATGCGGCTCACTGGATGGCAGTCCTTGCAATGGAACAGTATGCTTTTTTCCTCGCAGGTGGCACGGGGTGTCGGTTAATTGATGATATTATTGATGTGCCAAGGGGCGTTTCAGCTCTCTTACCTTTTAAGCTGGTTTATGAAAATGATCCGTTGCCGCACTCGTGGGATGTTACGTCTGACGCTATTGCCGCGTGGATTGCTGGAGAGCTTGAAGCCGACCTCGTCATAGCGAAAGACGTCGACGGTATTTATATAAACGATGAATTAGCCAGAGTAATAAGGGCAAGTGAACTCAGAGTTGAAACTTGCATCGATACAACTCTTCCTAAGCTGATATTAAAGTACAAGTTGAACTGCACAATTATTAACGGCGCTTACTTTAACCGTGTAACTGATGCTCTTTGTGATGAAGACGTAATTGGAACAAAGGTGACCGTTTAGAATCTGCTCATAGTTGTTCACGTAAATTTGGTTACAAACCGAGCTGTCCACTTACTTATGCTAATGGGAGATTATATGGATATGAATAAAACGTGTGTATCGTGTGGCGCAAGGGTTTCAAAGGATAGTAGCATTATATATCCTTGTCCCGCGTGTGGAGAAATGCTAGCAAGATGTAAGAAGTGTAAAAAGATGAGCAATCCTTATAGATGTGAGTGTGGATTTGAGGGGCCGTGATATGGGAGAAGTAGCTGCGCAAATTAAGGTAATGCCACAAAGTCCAGCAGTCGACTTGGAGCAACTTAAGCGAAAAATTGAACTCGCCCTTCCTAATGATGCACGACTTTATAGTTTTGATATACAACCGATTGCCTTTGGCTTAAAAGCCCTTTTAGTGACAGTGATAGTGGGTGATGTGGAAGGCGGCACCGACTCGATAGAAGAGGTGCTCTCAAAAATTGAGGGAGTTGAAAGCATTCAGGTAGTAGCAGCGACGAGGATGCTATAGATACAACAACATGCATTTAACCTTATTCGCACTGTGAAAAAGCCGTGATTATGCACCGACCGGGATTCGAACCCGGGTTGTGGGCTTTCTCCCTAAAAGTTGGAAGGCCCAAGTCATAGCCACTAGACCATCGGTGCCTTTTATTACTGGTAATTTACGACACTACTTATACATTCACTGTATTAATCTTTTCCATAAATTTGAAGTTCGTTTATGTCAAAGCGTACTAGGCAGAAAAGGATAAGGGAATTCGTGAGAGACATCGCCTCAGAGAGGATAGAACGGCTCTTTGAGCTTGCCGAAGCCGAATTTTCGAATCGCAGCGAGAGAAGCGACAGGTACGCTCAGCTCGCAAAAGAGATCGGGATGAGATACAGAGTGCGCCTTCCAAAGAAGTTTAAGATGCACTTTTGCAGAAAATGCGCGCGTTACCTTGTTTACGGTGTAAATGCGCGCGTTCGCGTGAAAAATAAGCGAACGGTTATTACATGTTTGAATTGCGAGGACGTAAGGCGGTATTGAAACTAGGATGGTGGTTCGACCTGGCCATGAAAGTGGATATTCAAAAATTAAGAGCGCAAGCTACTGAAACTGAAATAACTCTATGGGTTGGCAAAAATGGGATAACAGATTCGATAATTGAAGAGCTTAAGGATCAGCTCAGATCAAAAAGGTTAGTTAAAGTTAAAATCTTAAAAAATGCCCTTGAAAGGGTCCCTCGAAATAGGATTGCAAGAGACCTTGAGGAAAAATCTGGAGCAACATTAGTAGAGACAAGGGGGGGTGTTGCAGTTTATTTATCGCTTTATCGAAAGAGAACATTGTGAGATGATCCAGTTGCGAACGAATGGAGAAAATAATATAAGGCAATAGATACCATTAAAAAAATGATTTGATTTAAGCTCATTAATTTGTTGTTGGGAGAAATACATGACGACGCTATACGATGCACCTGCTGAAAAACTGATACAACTAATCTCAAACAAACTTAAGGAAAATGAATATATTGCCCCACCTGAGTGGGCTGGATGGGTAAAAACGGGGGTACATAAGGAGCATCCTCCGCAAAACGAGGACTGGTGGTACATTCGGTGCGCGTCAATACTCAGACGCATCGCTATCGATGGTCCAGTTGGGACGCCAGAGACTGCGCACGTTTTACGGCGGCACGACGGGCAACCGCTCCGTTCCAAATAGGTTTGTTAAAGGTAGCGGGTCGGTAGTCAGACACGCCCTTCAACAGCTTGAGAAAGCGGGTTATCTAAAGACGACAACGAAGGGCAGAGCGATATCTCCCTCAGGAAGGTCGTTCTTGGACAATACTGCTTATGAAATAGTGAAACGAACGTAGAATTAGGAAAGTGACCCGCATGGACGATCGCGAGCTTGAGGAAATAAGAAGAAGACGGCTTGAGGAACTTCAAGCGCAACAGGCCTCCTCAACTGAAGAAATTGCAGAAGTTAAGGCTCGAAGGCAGACGCTGCTCAGACAGATTCTCACACCGGAAGCTCGAGAGAGGCTCAACAGCATAAGACTGACCCGTCCTGAATTCGCCGATGCAGTGGAGTCACAGCTTATTGCTTTGTATCAAAGTGGAAGGTTGCGAGGCCAGATAACGGATGAGCAGCTAAAGCAACTCCTTCAGCAGATCACTCCAAAGAGGCAGGAAATAAAAATCCGCAGGAGATGAAAGCTGGAGTCCTGTTCAGTGGTGGCAAGGATAGCACTTTAGCGGCCATTCTTCTCAGCCCTTTTATCGACGTCGAACTCGTGACTGTGAATTTTGGTGTCGTTCCAAATGACGCAGCCGAAGTGGCAAAAATACTGGGGTTTAGCTTTAAATCCTTAGACGTAGAGGCTGAAATTGCCACGAGCATTGTTGAGGCGATGATTGCTGACGGGTTTCCAAATAATGGTATTAACGAAGTACACAAAATTGCACTCGAGCGCGCTGCAGGAACTTATGTGATCGTGGCGGATGGCACAAGACGTGACGATAAGGTTCCGATGTTGAGCGCATCAGCGGCGCGGAGCTTAGAGGATGCATGTGGCGTGAAATATGTAAGACCACTGCTTGGATATGGCAGGAGCATCATAGATGAACTCGTTGCAGAACATTTTGATGTAGTCTATGGGGAGTGCGTCTCCTTTGATTACGAAGTAGAGTTGCGGGAAGTCATGAGGACGATGTACGGCGAAGAGTCTATTTCTGACGTTTTCCCCAAGAGTCATCAGCAGTCGAAAGTAGTGGCACTACAACGACAATGCATCGGATAAGAAATCCTAGGGCGTAAAGTAATCATAGGCTTAAGTAGTCATATATCCAATAAAGTACATAATTGAAGGACATTAAGTGGTAATTAGACCTAATCAATTGTTGCATTACTGTAACGTTTGTAGACAAGTTGATGGTAATAGGGGGATAACAGATGAGCAAAGTAACTAAAGGAAAAAAGAAGCGGCTTGCCAAAGCCACAAATCAAAATAGGCGAATTCCAGCGTGGATTGTTGTCAGGACAAATAGGACGGTTACAACTCATCCTAAGAGGCGGCACTGGAGAAGAAGCAGTTTGAAGGAGTGATGTTGATGGCGAAGGAGAGCAAGGTGGAGCAGGAGCGCATTTATACTATCCCTTTGAGAGCTGTAAAAAATGCGCCGAAGTGGAGGAGAAGCAAAAAAGCTATATCTGAAATTTTTGTCTATCTTTCAAGGCATCTTAAGGCAGATATCGAAAACATCAAACTTGATAGTTCCATCAATGAAAAGATATGGGAGAGAAGCTCGAGCAAGCCGCCGAATAAGGTCACCGTACGGGCAATGAAGTTTGAAGATGGAATCGTTGAGGCGGAACTTGTTAAGGAAGATTGAATACCAAGACATCTTCCACGTGATGCAGATATCACGGCAATACATCTTGTCCGAGGGTGTGACATTTGGTGAAACGCATCGAGATTGACGGGAGTCCAGTCATAGGCGTCTTTGCATCGTGCACTGAGGATGTAGTAGTCGTCCCGCCTAGCGCCACAGATGAAACCGTGACAAACTTAGAGCGCGAGCTCGGCGTGCCATCTTTAAAGAGACAAGTAGGCACAAGTTCGGTCATAGGATCCTTAATCGCAGGAAACTCAAATGGGTTTGTAGTCACTTCAAATGCATTGAAAGGTGAAATAAAGCTTTTAAGGGAGATTAATGGCAATTTGAAAGTTCGTAAGCTGCCCGGCAAGATAAATGCGGCTGGAAACGTCATATTGGCTAACGACAGTGCAGCTTTAATCCACCCCCACCTTATTTCTCGGGCCAAAACAGTTATTGAGGAAACGCTAGGGGTTGACGTTTGTAGAGGGACGATAGCGGGATTGAAAACGGTTGGAATGGCAGGCAGGGCCACTAACAATGGCGTTTTGCTCCACCCAAAGACGTCTGAAGACGAATTGTCAAAACTTGATGAGCTGTTTAATGTCACCGTTGAGATCGGCACCTTAAATTACGGCTCCCCGTTCGTGGGCTCTTCTCTTCTCGCGAACACTAAGGGGTATGTCGCAGGTCGCGACACTACAGGTATTGAGCTCGGACGCATAGAAGAGGCCTTCGGCTTTATAAAGTCGTGATGTGCTATTTTCTCATATGATTGAACCGTCCCAATGTTTCGCTATGTGGCCCATAGTAATTTAAAATCCGAGAGAACTCACGATTAACGAATTGATACTTTAATATGAGTATAAAGCAATGGAGGAACGAGGAGATGGAAATGAAAAAATTTAGGGTAAAAGGCGCTTTCAAAGCTGGTCGTAACTGGGAGCGGTTCTCAAAGAAGCTAGTGAGCAATAATGAGAAAAACGCCGTGGAAAAACTCTACTCCCTTATTGGCAGCGAGCATGGATTGAAGAGGAACTTAATAAGAATCGAGACCATTGAATCGCTTGAGAAGTGATCAGTATGGCAAGCGAGCAGGAAGTTAGGGTGCTAGTTGCACAGCTACAGCAGTACGAAGCTGAGGCTCAAGCATACGAACAACAGCTCAACGTGATCGGCTTTACAATTACTGAGATAAATAACGCAATTACCGCAATTGACGCGCTTTCAAATCCAGAGGCAGGGAAGGGCGCGCTTATCTCAATTGGCGCGAGTTCATTCGTATATGGTACGATTCCCGAGATTAAGCGGGTAATCGTGGGATTAGGATCAAATATAAGCGCTGAAGTAGAAGCGGCCGATGCTAAAAAGTACCTAAGTGAAAGGAAAGACAAGTTGAACGACATGAAAGGTCAATTTGGAGCCAAACTTAGAGATATAGGCACGCAGATATATGCACTACAATCGAGGTTACAAACAGCAACAAGGCAAAAAGATGTTTGAAAGTCTTACGAAGAAGTTGAAGCAATTTAAGGAGAGCGTAACTAGAAAGGAGACGGAACTAGAAGCTCATGAACTTGGCTTAGGAGAAGAGGGGGCGGTAACTAAAGCTGGACTTCTGCAACAAGACACAGGGCGGCCAGACCATGAAGTGGAAGAAACGGCCCCATCTGAGATTGGCTCTCCTAAAGCGTTAACCCCTAACGACGCCGCACCAGAAAGGGCTGAAAAGGAAAAGAAGGGATTCTTAAAAGGAAGAGCGATCCTTGAACGAGAAATTAAAGAGAACGACCTCGAAGAACCATTATGGGGCCTTGAGTTAGCGCTCCTTGAAAGTGACGTCGCTGTATCCGTATCTGAGGAGATCGTTACTATCGTCAAAAATGACTTAGTCGGTAAGAAGAGACGGTGGCGAGAGGATATAGGAACAATCGTTGAGGAAGCACTTCGAAATGGACTGTTAACGGTGCTCGACGTAGACGGAGTTGACTTTGACGAGTTCGTCGGAGGTTCGCCCAAACCGGTTACTATTATATTTACCGGCATAAATGGCACGGGAAAAACGACAACTATAGCAAAAATAGCACACAGGCTTAAAAATCAAGGATATTCTGTCGTGCTTGCGGCAGGTGACACGTATAGAGCGGGCGCTATTGAGCAAATTGAAAGGCACGCTGAAAATCTCGGATTAAAGCTCATAAAACATCAGCAGGGCGCAGATCCGGCGGCCGTCATCTATGATGCCATCGAGTATGCAAGAGCGCGGCACAAAGATATCGTACTTGCGGATACCGCTGGAAGAATCCACACAAACGTAAACCTGATGAATCAGCTGAAAAAGATCGACCGCGTTATAAAGGCCGACATGGTAATATTCGTTGATGAAGCAATCGCAGGAAATGATGCCGTGGAACGAGCAGTTCAGTTCAACAGCGCAATGCCGTTTAGTGGGTCAATTCTGACAAAGGTTGATGCTGATGCTAAAGGTGGCGCGGCGATATCAATAGCTTATACTATAGGGAAGCCCATATTATTCCTTGGGTTAGGCCAGAATTATGGGGATCTCAAGAAGTTCGATCCTCAATGGCTTGTTGATAAATTGTTTGAAGAGGGCGAAGCGTAACGATGGTAATGGATAAACTCGGCAGCTCGCTGAGAGACACGCTTAAAAAGATAGCACGGGCGAATAGAATTGATGAAAAGACCATTGATGAGGTCGTAAAGGACATTCAAAGAGCTTTCCTAAGTGCTGATGTGAACGTGAAGCTCGTAATGCAGCTCTCACACCGGATTAAAGAGCGTGCATCGAAGGAGGAGCTCACTGGACGACTTTCGCCAAGAGAGCACGTAATTAACATCGTCTATCAAGAACTTGTCGCAATACTTGGACAACCCGCAAACGTACCCCTCAAAAGCCAAACCATCCTCATGGTCGGCCTTCAAGGAAGCGGAAAAACAACGACTTCAGCAAAGCTTGCACGGTTTTTTCAGAAAAAAGGCTTGAAATCAGCGGTCATATGCGCTGACACGTATCGACCTGGCGCATACGCCCAGCTTTCACAGCTCTGTGAGAGGATCGGCGTCGCGTTTTACGGAGAGAAGGACAATGGTGATGCCGTTGAAATTACGCGGCATGGCATGGCTGAGATGAAGCGATATGATGTCATCGTAGTCGATACGGCTGGACGTCATGCTCTCGAACGGGAGCTTATAAGGGAAATGGAGCTCATAAACGAGATGTCCGGGGCAGAACAGAGATTTTTAGTGCTTGATGCCGCCATAGGGCAACAAGCAAGTGAGCAAGCTAAAGCATTTAATGAAGCGGTCGGCATAACGGGCGTCATAATTACAAAGCTTGATGGAACGGCAAAAGGCGGCGGGGCACTTTCTGCAGTAGCAGATGTCGGTACGTCGATAGCGTTCATAGGTGCTGGCGAGACCATTGACGACCTTGAGAAATTTGAGCCTGATCGGTTTATCTCAAGGCTGCTGGGAATGGGGGATATCAAGTCATTGATTGAAATGATAGAGGAGGAGCCTCCAATTCAAGAGGAAGAAGTGGAAGCGATGCTGAAAGGCAAGTTTACGCTTAAAGATATGTACAAACAAATGGAGGCTCTCAGCAAGATGGGCCCCATCAGAAAGGTTATGCAAATGCTTCCACTTGGATCGTTTGGAATGGATATTCCTGATGATGCTTTGCAATCGACAAAGGATACCCTCAAGAGGTTTAAATACATCATGGACTCCATGACAGATGAAGAAATGGAAGATCCGCACATAATCAAAAGTCCACGAATTAAAAGGATCTCGCGAGGTGCCGGCGTTCCGACTGAAAGCGTACGGGAATTGCTCAAGTATCACAAGGCTATGCAAAGAGCTATGAAAGGTGTCCGCAACCAGAAAGAGATGCAAAAGTTTTTGCGCAAGCAAGGGTTGAAGTAATTTAATTAATTAATTAATTTGTACCCCTCATCACAAATTAAAAAATGCTGCTTATTTTGAAATCGGGTATAGGGCTAAAGGCTTTTTAAAAGCTCATCCTTCTTCCTTTCGTCCTCCTCTCGCGTAATAAAGCCTTTTTCGCGCAAAACATCGAGCTTTTCAATTTGTTCGATAATGTCTTCTTTGATGCTCGAGCGATTGTTGTCCGCCATACCATCCGCCATGTGCCACTTTCCTAATAGGCGGATAATCCTTATTGATGATAAAGTTTATGTATCTTCAAGTGTAATATTAACGTTTTGTACAGGGGCACAGACAATTTATGAATGTAGTCTCATATTCATAGGGTAATATTTTTCAGTTCTATCGGCATTTATTCGATTTTTTTAAGTAAAGTAAATAAGAGCCGCCGGAGGGATTTGAACCCTCGATCTGCTGATGTTTCTTTAAATCAAATTTAAATACGAATCAGCCGCTTTGCCGAGCTAACCACGGCGGCTTAGTTTCGCACATGTGCACATAACGTATAGGTGCCATTAAACAAATAAATTTTGTTGGCCCTCAAATCTTCGTCAGTGCAATCTCTGAGCTCTAGCTCCTGACAAGAGCATTCCACCGAATATGGGTCCCATTCGTGGACCACCTGCAACAGCATTGGCGGCCATTCCCGCTACAAGGAGTCCAGGATAGACTTCTTTTGTAGTCTCAAGCAACACTTTTTCCCCTCTGTCAGCCCACATTGATCTCTCTCCAAAGACTCTCAGTTCTGCTTCTGGCACCTTTCGTTCGACAATTCTGCATACTTCGGCTGGATGTCCGGTGCAGTCAATGACAAGTTTTGACTTTATCGTAAGGGGATCAACGTGGAGCGTTGCCGCCTCAACTGCCGTCCAGTTTATGACGAGTCCCTCCACTCTTTCGCCGGCTTTTATCAGCACATCTTCTACACTCATAAGGTTGAAGATTTGTGCTCCCGCAGAGGCTGCGTACGCGGCAAGTTTTGAAACTGCCTCTATAGAACTTGCAACGTAATAACCGCGCTCTCTTCCCTCCCAATATGTTATGTCGAATTCACTGAGGAGTGGGAGTGCTTCTTCTTGTACAACAATTCTAGGAAACATCATGCCACCACCCCACATACCTCCTCCTACTGACAGTTTTCTTTCGAATACCGCCACTTTAGCTCCAGCTTCGGCAAGTCGTTTTGATGCGATAAGCCCTGCAGGGCCAGCACCAACGACGGCTGCATCCACCTCGCAATAGTCAATAAACGTTTTGAGAAAATCCTCAATTATGACTCTTGAGATCTTAATGTCATCCAACGACATAGTTGAAAATCGCTAATTGTAATATTTATTCTTTTAGAAAGCGACAATAGGTGATTATCGGTACTTTGAACTGCTAAGTGACTACTCCAATCTGTAAGGGTGAGGTTTCCGATGAGTGGCCGGAGCCGATAGGATAAGGTCTGTTTTTTTTTGCACATTGCCTCGCTGTTGACGCGCATCCGCAGAACATTTTTGGTAGAACTCCACCACGATATTGATTGTACTGTTTTAATCTCTATTAAGGAAACTCTCACACGCACAGCTCATGGCCCGCTTCCACAAGGGGTAGCGTGATAATCGAGGGTAAGCTGTCAGGACCGCCACACTAAGAGTCACACAGTTCGCTAAAAAGCGTGACCCAGCTCTTGTAAAGATAAATTTAATAAATACTACTAAAAAAGAATCAAGCAGATAAACTATGGCGAATGTTCTTATTACAGGCTGCAGAGGGGGTATTGGGCTTGATGTGGCTTGCAAGCTGCTCAAAAGAGGATATAAAGTCTATGCAACTGTTCATAGGAAAAATTCAGTCGATGACTTGCGAGTTGTTTTGAAACCGTATGGAGAAGACTTTGTCGTAAAAAAGTTAGATATAACTAAAGCTAATGACATCAATATAGTTGATGAGTGGGATATTGATATTTTAATTAACAATGCCGCTATAGGCGATTCCGGACCTTTGGCTGAAATTGACCTCGAAAGAGTTAAAGCTGTATTTGAGACAAACTTGTTCTCAACATTACGACTTACCCAGAAAGTGCTACCTAAAATGATAGCAAAAGGTGACGGGAGAATTTTGTTTATTGGCTCAATGGCAGGACACATTCCTACGCCATTTTACGCACCATATGCCATGACGAAATTTGCTCTGGAAAGTGTTGCCTTCTCTTTGCGAACGGAATTGAAGCCATTTGGTATCAAAGTTGTTATTATCAACCCCGGAGGATACAACACAGGCTTTAACAGGAAAAACCTGAATAAAAAATACGAGTGGATGGATATGAACGGTCTTTATAAAGACCATATGGGATACATCCAGGAAGAAGAGAAGATCATAAAGTTCGAGTTACAAAACACTGACAACATAGCGAAGCAAGTCGTTAAAGCGGTGCAAGCCCGGCGCCCAAAGAGAAGATATGTTGCCCCTAAATGGGAATGGTTTTTCCTTCCGATAATGCGAAGGTTTGGTTGAATTGAAATTTAAAACATGTGAAGCCTCGCTTTACTTGGAGCGCTTGCTTAGAGGGTCTTGTTAGTGGCGTGCTGAAAGAGATATTTCGCGCGACGTCGTCGTTTAAGTGCGATGTCCGTGGATACACTAACTTGAGTGAGCATATGTAGAATCGAAATGCAACAGCTTTCAAAAGAGGTCTCACGAAATCTTACGAGCGACGACGCTCGTAATCCTAACGATTTAAAGGATTTATTTTGTTCTTCCATCCGTGCATGTTGGCGGTTTAACAATCTCAGTTAGGAACGTCTGTTTACTGTACTCCCTGCCGCATTTTTTTAAACATCTAAGCGATAAATTCTCAAAGATACAAGACTCTGATCTTAGCTTAATTTTCCTTTAGCTAATATTTCTTGAACTATTATATTTCCATTCAGTAGCTCAACAAGTAAACGTTTTATTCACCTGATGATATCTCGAGGATAAGCATATGTAAATCTCTGTTCAAGACCTTTCAAACCTTCTGCGTTGACATAGGGCATCGCGGCGAGCAATACTTGATACAACCCCTGCAAATAACCCGTATCCCGCCCTACATCGTGTTGATAGTATAGTTCTGCTGCTTTCCGTAACAAAACAACTGTACTTAAACCTGGCAACCAAGTGGGACATTTTTTGGATTCGCCGAATAGGAATGTATCTACTTCATTAACGATAGAATCAATATCTAAAATGTCTCTGTTAGAAGCATTCCATGTTTCAATATCTCTTCCAAGCGTGCAGCGGAACAAGAGTCTATGGGCGATTGAATCTCTATCGCCGGCAATAAATCGTACGTGCATTCTTATCATATCTCGAATGTAGACGCGAAGCTCAGCTTCGTTTTGCTTTACTTGGGAAGTACTTCTTTTCAGTTCTGAAACGATGTCATCAAATATCGTCTCATGATTCACCCTTTCACCCCTTCTGGTATCTCTTATTTATTGTTCAGTATTTTGAGAGTTTTAAAGGATTGGAAACGCTTTTATACATCGTTCCCTAACCGGTTTTGCCTCGACTATGTCTAAACTCTGCATTATGTAAGGATGAATCTTTTCATTTTGTCTTGGCATGATTTTCTTCATATCTTCACACATCTTTGCTAAATAATTGTTATTATAAGAAGCTACTAAAAAAACAGACACCCATTACGACTGTGTCATTAACGTTACACCTGAAGCACAGAGCACAGTCATACTATTCCGGACAAAAACCTTTTTGATCTCAAGACTCACGATTTCGCCATCGTTGGAGGTGAGAAGAGCCACGCAAACCAAAGACAGAAGAGATATTTAGGCAGTCAGACAGAACTGTCGGACTGTGAGAGCATGGCACAGGGGTATAACTTAAACGAGGTAAAAGGTAAACTGAGTTTTAAGGCATGTGCTTATCGATCACCTGATGGTGTGCTTAGTATGATGGCTTCCAATACCAGTTTTACGTAATACCCCATAAAAAATGATGCGAGCAATGCAAGACAAAGCAAAAGCCAGTCAATCATGTTATTCACCTTCCTCATTAGACATACAAGCAATTCGAATCAATCTTATTTACTAACTAATCATCTGTCTGTCTAAAACCAAGCATTTCTTTCGTCGTCAAAAAAATAGAAGTACCTTTTTCGTTTGTTTCGTTCCTTGTAAATCGTAACAACGTCAGTATCCATCTGATTATCTTTATCCGGGACGTCTTCTTGACTGAAGTAAATAGAACGATCTTGATTCTTTTTCATTTTACTCCCCTGTGTCCCTCTTCGACTTCATGCTTTTTTTGAGCCCCTTAAGTTAATTGATTACGGTTTCGACCTGTGGAAGCTGATATAGTCTAGCAGTGTACCCGTTATGCACTTACCGTCTTCTTCTGCATCCACGTGTAGCCATGGTAACACTCTTCAATCTTTGATATGATGTGAGGTTTGCGGCAAAGAAGAGATTCCGGTACCCGGACACCACCATGCTCCTATTGTCAATTCAATTTCAGCAACCCAAACGATAAAGAAGTGAGCAACAAAAAAATTTCGTATCTATCTATTAGAGTGTGCCGCAGCGAAAACTTGGGTTCAAACTCCATCAGAAGAGGCTCCTTATACATCAGTATTTCAATTCCACTGGCAGAAAAACGCCCATAAGCAGGAAACCGGTCGAATTAAAGTAGTATTACGACCATGTTAGATCATACATAGAACACGGTACATTCCATATACAGCAACGACTCAGCTGCGTGTACACGTGTTTATATTGACACATTAAAAAGGAGGTGAAAAAAATGGTTGTATTACTTCTAACACTGGGTATTGTTGCCATCATGGCCCTTGGTCTTGTAGGAACTGCGATGTTCCCGTTGATATCGCCACTGATAGCGATACTTACCTTAGCGTAGCCCCGGGATCAATGCTCATTCTATCGGGGAATAGTGAAGTGCCGCTGGAGCTACCAAGCATGGTGGCTAGTCATACGGCGTTCCGAGCGGCGGATTATTTTACGACAAACACTATTTTAACATGTTCGGTTTGTTTCCTTATCTTCCAGTGGAGAGTTCTTTCAGAGAAACTGAGTGGTTCTCTCGTATGGGTGCACGAACCATCGCTGAAATCTCTTATTTTCAACTGTAATTGTCACTCCTCTGCTGGCATGCCTAATGTTCTTACTTCAAGCATTTCTTTATTAAAGTCGCAATGTAGGGACTCCCCGCTAAAACACTTCCACAATACGCATGGATAACACACTATTACGCGTTTGTAAAGATCTCTTTGCATGAGTTTAAAAGTGCCAAAATGTGTCTCCTGCAAATGGTTCTATATGCTCTGCCCTCAACCAAAAGGCCAGCGTCCGGAGGATCGAATCCACCCTATTAACAAGTGGCGCATCGATAGCTGTGAGAGGTTCGAGCCACTTCAGCTAAAATAGATCTTCGAGAATTAGCCTATCTTTAACATCTAAAGCAACCGTGTGCATCAAATGTGCAGAGATGCGAAGAGGTAACCGATGCCAACATCCATTCCCCTACTTAGTGGGGCCCTCTCTATTCAGTTGAGGAGGTTTTAATCGCATTATGTTGCTCAACGGGCTATTTCTAGCAATACTCACTTTAAAGCTCAGGTAACACAAAGTTAAACTTAAATCGCAAATTTAAGATTGAAGAACACAAATTTTACTGTGTCATAGCAGTTTTAACATCTCTCAAGCGTACTCAAGGGCGGGATGCACGTGAGATACAATCAGCTGTTAACTAAAAACGTGGGTATAGCGCTCATCAAACATCTATACTAATAACTCTTCTAACCTCACAGAGAAGGGGATGCATATTCAATTGAAGAAGATCCTAACAATTGTGTAGAACTCAGTCCATAGAGCAATGTAGTGGTGATCTGGCTGTGTTAGTGCATGGAACCTTCAATGGTCACCCCTAGTCTGCAGCGGCGTTAAACTCAGACGGGTGCATTTGTTGCTTGGACATTCAAGTCTGAACATCAGACAGCATACCTGTAGCTAAAAGACTAGGATTTACGAGAAGCGCGTGATAAAATCGAGTTTTAACCAATATATGGTTTCAGCATCCCCATATATTGTAGTTTAATCATCTTGCTGAGCGAAAAAAAAAGAAGGTTATATAATTCAACTAATGAAGCATTAAGCGTCAATGTGTGTATGGTAGATGCCTTTGAAGAAACGCGTTTGGACATGAAAAACATGATTGAACAGCATGAGTTTGAGAGTGAAGAAGTTACGTGGGAAGTTGATGGGATCAGGGTCGTAGGTACCTGGACACGGCCGACTGGCAATGGCCCGTATCCGGGAATTGTCTTCGTCGCTGGCAGCGGGCCAACCGATCGTGATTGGTGCTCGCCACTGCTGCCAGGGATCAATTGCAGTGCTCGGCTCCTGGCCGACTCACTTACCCACAAGGGATTCATGACTTTGCGATACGACAAACGCGTTACAGGGCCACATGCACAGGAAAACGTTCCCCGACTCGTGGGCAAGATGAGCAGGCAAAGTCACGTCGACGAACTCGTTGGTGCCGTCGACACGTTTATCTCTTACGTAAACGTGGATGTTGCCCGTTTGTTTGCGCTGACCAGCAGCGAGGGCGCCATCCACGCCTTGAACTATCAAGTACAAACAACCAGTAGGCGATTCAAAGGTCTCGTGCTCACCGGTGCACCCGGCCGAGCCATTGGTCAAGTGGCACGCAGCCAGATACTAGCTCAAGTTGCGCTTTTGCCTAATAGGAATGTCGTAATGAAACACTATGATGATGGTATCGCTGCATTTGTGGCAGGCCAACCTGTCGAGCCTGATGTCTCTCTGCCCGAAGGCGTGCAAATCCTGCTGCGTAGTTTGACGGTTCCCGCTAACTTGCCGTTTGCTCGCGAGTTATGGTCGATAAACCCAGCTGATCTGATTGCAAAGGTGCGAGAGCCAATCCTTGTCATCATCGGTAAGAAGGATATACAAACTGACTGGCAAGCCGATGGCAGCGCACTTGAAACTTCGACCGCCAAGCACGGCAACGTGAGCTTTGTTTATCCGGAGAATGCCGACCACGTGCTTAAACACGAGGAGAGACCACGAGAGAATCTTATAGCAGCTGACGTCGCAGCACGGTACAACGTCGAGGGTCGTGTGCTTGATTCAGATGCTCTAACCGCCATCTTGGACTGGCTGATTGAACAATCACAAAGAGCACCTTGAACTTAATTGGTCTCTTCTTCAAAATGTGAAACAATTGAGAGTATTATCAGATCTATTGTTAATAGTGCAAAGCAGCCTTAGCGTCTCGCAGATATATACCATTGCGGCTTCACATTATAACAAACTCAGCAATCTTTTCGTGCACATCAGCCAGCGCTTCACAGATATCGCGTACCTGCATTCACAACGTGCTGTGTATAAATTGGTCGCAGCAGCGCGTTGATTTTAACTGTACTTGTACTGCTTCAAGCGTATCAAGCAAGCTATCATATTCAGCATACAGTGCGACAATCTGTGCTGTCGGCGTCATTGCCAGTCGTGGTGTGTTTGTGCCACGACATCTCATGAAGTTGAATTTTTCGTCGTAGATAACTGATGTTTTTTTCATTCGGTTACTTCCGATCAATTTGCATCGTATTTTTCATGACCGGGTGCGTATGCTTATACCATGGCGCCCTCCCTTTAATTCGACAGAACAATCAGCAAGGCAATCGCAATTGGGAACGCGATGATCTAGATGGCTCCTACATCAAACCCCTCCCGGAACTGCTTCCGCAGAAGGAGGTCTGAAGTCGTTATAGGCCCATCGCAGATCAAAACCTAACAGGTCCAGCATTCAAGCGCTCACTTATAACACTTCTAAGCATCTCATCGTAATGGTATTAGGTAACATTCGACAATAGTGCGTCTAAGGAAGTAACACCTCATTCACATTCGTTCGCGCTTACCCGAGAAGGCGTTCTCTCTTCTTATTGGGTTTTGACAGTTGGTGTACAAGTAATACAGTACCGAGCTAAGAACAGTGCTAGCTTCACAGACGAAGAGATAGAGTAGAAATTTTTTAACGTTTTTGCTTTTTTATTGACAGCATTGAGTAAATAAGGAAGATTTATCAATCATGCGCGCACGGCGCATCTAAAAAATCATAATCGACTAGAAAGGAGGGCAAAAATGCTAATTCTGTTACCGTTGCCGGGTGCGGGGTTGCTAGCTGTTGTACTATGGGCAATAGCCCAAATATTTCCACCACCACTTAGCGAGATCGCTATGGTTATAGCGTTCTAATTATCTTTTGAGTGATATAAAGAGGCTTACAATAGCCTCGCTATGTAAAAAATCTCTCGTCTCCGTTATTCGATTGAAAAAAGATGCCGAATCTCTAATAATCTGTGCTCATCGTCTCGGGCTTTTTTTGTTTTAATGCCATAACTCAAGGGGTTAATGCTATGTTTACCCGTCGACGCCCTCTTCTTAACACAAAATGAATCAACCAATACTAAAACGCGCTATATTTATATATATATGCTCACATTATCTCTTTTAGTCTCAACCGTCAGCAGGTGATGATGAAACATCGTCAACGAAGCTGATAGCTCGATAGAAGAGGTGAAAAGTGATGTTGTTATCTCCATTCGGATTTATTCCAGGCATCATAACAATAATTCTTGGATTGGCTGTGTTTCCCTTCAATCTCCCCCCGATGAACTTGATTTTGATCGCACTAGGATTCTTCTAGGCGGTAGTCGGCGACCAACGGCAAAAGGTGCAAGCCAAACTTGACGCGATAATAGTTACTACGATTTTACTTTGGCAAAGCAGCTCAAGGTGTGAACAGAATCGCGTTAAGACAACCTTACCCCTCACATCTTTTGACGTTCCCCGTTAGTTATCCCATCCGAAACGGCGCAGACCCCTGTAGGTGCAATTACTGTTAAAGCACAGGAGTCTCAGCATCACGCCGCTCACCTTTAGTTCAAGGATCAGAACGTGCGAGGGGTCTGTACACGAATCATTTTTTTAGCAGTTCATAGCTAGATGTCACTGCAGTACTTCTAATGAATGCTTTACGCAGTCAGTGTTAAATAAAACAACAATGATATATCAATTATTTATATATTAGACTGTGAAGGCAACACAATGCGGGGAGAGAACAGCGAAGTTATCGCAGTACGGGCACTAAAGAAGCGATTCGGCACACTCACTGCCGTGAACGATGTCACGTTTGGTGTTACCAAAGGCGAGATATTCGGCTTTCTTGGTCCCAATGGAGCGGGAAAGACAACGACTATCAGGATGCTCACCGGTCTGCTTACCCCCGATTCAGGAGACATTTTCATTGACGGGATTGATATACAAAAGCACCCCATCAAGGCAAAAATGAAGATGGGGATTATTCCGGAAATGAGCAACGCCTATGTTGACTTAACGGCAAAGCAGAACATCATCCTAGCGGGAAGGTTCTATGGGATGCACAACCAAGAACTTGACAAGAGGGCAGACCACCTTTTGGAGCAATTTGAACTCCACGACAGAAAAGATGACCACGTCTTAACTTTTTCAAAGGGCATGAAACAGCGGGTTCTGATCGCAAGCGCTATCGCTCATATTCCAGAAATTCTATTTTTGGACGAGCCAACGTCAGGATTGGATGTGCATAGTCAGCGGTTAATCAGGATGATCATCAGGGAAATGAACCAACAAGGCACCACCGTTTTCTTAACCACTCACAACATCGAAGAGGCAAATATCCTGTGCAACAGGGTGGGGATCATTAATCGTGGCACGATAGCACCGATTGACCTTCCAGAGCGACTAAAGAGACTCTTTCAAGAAACGCAGTCAGTTGAGGTCTCCTTTACGAAACCGATCGATGCCCGCATTATCAAGGAAGGGGGCCTCGTGAACGAGATTGAAAAGGTGGGAGATAAATGGAAACTCTACACCGACGATCCCGATAAGCTCGTGAAGCACGGGTCACGTGCGCCCAAGAACACGGACGTATACTAACTTCGTTGGAGATATGTGGGACAAGCCTCGAGGATACCTTTGTTAAATTAACAGAAGGTGACCTCTATGCACCTTAGCGACGTCAACCGCACTTTTTTCCACGGCGTCATTATCATTGCAGAAAAGGACATGCGGATTTACTACACAAAACCTCCCGTTCTCATGTTCGGTTTCCTGTTTCCTGCGTTCATGTTCTTAGCATTTTCCTTCGGGCGAGAAGCTGACCTCCATACGGTCTTCCCGGGACTTTTGGCGATGTTCGTCTTCTTCATTTCTTCATCTGTGGGACCCCTTATCACCCCGTGGGAGAAACGAGCAGGAACGTACGAACGGCTGCTCTCATTTCCGGTTGATACCAATACGATCATTCTAGGAGATGTGGTCGCAGGCATGCTCTACGGAGCAGCAATCAGCGTCATTATCTTGATCGTAGGGACAGCCTTTTTGGGTTATAGCGTAAGTATTATGACGGCCTTGCTCTCACTTGTGGGCATCGTCATGGGTGCGTTTTGTTTCTCCTCTTTGGGAGTACTTTTGGCATCGCCGGCAACGAGCACGCCGTCAAACGTCATGATATTGTCCAACCTTATCCGCTTCCCCCTTATCTTTGTAAGCGGCATTTTCGTGCCGTTAACTGCCCTCCACGGGATCAGCAGGATAGCAACGTATTGTTCACCGATCACCTATTTAGTTGACCTTTTCACATTCAGTCTTAGGGGCGTGTCTGCCCTATCATTATCCGTCGATTTCACCATTCTCATTGCCTTTAGTGCTGTTTTCGTAGTACTATCAGGTAGATTCCACGAGAGAAACCGGATGAAAGGCTTATAGTAAAAAGGAAGGTATCGTGGGGGAGCCGTACTGCTCTCTGAGAGGTTCAACCGTAATCTCTAGTCAAAAGAGATATCACGGACAGGTGAATGTGTAACTAAAGAGTCGTGTATCACAGACTGAACGACTCTTACTGTAGGGTGAGCCGTGGATTGCACCAGCATATGTCACTATATCAGACACCCTGCATATCTGGGGTTCCTATGCATGTCACTTACAGTGCCGCTCCTGCACAGCGTGTACGGGTTTGTCGCGATGCTTGTGCTTGTTGTTTCTATCATTTTCGATAGAATACAAAACAAGGAAGCCATGCTCATCGAGCGATTTGGGAGTCCTACACGGACCTCATGAAACGAACAAACGCCTGTCCTCGTGTTATATTGACGGATCATTTATTTTTTTGCTCAAGGATGAGGATCTGCGAGAGGTGCGCGAGAGGGTAGATTTTTAGCGTACTGTGCATAACTGAACGTTTATTGCAGTGGACAAAAGGAACGTTCAAACCGTTTTCCATGGTTCATTTTAAGTTATCCTTGGTAAGTGTACCCGATTAGAGGAAAAATAATATAGAATAAACTCATAATGCAGACGCCTATAGCCAAAGAGGGGTGACGCTCGACGAAGAATAAACAACTACTTGAAGTCTTTCTGATCACGGCGTTGATCCTCCCCACATTCGGAGTTTTTACCACATCGGCACTTCCATCGTCCACTCCAGCCATATCTATAAGCAGCGTTCAACTGGTAAGTAACCATCCAAACTATCTCCAATGGCGAGTTAGCAACACCGGTGATGCCGATGCCTGGGTCGCACCTTATGCAGTATTCTACCTGCATATTGCGGAGCCACCCGGATACGTCAAGGGCAACTCAGCCATCGGATATTACAAAAACGATACAAGCGGTAATGTGATCCAATATAATGGATCTGGCTGGGTCAACGTTCTACCAAATACCTCCATAACCGTCTATTCCGAGGCAGTTGTCTCTGTCAACGTAAAATGGGTATCATACAACGCACAGCTCTACTATAACGGAACCTATAGCTGGCTCTATCCAAGCTGGGACAAATATGTTGAAGTGGGTGGACAGAGCGAAACGCTAAAAAAGTACATCATATTTCGGGATGACGACGTCGCCCCTTGGAACAAACTGAACACGTTAAAACTCGTAAATCAGGTTCATATCGACAAGAATGTTCCGGTAACGTTAGGCATCGTCCCGCACCCATCGCTTGATCAGCCAAGGAACTTACTTTCCGCGGACGCAGAGTTCTTCGACTATATGAAATCGATCTCTTCAAATCCGCTATTTGAGTTTGCTCAACACGGGTACACCCATCATGATAACACGGGTACGCCACAAAGCGAGTTCTACGGGCTTCCCTATTCACGCCAATATGAAACAATCAAAAGCGGACAATCAGATCTAATGAATGCTTTCGGGGTGAAGCCTACCACGTTTATCCCTCCTTGGAACAAGGGCGATGACAACACCCTAAGAGCGATAAGATCCCTTGAGTTCACTGAATATAGTTCAGCTTACAAAGATTTTAACATAAATAGCGGGTATAGGGAAGGAATACGGATAGAATCGTATTCAATCGTACTCGATGACACGACACTTCCATTAGCGAAAGACATCACTGAGCGCTTACTTAACGATGAGCACACGAGCACTATTATTGTATTTTATCACTTTTGGAGTTTCAGTGGGGAAGACAGCCCGATAAACTTAGTTAAAATGCAGTTGTTCGAGGGTTACCTTGACTATCTTAAAAATAGGGGTGATGTTATCTTTACGAAACTTGACCGCTCCTATTCGATTGAAGGGCAAAATCATATAAATCCAACAACGAGCTATACTCCCACTGCCAACATTATAATGCATAACTCTGAAGAGGAATTGTTTAATAAAATCTCTGAAAATAAGACCATATTAGAGCTTATTGAACACCAGTTATATCCGATTTTGATGGTTGAAAGCTCGCAACATAAAACCTCCGTGGAGTATATTACACACCAGTTATATCCCATTTCCATGGTTGAAAGCTCGCAAAGTACTCCCACAGAGCATATAAATAAGGAAACCGGATGAGCGGATCGCTGTTAATCATTTTTATTGATATTTGTCAATCCGCGAGTTAATGAAGGGATATGGCATAAACGTTAGATTAAGTAAGGTGGCATTTTTTTCTTAGTGCTCGCCGCCTGTACGCGCCTAAGCCTCTTAATAGGGGTAATGTAACGCGAAAGAGGGCCGGGGTAAATGTTATTGTGATACTCTTTTTAAACCAGAAAAAAATACAAAAATGACAGAACGTCAAATCTCGACATAATGTTCCCAAAAATCTTAATCAAGACGTAAGTCGTATTAGGAAATAGCAAAGCAAACGTCTTAGCGGGGCCTGGTTGAAATCAAATCTCACCTAAAAGACATTCAAGGTAAAACAGGCCCCGGCATAAGTGGTGGCCACAACCCCAGTAACATAAGTACAATACGTGTAACCGACCAGAACAAGTCTCCTAAAACGAAACCAGTCATTTTTACACTCCAATATTCTTTGACCGTTTATTTACATCGTATTTATCTTTTTTTATCAAAGCACGATAAAAAGCGCAGTCTCGCGTAATTGGTACCAAAAAATAACGAGATTCGAGTCATTCGCGTCACATTTTAACGGACTTCTCTACATCGTCTGATTATCAAAATAACTATATCAAGTCTCTGCTATTCGTTCTTGAAATTGACGTGAGTTTTAAGGTTTTTTATTCTTTTAAATTGTTATTTTAACGTTACCGAAAAACATCTCTTAGCTGGTGATGTCAAAAATGGAATTTCACCAGTACGCGATCAACAGATCAAGTTATGTCTACGTGGTCGACACCAAGGACAGTGAACATGGATAGAGCCGGATGTCATGCCGACAGTGTGAAGGGGGGAAAGAGCGCCATATTCTACGGGTAATTCACAGAGGATGTGCAATGAAATAGCATGTTGATCAAGTCACTCAAACCCCCGCCACAAGATCCACCTCACATATCGCCCTGTAGCTTTCTCACAATTTTTTACCAACTGTGCCCTTTTGAATCGCGTTTAGATCTCCAAGAAAATAGCGTATGGGTAAAGGCTACGGCGAACTTTCAAGAATTTCTTTGTTATCTCTATCAACATTCATCCGCCTGTATAAGACGGTCGTTTGAATCTCTCTTTTATCCTGGTAAGTAATGGCTTCGTACGAGGCGCAGCAACCGGAATTCGTGCTACTAACATGGAATTTTCATGTCGGAGATAATTCAGGTTCGTTTGGAGCTCGTCAATTTGCGTGTCTCTCAGCTTGATAATCTCGTCTTTGAGCGTCAGGTTATTTTGCAATTTTAATATATCCTTCTCCTTGCGCATCATGTCCTGCCGGAGTTTGTTGTATTCTTCCAATAGTTGAGCGGCCTCACTTTCACCCGTGTCATCAGCAAAGTACTCTTTTGTAATGAGGGCAAGCACTCGCCCGTTCTTGACATTGCGTTTCTTCGCTTCGTCAGTGAGTAACGTATAGGTATCATTATCAAGTAATGCACAAACTTGAGGCATAATGTGCCTAGCATGAAAATCCATGTTTATCAATGTTTTTAATTTGATTTCATGTTATTATAGGAACAGGAGTGGAGATGTCAGATCTTTGCAATATTAAGCACCATCATGAGATACCGGAAGCCCTCAGAAGGGGTTTATTCAATTAGAATAGGCCGGAGAAATTGTTGGATCTGTACCAAATGTAGGATATAATACAAGGCAGAATGCCCTTTATTTTGCTTTAACGTGCTTTAAGAAACATAAAAATGAGACAGCCCACTCGCCATTCATTTCGTCAAAACGCGATTTTGTCGATTTTTCTTTTTTGATGAATAGTTTTTTCGATCTATATAGGGGTTTTTGGGTATTTTCGTTACAGCACACAATCTTTCCTGCAGCTCGATCGTTTTTTAGCCGTGATGCTTAAATATCTGCTTATTCCTCCGGCGGGATTTCGATTGATTTGCCACGGTAGGTAAGATCTTCAATTCCAGCCCCGTGAGACATAAGTTTGACGTGACAACCACCCTCCTGCGTATCAACCATAATAAAAAACAAGGTATCACCCAATGTTACGCAATAATGTGTGTTCGGATGTATAAGGTAAGATTGCCTTTCAATCCCAGCAAAAAAACCACGAGCTGGTTCAATGTCTTTGGTGTGAACGTGCCTAACAGGCTCTCCGCTCTCAATATGCAAAGAATAGCCTACTGCTTCTTCTAAGTCTATGTCTAATCGCGGTTCTTGTTCAGTCTCTAAACACTCGAGAGAAAGCCATAACGTTCCCTTTGTCGTGTTGTTTGTATCTCTGTCATCCACGTTCATTTTTACATTTGTTTCTCTCTTATTCATTTTTCATTCATTATCGTCTGTTTTTGACTTATTCGTTGAGCTTGTGACCATGCCCCTTTGGGACATCGAGTGGGGCAACTCGTGGTAACTAACCAAGGCAAGAGGAGGTAAACAGCAGCGGGTCATAGTAAATAGTAAGACGGTAACCCTCTTCTCGGACTACATTTTCATGCATTGAATCTTGGGATGATGAGGCCATTTTTACGCTCTCTCTCATACACGTATACAACATCGTCAAGCAGTGTGGAAAGAGCGCATACCCCGGGAGAATCCACCTGCATGCCTTCCGGCACCGTTTCGCTATCCACTTAGCAGATCTTGCACCGACACCAACAGGATACAACTGCTCCTGAGCTACAGTAACGTCAATACGACTCCAATCTATTTGAAGTCTCGCTACGACGACCCCAAGGAAATACACAACAAAGTTGTCTTTTAACGCTCGCTGAGGGAGGAATCCCATTATGGGGCTCATAGTCGTTTTTACAAGATTGGGAGTTGCGTTGAATACGATCCGTGCAGTCGGTAAAAGGTTCGACATAAACGTGTCAATTAGCGGCGCCACTTTTCACATCTTTTACTGTGGGATTGCCTATCCGTTATTTGTGTTGCATTTAACGCTTGTGTGACATCTGATGCTACCGCTCCAAACACTTTTCACTAAACCGAGCAGCAACTGTTAGGTCATGCAAGCCTCAATATCACACGCATCTGCCCTACCTCCTGATGCAGTTAAGGATAATGACTTGCGAGCGAGCTATGATAAAATCAAGTTTTAAAGCTTTACAACCGTTGCGTTTGGCGAATTACTCAGCAGCGCCGAACGTTGCATCAATCCATGCTTTCAGTTGGCCCCGAACTGTTCTAAACTGTGAGCATCTTTCAGCCTCGGTTAGTACTTCTTTTACTCGAGCAGGATCATCAAAGGCGTGATGGAGGTAGGTCTCTCCTCCAACAAAAATTGGGCACGCCTCTTGTGCGTCTGCGCAGAGTGTAACAACATAATCGAATTGTTGCCCTTCAAACTCCTCCAAGCCCTGTGAGCGGGAGGTCGAAATATCAACTCCTTCTTCCTGCATCACTGTGATCGCACACGGATCGACGCGAGTAGGTTCAGTGCCGGCGCTGTATGCGTCATATCGATCTCCATAATAAGCTTTTAGAAATCCTTCCGCCATCTGCGAGCGTGCTGCATTGTGGGTACAGATAAACAAGACTCGGTTCTTATCGTGACTGTGTTTCATATTACCACTTCCTTGTCCGAACGAGTTTAAAATGGTATGCTACGACGGGAGAAACTAAAAGAACGTGCCCAAAGGGGCATAGCGGAGGTTAATGAGGTATATCCCCACCACGATAAGCACAAGCCCTGCAACCCTCTTTACCCACATGGTTTTCCCCGCTGCGCCCACGACAGCTGACGACAGCTTTGTCGAATAGGCGATGCCGAGCATCGGCACTGCGAATCCCAATGAGTACGTGAGAAGCAACAGCCCTCCAATGAGCACGTCGCCCTTTGCTGCGGCCCACGTGAGTATGGTACCGAGAACGGCGCCAGTGCACGGAAGCCAGACGATGCCGAGTGACAGTCCTAAAAGCAGGCCGCTGACGACGCCCTCTGTGGGGAGCCTGTACGACTTATCCGAAACGGTGCGTATGATCCCGAGGCGTGGCGTGGTGTAGGGGAGGTGCAGATCAAAGAGCATCCAGATGCCTATTGTAAGGATAACGATGATGGCGATGGCGTCGAGGTAGTCCTTGAAGCTCTGAAATACCGAGCCAAACGCGGATGCCAACAGCCCCATTGTGGTAAACGAGATGCTGAGCCCGAGGACGATGGCGAGGGGCCGGTACTTCCCTCGTTCGGTGGACGATGCCATTATCGCAGGGAGCAGGGGGAGGACACACGGGGATAAGATGCTCACGATCCCCGCAGCGAATGCGATCAACGGATTTACTTCCATTTCAGTGCATCCTCTACGGCATTTTTTAGGGTAGTTTCATCGGTGAGCCCCACGAACTTGGCGACAGCGCCGTCACGTCGTATGACCACAGTCGTCGGGATTGTGGTCACGCCGTAATACCTCCCCGTCGCATTCTTTTGTGGGTCTATCTTCAATACCGTGACTCCCGCACCCTTGTACCGGGTTTCAAGATTTGTTATTATCGGCTTCATCTTTTCACAGTTGGTGCAGTTGCTCCCGAAATACAGGACTACCGGTCCGTTTTTTAGCAGCTCAGTAATCTGCTTTGGGTGGGACGTCCCTCCGACGAACTCATAGCCTGACTGGCTGCTGATGCAGCCGCTGATGCCTACGCTCACGATGCTGAGCACCACAATCGCTGCCGCGAATTTTGCATTACATTTTAGCCCCACTGCGTGTCGCCTCTCTGGATTCTTTATGCTATGTTAGAGCGCCCGTAGTGTGATGTCGTGTCGTGCTATACTGTATACGTCTCATTATCGCTCGCGTCACAGGAGCCATCCTTGGTGGGATAACGTAATGCTCTGCGCTGCCCCCATGCGCGTGGGTTCGCTCTGTCATGCATCCGTCGTGTCTGTGGGCACGCGCTCTGCCTCTGTCTCTGCGAGCCACCGCGCTATCTCTTGCTTGCTGGGAATGCGGCCGAAGGCTTTGACCTCTTCATCCACGACGAGACCGGGAACCGCGATGATCGGATAGCGTAATATCTTCGCAGGGTCAGTCACCTTGGTAACGGTGGCGTCAATTCTGCACTCTGCTACGACTTCACGAGTGACTTTTTCCAATTTCTTACACTTGGCACATCCCATTCCTAGAATCTTAATTTCCATGCACGTTGACCCCACTGCACTCCACTCCACTGCACGTTACAAGCGGCTATGTCACGTTCAGCGAGTTAATTCCCTTTACTCATTTGCTCTTTTTTATAGAATAATCGTAGAAGCAAGTGACATTACGGTAGTTGATGTAGCCGAACAGATTTGTCCCAGTTCCACTTCTACCGCTAATATAAACGCATTTACATATATCGATATTATATATAGCTTTGGTTTAGGGGCGCCATCAATTAAATAACTGCCCCGTCTCTTGCAGTGATGATAAACAACGGTGAAAGGAACAACGGAACGGCGCCAAATCGCTTTGTGCGGGTATCTAACATCAATCACGCCGTTTTTCCTTGTTCATAGTGGCGTTGCGGTCACTCTGACTCGCACGCCGACAAGCCTGTCGGGGTAAAGTACTTGGTGGAGAAGATCAACGCCACATTCACGAGGCTAATCAAAACCGGTACTTCAATCAGCGGCCCGATAACGGCAGCGAACGCCTGACCAGAGTTGATGCCAAACACCGTCACGGCTACCGCTATCGCCAGCTCGAAGTTGTTGCTTGCCGCGGTAAACGCGAGCGACGTAGCTTGGGGATACCTAATCCGTGCACGCAGTCCGATAGAGTAGGCGAGGAAGAACATGATGATGAAGTAGAAGAAGAGCGGGACGGCAATTCGCACCACATCGAGCGGCAGCGTGACGATGTAGTTCCCCTTCAACGAGAACATAATGACGATGGTGTAGAGCAGGGCGACCAGCGTCACCGGCTCAATTTTCGGGCAAAATTTCTTTTCATGCCACTCTTTACCTTTAACCTTGAGGTTTACAAACCGCGTGATCACCCCCGCCGCGAAGGGGACGCCCAGGTAAATGGCGACGCTTTTGGCAATCTCAATGATGGAGACGTTGACCACGGTGACTTCTTGAAAGAGCCCCAGCCACTGCGGAAGCACGGTAATAAGGAAGTATGCGTACACTGAGTAGAACAGCACCTGAAAGACTGAATTAAGCGCCACCAGCGCCGCGGCGTACTCCAAGTCGCCGTGTGCCAAGTTGATCCACACGAGTACCATCGCAATGCACGGCGCTATTCCGACCAAAATGAGGCCGATCATGTACTCAGGATACGCACGCAAAAAGAGAGCTGCTAAAAAGAACATCACGAACGGAGCGACGATCCAGTTGAGGCTGAGCGCTAACCCCAACACCCTGGTATTTTTAAAGACTTTCCCGAGCTCTTCATACTTTACTTTCGCAAGCGGCGGGTACATCATCACGATGAGCCCGATGGCAATCGGTATTGAGGTGGTCCCCACTTGGAACTGGTTGAGCACACCTTGGATGCCCGGATAGAAGTAGCCGATTGCCACGCCTATGAACATCGCAAGAAAAATCCAGAGCGTTAAAAGCTCGTCTTTGAGGGACAATCGTGCCTTAGGTTTTTCCGCCATGCTTACTTTGCTCCTTACATGCACTCACGATGCACGGTGCGCCCCGCACACGGATAGTCAGTACGGGCAGAGATATGCCTCATTCCAAGCCTGCATTCAACGCACGAACGGAGTGGGGTAGAGCGAAGCTGCTTCAGCTTTGCGACCCTCGCATGGCTCTCTCTCCACGCGTTGTATCTCTACGCTATGTATAACTCACGCTTCTGTGTTTCGCTTCGTCTCCACTTTTTTTATTCTCAACGTTATATTGATATATGATAATATATTAATGCTTTCAGCATGTGAACGATGTGAGAAAGATGAACCCCGTGACGGATGTTGACGATTTGATCACCGCATTGAATGACGGAAGCCCGGAGGTCCGACGGAGCGCAGCAGAGGCCCTTGGGGAGACGGAAGATGTAAAAGCGGTCGATCCGCTCATTCAGGCTTTGCAGGACGAGGACCAGGATGTGCGGCAGAACGCAGCCCTCGCCCTTGGCATGATAGGAGATACGCGAGCGATGGCACCGCTCATTCAGGCTTCAAAGGATGAACAGGATGAGTATGTTCGACGAGCGATACAAATGGGCTTAGATATGATCAAAAAGAAAGCGATGGACAAAATGATGAAGGTGTATTAACGTTACGTTACTGGCACCTACAATGGCACCTTTGTTCCAGTATTCATTGAGTATAGGCCGTGCAAAGAAATGAATGATAACTCTGATTGTCTTATCTGCGGTGGTGAACTAATGGTACACAGATAACGCCGAGATCGTGGGATACCATTATTGCAAGAAACAATATGACACTCGTGCAAAATGCATCAGGACGTGATGCACAGCACTGCAGACATTTAAGTTGATAAATTTATGTCAAAAAACAAAATCGCGGAATGATACGCAGAGTTAAGCACCATGCTCAATGCCCGCATGACTAATGGCCAACGAACGAAAGCCACAGCTAGTGGCTTATGGCAAAACGAAGAGCCAAAACATCTCCAACGTGAAGTCGAGAAATTGGGAGCGACGAGTAGACAGTGACCGGCACGAGAAATAAAAAACGCTGTTCAACTTGCGGGCGATTTCATACTGGTTTACACGCATATTGTGATCATTGTTATGACGTGAAACGAAAGTGGGAAGCAGCGAATAGAGAACACCGTCGAGTGTATAAACGAGATTGGACGCGAAAGAAACGTTTAAAAACAGGTCAAGACGCGATAACTAAATCAAGAGAGTTTTTGCATACGTTAAAAAGAAAATAGGTACAACGCTCATCTCAATTTGGAACAGTCTACACTCTCAACGTAATCAACGCCACTTGCTGTAATGCTTAGTTTATAGTAAAAATCGCCCAATCCACCCGTTTTAATGTAACATTTCTCTCTAAAGTACTCGATGAAATTATTAAGTTCGACTTTACTAAATCCCTACCCTTCAGCAATGGGGCGAATGTCAGCTGTTCGCTTGCACATGTCTCGGCTTACATAGTCGCGGAATTTACAGATAAAGCTGTCACGTCGTGATTTTAAACTCATTTGACTTTCACTGTCGTAGCCACATTGCTGAACTATCGTATAATAAGCATACAGATGAAATTGCAGATTTGCTGCTATTATGAATGAAGGATGATAGGTGAGAATGAGCTCTTCTGGAACGTACCCATGGATGAAGCGATACGTAGTATCAAATCAAATCAATTCTAAGGTTATCTTAGCTTCGAGTGGTATTACTTCATGACAGACTTTTGTGAAATGGTACCCACAGTTGCACTGGCATGACTACGCAGGCTGACAACAGCTCTTTTGTGTCAATAAACTATAGAGTTCACGCCCTTTAGGCGTTAGCTCATATCCGTTGTCATTTTTTACGATAAGTCCAGATGCAATTAGTTTTGCCATTTCCGTCTCAACTATCTCGGCCCTTTTCACGCCAAAGCTGTCAGTGTAGCGCTTTTTGAACGTTGAGGGCATGAGCCTCCATAGCAGGTCGTGAGACTCAAGATTGATATCTATCTCCATGTCGGAACGTCACCACTTCAAAGCGAATGGTTGGGCGATCGCATTTTTTGAACAAGGTACATACAATATTACCGCCAACTCGAGCTTTAGGGTCCTCAAATCACACTGAGTCATCAAGCACCATGAGTAAGCTCAGGATTTTGTGGTCATTAAGTTTGTGGAAACTCCACTTACCCTGCCGCCGTTCAGTTACAATGTCGACATCCTTTAATATGCGCAAATGGTGCGATACTGTCGATTGCGTGGCATTGAGGAGGAGTATGAGTTCGCAGACGCACAGTTCGTTTATGCCCAACGCCTTTACGATTTTGAGTCGCGTAGGGTCAGCTAACGCCTTTAATATGCGCACTTGTTTTTTCATGTCTTTGGCTGCCAAGCTCTCTGCTATGTGACGTAGTTCAGTTTGGCGCGCTTCAGCATTTTCATTGTGGCACTCTGCAAAGTTCTGCAGCGTCTGTGACGGATTGTTAATTTCCATATCTCTACCTAGTAATGCAGTTTGATTGTATAAATAGATAATAGATATATGTTCATATATATCCGTCCTATACGTGATTTCCCATTGGAAGAGGTCTCGTAGATCAGACGTATCATATTCGAAGTCTTAATACCAAACAATATACTGTGCATTTGGATAGAGCTGCTGGATATGGCCGTTGACATATATCAGTGCTCCATAGACTATCCAATGCACACTGTTCGGCACAAAGTTCTGTGTGTACACATATTTCACATCCCCTCGAGTCATATGCACCCATCCTAGATCACCGTATACTATTGGCTTATCACCTAGGAGAGAATATGCCGCTATATCCTGCCCGATTCTCTGGTAGTAAGGGGGCGCGTCTATCTTTGAATAATATATTAAGTAAGGAGCTATCCAGACATCAGGAGAATCAGATGATTGGTACAATGTTATTTCAGCACTTTTGTACGTCCATAGGTGGCAGGTTGGATACTGGGATAAAGCAAACATCTCCACAATTTTGTCATGGGTGCCATAGTAGTCGCTAAGATAGACCTTTCCGTATGTGTAGAGAGTTGAGTTATCAGGTGGATAAACCGTCGCTCCAACGGTGGTCGGAGCACTGCTTATTAGAGTATTGTTGCGCATACTACTGCCTTCGAGTGCTATTGCTTTCAGTAGTTGTTGTGGTGCATCCCGCTACGGATGCTATCAACACTACTATTATCACGACACCTATGCTCAGTGCTTGTTTGTTCATTAATACCATGTTTTTTAAGCAATTGTATACATATACATCGCATTTTGTTGCAAAACATTTGCCCTGTTTGCACTTCAAGACCTGGTAGTCATTGTTGCATTTACACGGGTCCTCTTTCACCGCAGCTCGTGTTCTGGTTTTGTGGGATGTGTTTATTTCGACAAATACTTCTGGCGTGGAGTATACATTTCAACGTATTTATACATGTTCATAACAGCATACTAATGTACGCTTATATAGACGTGAAACCTGCTGTATCGATCGGTATAGGTGTGAACATGACTCTTCGAGGATGCAGTGGTAAAAGGGGTGCTCGTTTCAACAGTGCTTGCGAGTTTTATACGTGTTTTCAATCGTAGGGGCAATGATACTGCCCTCGAGCGCTGCTAGTGTCACCGTGGGGAAGGCAGGGAGTTACAAGACCATTCAAGGGGCGGTGACTGCCGCCGCGCCAGGCGACACCATCACGGTGTCTCCCGGGACGTATAGCGAAAACGTAGTGGTGAACAAGCCCCTTACCATTAAGTCCTCTAACGGCGCCGCAGCGACCATAATCACGGCCGCCAATCCGAGTAATGATGTGTTTCTGTTGACCGGCACCGATATACGGATAGAGGGCTTTACGATCACCGGGGGGAGCGGCAGCTCCGGCGTGAAGATCGACCACGCGTCCCGGTGCGCAGTAGTCAATAACATAGTGTATGGGAACATCCGGGGCGTGTATCTTTACCAAACCACGCAGAGTGAGGTCAGCAGCAACAACCTCACCAGCAACGGGTACGGCGTCTACTTCGACCATGCATCCTACAATACCATTTCCAACAACGTAGCTATGTACGAGAGAGGGATGCCCAACGGATCAGCCTTGGGCGATGGGATCTTCATGGCCAACTCTGCGTACAACACCGTTGTCAATAACGTGCTCAGCAATAACCACGTGTTCGGCATTTCATTGTGGAGCTCAACAAACAATAGTATACGAGGGAACAGTATCAATGCCAACGAACAGTTTGGCGTCCGCCTTCGCCAGTCTTCAGATAACGTTCTTGCGCAAAACACGATAGGCAAGGACGCACAGCTCGGCATTTACATAGGGTACGCATCAGGGAACGTGATAGTCCTCAACAACTTCATACAGGAGCCGAGCACGATCGTCAATCCCCAGAATAACATCCTGAATTCCACACAAAAGTTGGTGTACACTTACAATGGGACCACTCACGTGAGCTCTATGGGCAACTACTACTCGGACTATAAGGGCGCTGATCGAGACGGCAATGGCATAGGCGACACGGCATACCCTCTCGGGGATGGCTTCCCGCTCGTCAAACCCGTTGAACAGTATGGAGCAATAGAAGCAGAATCGACGCTGACCCCCGCGCCGGAGCAAAACGTCATATCTTCCACAAATGCTAACAGCTCCGGCGGTTTAGAGAACTCCGTGAGTCACTACAATGACAACAGCCAACACGGGGGCATCGCGGCGATCCCTGGATTTGCGGGCGGATTTGCACTCGTTTGGGCAGCACTGGCAGCGCTCTTACTGGTGTGGAGAGCTCGAACCAAGTAGGTAGGAGGATCAGTGAAGAGGTTTTTTTACCAACGTCACTATCGTCGTGACTTAGGCTATACCTCTCTAGAGTCAACACAGCGAAAACGCGATTTTTGATTCGTAAATGGTGGATAATGAGAGAACAACTCTTGCGCTATATAACGTGCCCTCAATGCGGCTCACACCGGTTTGACCTCACGAAAACGAGGGGGGAGGAGAGAAACGGGAAGGAAAAAGAAGAGAACAGGGAAATACGCGAAGGGACAGTGACGTGTACTACGTGTGCACAGGAGTTCACCGTCCATAACGGCATTCTGGATTTGCTCCCCAATCCACGGGAAGATATCGTGTTAGAACGACAGGGGTGGGAGGACTTCATTGGAGATTCAGAACGCTCAGACGAATTCGTAGCAGCATTGCCGAGGCCTCCGCGAGGGGTTACAAATCAACATGGCGCTGAACTCATTCGCTATTGGGGACCGTACGCGGATAACTTCGATCAGATTTTCACCAACTTGCAGCTGAAAGGAGATGAAAAGGTACTAGATGTCGGGGCAGGGAGGTGTTGGTCGACGCGCAACTTTGCGCGAAAAGGCTGTGACTGCGTTGCACTGGACATTTCGGTGAAAAAGTTTATCGGCCTCGAGACGGCAGATGTCTACTTTACATCTGATAATGTATACTTTGAGCGCGTTCTTGGAGACCTCGAGGCGTTACCCTTTAAGGATGGGACGTTTGACATCATCTTTTCTTCAGCAGCGCTTCATCACAGTGCACAGTTGGAGAGAGTACTTGAGGAGATCTCGAGATGTTTGTCAACCGACGGACGCCTCGCTGTGTGCAATGAGCCGTGCGTTGGCGTGTTAAGAAAAGTAACCAAACGCAAAAAGCAGAACGGTGAGGAAAACCATCATGGAATAAATGCCCACCTCTATACCTTTCCACAGTGGGTACGCGGCATAGAAAGGGCAGGTCTTACCCCCACATTCTACTTCCCGCAAGGGGCAACAAATAGGGTGGTAAAGGGGAGCAGAGCGCAACGTTTTTTTAATACAACCGTATATCGGAGTGAAGGACTGCTCACTCTTGCCCAGCTGTTATATGGAGTGAGCCTTGCCACGATCGCTCAAAAAGCACCTAACACATCATAAACAAGCTTATTGAAGGTGACGTTACTTCCAGCATAGTGATGTGATACAGTGATGTCGTAACCAGAATTCGCTTTTATTTTACTTGGCGGGGCAGTATAATTCAGTGCAGACACCGTTAGAGGGATACATCCGGTCGAGTGGAATATGACCTCACATATTTATATATGTTCATAATAAGACATAAATTCCAATGAATATGAATAAACGGCTGTTTTCAACCGTGCTGATGGCGACGGTGTCACTGCTTCCGATGGTGGTGACGCCGCTGCTATCAGCAGAGGCAGCATCGTTTAACGCTGCACAGTCTCCTCGGCAAATTGAGTATCGTGTGGGGCTCTCACCAAAGCAAATCTGGGACGGCACGATCGAATACTTCAAAGACAGAGGCTTCACGACTGTTGTCCTCATTGCCGCTGATGCTTCCCCCTACCAGCAAGAACTTCAGAAGATAAAGCAGATGGGGATGTACCCCATTTTAGACGTCGAACGCGTCATCTGGACGGGCAAGACGTCAGTACCGATCCACTCGTTTCACAGCGCGTTCGACATGTGGAGACGGGCTGGATGGACGCACGTTGCCTCAGAAGGGGGACGCTCGGGAGATCTTGACTGTTTAAGTAACTATTTTACCAAATTTACCTTTTTTAATTGCGATCACTGTGGGATCTGGAAGGATTTCCACGTGAATCCCTTCACCTCCGAGATGTCGTGGGAGACGTTCGTTACAGGACAAATACCCGCCATACAGCGTGGAGCGCTCGAGTCCTACCCTCTCGGGAAGGAGCAGGGAATCCTTGCCGGCGTGTGGGGTCCAGAGAATGACTGTCGCAATGTTGCAACGTACAAGGCACTCCTCGACTGGAGCTACGCGAACAACGTCGGATTTACGCATTTTCACGTCTTTTTTGACATAGGGCCGACGCTGACTAATTATAAACAGTTGGGCTTTGAGTCGATCGTTGCAGAGTTACAGAGATACTACCCACCGAAGCCAGCGCCCTCGCTGACCCCCTATGCGTTTATCACCAATGTGCAAGTAGTGCCGGGAGCTCCACGTCACCTCATGTGGGACATCGCAAACACTGGCACCTCAGATGTGTGGGTGGCACCGTATGCGACATTCTACACGCCGGCGGCAACTGCGTATGGATACGCTAAAGGACCTACTGCTGCTGGCCACTATGTGTACAACGGCGCTGCGCTAACTACAACGCGAAACGGCTGGGTAAAGGTTCCTGCAGGAGGATCAATAACTGTCTTCTCACCAGCGGTCGTTCCTCCCAATGTAAAGTGGGCACTGTACAATACATATGCGTACTACAACAAGGCGTACCATGGCTGGCTCTATAGCAACACACCCTATTTCGCGATGGGATAGGAAGAGCTCATATGATGGGCGTTCCCTTCCGTTCCCTTTTTCCCAATTTTACGCTAGGGGGTCTAAAGTCGCTATGTCGGGCGCCTTCGTGCTACACTTTCGTGAGGGGTATGTAATTCACGTCACAATTTGTTGATTACCACAAAAGTGCTTTTTGGCGTATTTCCTCATCAACTGACGAAACTCAGTCAATATGTGCTGTCGCTTGAGCGAGATCCTGTTTTACGGCAGCAACTACTTGTTCCACTTCGCCGTCAGAAACGGAAAAGGTGCTCTGCTTTTCTATGCCGAGCTGTTTTAATACTGTGTGGTGATCCACAGGTAGCCCCACCCGCTCGAGGATTGCCTTCCCGCACGCAGCGTTACATCCGTCAATAACGATCCGGACATCCGCCTCTTGCGAAAGGACCATCTTTTCAGCTACTTCCCCTCCAATTGCTGCAAGACAGTAAAACCGTCCGCATCCTTCTTCATGAAGCACCATCGCCGCGATGTTGGAGAGCTGCCCGAGGTTTGATGCTCCAGAACACGCAAAAATGAGTGTTGTTTCCGCTTCGCCGGTAGATCTTTCAGTCACGTGTGTACCTCCTCCATATTGTTCAATTTATTCTGTTTTTAATTAATTCTTCACTTTTTATGGATTTCTATACTGCCCTCTGTGGAATTGAAAAATCACTCCACATGCTAACGACTGGCAAAAATAGTGCGTCCCAAGATGGAAGTAATTGCATGGCTAAGGGATGTCATTCGTTAGCTGTTAACGCTAATTAACTGTCACTGTTACCACATTGCTTGCTGCACGCGTGTATTGGCTGTCACCATCGAAGGTGACTCTGAAGTAATACGTGCCTGCAGCGTGTGCCGTAAAATTATGATGGAAGATGCCTTTCTCATCGGTAGTGTATGCACCTCCGAAGGTAATCCATTTGCTGATGTCTGGATTCCACTGTTGGTCATAAATAAGCGCGCCACTAATGCCTACTTTTTTGCAGGTGACACAACTTAGAGTTCCGGAGACTGGAATCTCTTCGCCGGCCTTTGCAGTTGCGGGAGCAACAAGGATGAGTTCAGTCCTCAGCTGATTGGCTGAGAAGGGAAATGTCGACGCAAAGATTGGAGCAGTTGATGGAGCAGACACAGGAGCCGTCTTAGATGCATCGCTCATCGTGGTATTATTTTGCGTTGTTGATGTGATACATCCCGCGAGGAGCACCGTTGCCAACAATATAGCGATCGTCATTGTGGCTAAAAAAAGTCGTTTCAGATTCTTACCTCCTGTTAAATAGACACGTGTAATGAGCACTGAACTAATAAATATATTGCCTGCTTTCTGCAAATTTGAGCATTTAGAGGTTATCATGCATGGATTCGATTTCACTTTTTATGGATTTCTATACCGCCCTCTGTGGAATTGAAAAATCACTCTACAAAATCACTCTACATGCGAACGACTGCGTGGCACATTAAACGAGTGTTGAGCACGTGCATCAATTCCGACGGTATCGTGTTAGGTGTTGTGACGGCCGTGTGTTGCTCTCCCGGGGAGGGAGCCGTGTGAGAACGAAAGAGGCTGACAGAGCGCCTCACCAGACAGCGGTCAGACTCTTTGAACTGAGAGTCTAGCAGTTGTAATAAAAGGCGACCATTGAGCTTGTCAACTGGCAAAAATAGTGCGTCCCAATAGCCTGAGATTATCCAAGCCTTTAGGCTCGTGATCAAGAAGGGGGATTGTGAACATGGGGGTTTTAAATCTGTGTTGGGCATTTTCACTGCAACCAGGAATGTAAAAAGAAAGGGTATCAGGGTCATCGAGATGCATTTGAAGAAGCAATAAATTTTGCACATAGACGCTTGGAAAATCGTCTTATAAAGATTCAAAGAGGGTAAAATTCATTATTTTGAATGTTAAATGTTGATATCAAGTCAGAGGTGATTACATGAAAATAGCGGTATATGGACCGGGATGCGCAAACTGCCAAAGTCTAGAAAAAAATACTAAAAAAGCTGTAAAAGAAATTGGTTTAGATGCTGAAATCACGCAAATTCAGGAAATTGACCAGATACTGGAAGCTGGAATAACTCAAACTCCTGGATTAGCAATAGATGGAGAAATAAAGTCCATGGGAAGGATTCCGTCTGTGGAAGAAATAAAAAAATGGATTAAAGCTAAAGCCAAAATGTAAAAAAATAAAGAAAGAAATCCAAATTCTTTCAGCAGAAAGATCCTGTTATTTTATGTTATAGCATTGAATAAGTAGCCAATGGCAGTTATGGACACTGCCAATATGGCTATAAAAATTGCCAGGAGTTTAGGTTTCAACACTTTTCTGAGTATAATCATTTCTGGCAGGGATAATGCAGTTACTGCCATCATAAATGCTAAAGCAGTTCCAAGAGGTATTCCCTTATCGATAAGGACTGCAACCAATGGGATGATCCCTGCAGCATTTGAATATAGAGGTATTCCGATCAATACTGCTATGGGTACCCCTAAAGGATTATTTGCACCAGCATAGGTGACGAGGAAATCTGAGGGAACATATCCATGTATAATCGCACCTATTCCAATTGCTAATACGACATAAGGCGTGATCCTTTTCAATAGATCTGTGGTGTAATCTCTTGAGGAGAGGGCACGTTCTTTTAAGGTCTGTTTATCCTCTTCTAGAGTCATTCCTGATGCTTCCGCCGCTTTTATTTTTTCGATCATCTCATAAACATAGCTCTCCACTTCACCCTCCAATTTAAGCTTTCCAATAATTATACCAGCTATTATGGCAATGAAGAGTCCGGATATAATGTAAATGGCTGTTATTTGCCATCCCACCATACCCCACAATAAGATAATGGCGATTTCATTCACCATAGGGGAAGAAATTAGAAAGGAAAAAGTCACTCCCAATGGCACTCCTGATTCTACGAATCCTATGAAGAGCGGCACTGCCGAGCAAGAACAGAAAGGTGTGATAATGCCTATTAAAGCAGCTATTACATTCCCAATATACTCATTTCTTTTACCTAAAGCTTTTCTCACCTTTAGAGGTGAGATATAACTCCTGAAGAAGGCTATAGCGAATATTATTACAGTTAATAGGATTAAAATTTTTATGGTGTCATAGATGAAGAAGTTAATTGCACTGCCTAACTGAGATGCAGGGTCTAAACCCATCAACACGTATGTTAAGTAATTAACAGCTTCTTGTAAAATATCTGGGACCACAGTTTACCTCATAATTTTTTGAATTTTCAGTGTTGTTTTATTCGTCCATTTCCCTCACTCCTTGGAGGTTAAAAATTCCATTCCCTCAACCGCCGTAGCAAAAGTGGTGGAGGCCGGAGCGAACCGGGTTGCAAGGATTGCCTCCGCGATTTCCTCTTTGGTTACTCCGGCGCGACGGGCAATCTTGATGAACGTCTCGGTACAAAGATGACAACCGACAGCCGCCGAAGCAGCAATCGTGATGAGATGTTTGTATTTGGATGGAATATGATTTAGTTGCTCCATTACAAACTTGCGCTCCTGGGCTTGCCTCGGAATCCACTCGGGGACAAGCTTTGACATCAGCACCATGGGCTTCGGCTCCTCCCCCAACGCCTTTTCCATCATCTTAAGGATTTCCTCAACAGTCATTTGCTTCTCTTCTGTCATTTTCGTTCTCCTTTCTCAGTTTTTTTTTCTGCAAGCAATCCTCTTACGGTTGCCTTTAAGAGTGAAAGATCGGCCGATTGCAAGCACAACGGTCAACAGCACCTCGTCCATGTTCCCACATCATACTCTCCAAGGGCCTTTTTCAGTTCAGCATATGGTGAGTACCGCTGTTGTGCAATTATTTTCCCATTAATCGTCGTAATAGGGAGAATGTTCGGCCCGTTTTCTTTGACCAATTCAATGATCTCGTTCTTTTCGAGAAACATATTGATGTTAAAGGATATGCTTGCCCGCACGACGCTCACGTCACTAAATTCACGCTGCACTTTCTGGAGCGTTTCATTAAATTCTATGAGCTCCTTATCCGGTTCTGGACCGCAAATTCCTGTGGAACAACACAGTGCACCTTCGTATATGATCAACTCTTTTTTTGCCATGACAACCCCCCGGCGGCTTATGCA
Organism: Methanobacteriota archaeon; assembly: GCA_963748445.1. Classification (GTDB taxonomy): domain Archaea; phylum Halobacteriota; class Bog-38; order Methanoflorentales; family Methanoflorentaceae; genus DASPRZ01. The sequence continues at coordinate 80,454 of CAVVIU010000001.1, forward strand.
CGCCTTCCTGTGGCGTTTATGTAATTGTAAATGGTGAGGAGTGTCAACACACGCTCACTTCTTATCACAAATATATATGAACAATATATGAACATTTATACATATATATTAAGTCGCATTTAAGGTTTGGGCTTCTGCGCTACTACGTGACCGTTTATAAATTGTAATTCAACAAAACCGTGAGGATTTGTGCGGATAGAAGCGTACAAAAAAGTCTACAGTGGCACGCTCCCTCGCTCTCAATCTCATCCGTATGGTAAATGCACGGGCATATGATCTTTCGATCTTCAACGTCGTTGCCGGTTATTATCCTACAAGGGCAATAGCGTTTGCCGAATTTCTCCTCTCTTACCGCAAGACCTTGTATCACTTCAGCAACTCTATCTTCATCGGGGTTTAATTTATAGCCCCTCCGCTCTGCATACTTCTCTGCCCACACGCGGATCTTTCCGGCTCTCTCCTCTAAGGAAACAAGCGTTACCACTTCATACCACCTCAATCAGGTGAGATCTGTTCGCCACTCTAAGTATCTCAAACACCAATAAACAGTCTTAAGGGCTTAGCACCAGCACGTGGTCGCAGAATTTGTGTCCCTTGGCGCGCCACGTGAGCTCCGAAGGGGGGATGAGCTTCAGCCTAGGATTGACTGCGTGTAGAATCCCTTCGATGTACGGCCACCCCCACGTGGGACATATTTTCTCCCATGGGGCCTTGGTCTTGCCAATGGCAGTCAGGCACGGGCAGAACCCGGCGATGACGGAATATAATATTCCCATCCTCGTCTTTTAGGATCTCTGCCTCAATTCCAACCTGTTTTCCGTGCTCTTGCCATATTTTCAAAAAGTCCTCGGGCGTGTCTCCAGTAATTCCCAGCTCTTCCTTCAGCATCTCCCCGATCCGTTTGCCCTCGTCAAAGCGCCACCTCGCCACTACCTCGAGGACTTGATCAAGTCCAAACGCCTCGCCAAGAGCGAGGATCAGCCGGTAGAACTGGGTGTGGGTTTGCACCACGCTTTGGCGCCGTTGTTCGATGTCCATTTCCATTAGTCCCGTCCTCTTTTTGCAAGCTCCTCTTTCGCACGCGCTAGCACTCTTACAAGCTCTTCTTGCGGGATTTCGAGGTCCCCTGATTTTTCAACGCCGAGCTGTGCGATCACTACTGCTCTCGCAGCGTTGAATCCCACGTGCTCCACCGTCTTGAGGGCGCATTGCTGGGGACATCCATCAATGACGATGAACCTACCCTGTCTTCCCCGTTTAAGGAACCCGGGCGAGTGGGCAGCGAGTCCCGCGAGGCAAAAAGGTTGTCCAAACCCTTCCCGAGCAAGGCCGAGGAGGACTCTCGCGCTCAGCTGCCCCAAGTTAGAGCAGGCTCCGGAACAGGCTACTAGGTACGTCGTGGGTATTTGTTCAATCGAATGATCTTCTGCCATTTCTTGTCTCCCGTGAAACAAACACTCTTAATTGATATGCTTATATATTATTCTTAACATATTTATAATTGTTCATATGTATTTATAATCATAAAAAACAGACGTGAACGATACCATGAAACTTTTTTCCCGTGCCAAAGATCCAAAGAAGGATGACAAGAAGGGCAAGGCGCCAAAGAAGAAATGTGCGTGCTCCTCGTACGAGATTATCTCACTTGAAGAAGACGCCGCGAAAAAGTAAGTGAGCGCTCCTCATCTGCACGTGAAACGGCAGGTGAACCATACTATGAGTTTTGAAGTCCAGTTACTGCAATCAGGAAACTACTTCCTCCACCTCATCATCGTGCTCATTCCATTATTCTTGCTCGTCACGTTCGCTGCGGGGCTCATACGGCAGTACGTGACCGATGAAAAAATCAGAGGTGCGCTCACCACGTGAATATTCAATACGTGCACAGAAATGTCTCATTCTCTTTGCAACGCTAAGGCTTAACCGCACGTACTTTAATGCTCACTACAGAATGCTCAAGTTCTTTTATTCGTTCTGGGGGTAGTGCTGCATCCTTCACAATAGCCTGCGCCGTCGCATCATTCGCCATACATTCTATTGGGAAGAGGGTCTCCTCAACGATCTGCACCTCTGCGAATCCCGCCTCCCGCATGGTCGTGAGGTAGTCGTCCTTCATGAGTGCTCCTGAAATACAGCCGACATACGCCGCAGCTGAGTTCTTTATGACGTCTGGGAGCTCCTGTAACAACACGATATCCGAGATCATGAGCCTGCCTCCGGGCTTGAGCACTCTGAATATCTCCACAAAGGCACTTCGTTTGTCTGGCACCAGATTGATCACGCAATTTGAGATGGTGACGTCAACAGAATTATCAGCAACTGGAAGGTGCTCTATTTCCCCAAGCCTGAATTCAACGTTGTTGTAATTACTTTTTTGTGCATTCTCTCGTGCTTTTGCAATCATCTCAGGCGTCATATCAACGCCAATCACCCTTCCATTCGTGCCAACGCGCTGCGAAGCAAGGAAACAATCAAATCCGGCCCCTGAGCCGAGGTCAAGAACTATGTCGCCTTCTTGTAAAGAAGCAAGCGCAACTGGATTTCCACAACCAAGGCCGAGGTTTGCTCCTTCAGGCGCTGCCGCAAGGTCTTGTTCGGTATAGCCGATCTTCCTGCCAATTTCCTCAGCAAGTGATGCACCCCCGCAGCACGAACGAAGAGGAACAGAAAACACTTTTTCCTCTTTTGCAACCTTGGCATAGCCCTCTCTTACCACGCGTTTTATCTCTTCATTATTCATAACTCACTCCTCCTATGTCCATGTCTTATTGTTTTCATCTTGATCCATCCTTTTTTTCGCATACTCACGTTACAGTATTTCTTTCATTACGGGCCCCAGCATGTTCTTCACCATCTCGGTAAGATCCTCAGCTTTAATAAGAGAAATGCATGAGATACTCCCGTCCTTCTCCCAACTTACCACCGCGAGTTTCTCCCCAGTCCGGATGTGCGCCCACTCTCGTAGCTCTTTGGGAAGCACCATCTGTCCCCGCTCATCGACGCTGACGATGGCTTCAACTTTGCAACAGCTGAGCGTTATATCAGCGGGGGGGCAGCATACCCCAGGTTTATCCGTGTTAACCATAGTGTAGAGACCTCCTCCATAAGGGTCAAAGAAGACATTGTCACGAGAATATTTATAATTTTCTGATAAATCAGAATAATCTAAATATTCGAACATAACAGCAAAAACATCCCAAGTCTTTGCACACGGCACGAGCCACGACCCGTAGGAAATCGTTAAAAACATCGAAGGTGACGTTCCTTCCGAGGTTCTATCTGAGAGATAATGCCTTCATAGGTGCTAGGACGCCGGTTTTCGCAAGCTCACGTCGACATTTCTACGCAAAACATCCCGAGGATCGGGCAGTATTTAGCCTCTGAAGCGTGCAGGTGTGGAACATCGTTAAGAAATATGGTAACATCGCTGGAGTCAACGGTGCTATCCACCCCCACACGTTTCGGCATTCGTTTGCCATCCATTTAGTCAGGTCCGGGGTTGACATCTGCAGGGTGCGGCTGCTGTTGGGTTACACTAACTTGAACACCATCCAAGTGTACCTGCAATTCAAAGACGAAGACCTGCGAGAAGTGTATAATAGAAGCGAGTGCTAGTCTACTGCTCATAAAAATGACTGTAGTCTCATGGAAAATAGGACAAGGAATGGCTACCACCACCAAATTGCTTCAGCCACTCCGGGACGTTCCCTTTAGTCTGTACAGGTGTAAGCATCGTTTGACCATTCGCTTCGATAATTTTCGAACCTTTCGGCCCTAACACGAACTCGACAAACTGCGCCGCCAGGTCTGGGTGTTCCGCATTCTTCGGGATCGTAATGCCGTACTCAATGACTGATCCGTTCACCTGCCTTCCTGACGATGTCACGTTGACGGTTTCGTAAAAGCGTTCATAGTGAGGGTCAGCGAGGTTGATCTGCGGCGCGAGCTCTACATAACGGAACCCCTGCTGTATCGCGACTGATTTGTAGTTCCATGCGTAGTCAATCTGTCCTGACGATAGCGCGCCACTTAAGCCAACTTCTTCTTCGCGCATAAACCGCTCAGGAGCTCGTGCCAACAACCGCTCGGACAACCCTGGCTCGTTATAATACTTCTCTGCGAGCTTCCACACCATCAGCGTTCGGTACCCATTTGGATCGATATCTGGGTTCGATCTCCCCACCTGTACATCTGGTCTTGTTACAATGCGGTACCAGTTGTCGGTGGTGATTTCGTTCGCGTATTTGCTGCTGTTGGTATACATTATCACCATCGAGTTGGTGGCAAACGCTGCATACCAGTCGGTAACATTGCCATACAAATAGGTGTCTATCGCCCCCCAATCTGCTGTGGCAACGACGTCAGCGGATTGATTGAGTTCTGATACCTTCTTGACCGTCTCGACGCTCCCTGCAGCCTCTCGCTGCACATCGACATCAGGATGTTCTGTTTCAAATGCCTTCTCGATATCGTCAAACGGTTTTGAGAGGCTCCCCGCATGGAACACTTTCAGCGGCGTTTTAGCGGTGCCGGGCAGCATCCCGAGGCACCCAGCCGTCATGACCAATGCGGCCATCAAAATCGGCACCGATAGTGTCGGGATAATTCCGTTCAATGTATCCGCCCTCGTGTGGCAGCCGCGTACTTTATGAAAACGCGATCTGCCGTAGTAAGTGAGATACGCGTGGGAGTGAAGGAGGGTAGTCAATAATAGCCCCAAGCCACATCATCGTGATCGGCTAACCAATTGGTATACCACAATTTATAACAGTTGTTGTGACTTCCTGTGCACTTCGCATGCAAAACACCTCCAGCAGATTATGACGTACAATTTATCAAAATGGCAAGATCTCGTCGGCGTGATTACTTCCGTAATCTACGCGGTCCGATTACCGAAATGAGAATATTTCCTCGCCGTTATTTTTTTCGTGAAAAAGGCATAACTTTCGAGGCTATCTCTGGCTATCAGGAGGGCTGGCACAATATTTAAGGAAATAGCGCAAAGAGATGCGCTTTTAAAAGTTACGAGCTACAACTGATAGGCACCCTAAATGGTACGACCTCACCCGTACCATCCATCTTAGGAAACTCTAAAATTCAAAGTAGTTCTTCACCACCTTGTAGGCGCAGAACTCACCGCACATCGTGGACGTCTTGACATCTGAAGGCATTCGATCTCTCCTTACTTGCATCGCAGTTTCAGGATCGATGGCAAGATTGAACTGCTTCGACCAGTCGAGGGCTTTTCGTGCATGTCCCATTTCAAGGTCGGCGTCTCTCCGTCCGAGCTTTACCATGTCGCCGACGTGGGCAGCTATTCGTGCGCTAATAACGCCCTGCTTTACATCTTCAGGATAAGGAAGCGCGAGGTGCTCTGCCGGAGTCACATAGCAAATGAAATCAGCCCCATAGGAAGACGAAAGTGCAGCGCCAATTGCCGAAACTATGTTATCATACCCTGGCGCTATGTCAGTGACGAGTGGCCCCAGCATATAAAATGGCTTCTCTCCGCTCAACCTCTTCTGCAGGAGCACATTCGCTTCAATCTCATCAACGGGTATGTGACCTGGTCCCTCTATTATTGTTTGAACCCCGAACTCGTGCGCCTTATCTGAAAGCTCGCTATTTATGATGAGCTCTTGAATCTGCGCTCTATCCGTAGAGTCGTGCACCGCTCCTGCCCGCATGCCGTTTCCCATGCTTAGCGTCACTTCGTGGCGCTTTAGTATTTCGAGAAGGTAGTCGAACTCACTATACAACGGGTTTTCCTTTTCATTGTGCACCATCCACGCTGACATCAAAGCACCACCTCGAGAGCAGAGCCCACCGTGTCGCCCCTGGGCCTTGAGCCTGTCAAGCGTCACCCAGTTTATGCCAGTATGAATTGCCATGAAGTTGGTGCCGAGTTTCGCCTGCTCTTCGGTTATCCTGAAGAGGTCATCCTCCCGCATATCGATGATAGAACCAGACGTGTTCGCAGCTTCGATAAACGCCTGGTACAGAGGGACGCTCCCAACAGAAAGTGAAGTCGCCTCTACAACCCGCTTTCGTATCTCGTAGAAGTCACCACCAGTTGAAAGCTCCATTATCGTATCAGCGCCTGCTTTTTCAGCAATCCTTGTCTTCTCCACCTCCATTTCAACGTCCACGATGTCTGAAGAAGTGCCCACTGACGCGTTCACCTTGGTCCTGAGCCCCTTTCCTATTCCGACTGGTCTCGTCTCCCGGTATGGGCTTATGGGAATCACGATTCTGCCGTTTGCGATGCCCCGACAGATGAACTCTGGCGTCACGCCCTCTTCCGATGCGACGGTGTTCATCTCATCAGTTATTGTGCCTCTTTTTGCAAGGTCGATCAATGTCATAATGTACCACCTAATGAGCAATCTCTCTTTTAAACGACTGTGATGATTAGTTTAATAGTCATCACTGTAAAGTAGGGTCGACTGGATATATGGGTTTAAAACGAATGTCTTGATATATTTCTCTATCGGCGCGATTACTTCGTGCGTCGCTGATACTCGTTTTAAAGGGTTACGGAAATCGTGCCGGCGTGGATATTCATACTCATACGTTTAAAAAAGCTGTCGCTATGAAATTCCTGTGGTACCACGTATTTTACCGTTGAGCGCTACCTTAACGGCACTAGCTGAGTCGAAGATCGCTTGGCTAAGAGTTTTCTGAAAGCTTTTTGAAGGTTGTCGGTTGGCCAGTGCAATCGCGCTCCTAGGGGCTGGCGTCTCCGTAATTGCATTGAGCAGCACGAAGTCGTGGATTGTTCCTAAAAAACGAACAGCCGTAACGCGGACGCCTGCTTCGTTCAACTTGTGAGCATACGCTTCACCATCGTCACGAAGTACGTCGAACTCACCGTTGATGACCAATGCTGGTGGCAAACCTTTTAGTTGGTCGATCGAAGCTCGCAGCGGAGACGCCGTTAGGCGCTTCCGTTCTTCTTCGTCGGGCAAATAATGGTTCCAGAACCACTTCATCGCCTCTCTGGTGAGGAAGTGACCAGTGGCGAACTCGTGATATGACGAAGTATCGAAATTGGCATCAGTCACTGGATAAAAGAGCACTTGGAAATCAATTTTAGGCCCTCGCCGTTCTTTTGCTAGGAGGGTAACAACAGCTGCCATGTTCCCGCCAACGCTGTCCCCCGCGACCGCCAACCGGGACGAGTCGAGGTTGAAGGTTTTGCCGTGTTCCGAGACGTACTTTGTCGCAGCGTAGGCCTCCTCGATTGCGGTGGGGTACTTAGCCTCGGGGGAGTGCGTGTAATCAACAAAAACAACTGCTGCGTTGGAGCCGTTCGCAATCTCCCGGACGAGCCGATCGAATGCATCTTTATCACCAAGTACCCAGCCAGCACCATGGAAATACATGATCACCGGTAGAGCTTGAGTGGTTCCTTTCGGTCGAATGATTCTGATAGAAACTTGGCCCTTTGGGCCTCCAGGAATGTCATGGTCTTCAATGTCAGCGGGCAACTTCGCTATGTCACCGGCTTGTAAGTCAGAAAATGCCTTGCGCGCTTCTTCGACGGAGAGTGTGTAGAGCGGAGGATTGCGATTGATCTCCTCGAGAAAAGCTCTAGTAGTTGGTTCGATTGCATAGCTTAGCGTGATATCGGTCATTTATCATCATCTCTGTTGAAAATGTAGGCATCTTTAAAGAAAAGCGTTGCCCGTCTTTTGCGCGAAGAAACGAGGAGCTAAACTCTTGTGTGGAACATGTATCGCAAAATTAGTTAGTGTAGCCTTCAATGTAAAAAATCGCAATATTTTTCACTATCGCTACGGGCATAATCAGGTTGGTCTGACTACACTAACTAAAACACTTCCATGCTGAACACTTATTAGTGTATTAAGTCTCTTATTGACGTTTATTAATCGTGAACAGACGCCATATAGTCCTCTCCCGTATCGGCTTGCGCTCTTTTGATCTGACCAATTTATTATTTTTTACCCTACTTTCACCCTACTTTCACCCTACTTTCAAAACCCTTTATCGAAGAAGCTCATAAAAATCACGAAGTACACCGCCGCACACCTGCTCTTTGAGATAATTAAAGGTCCTGCAGTTATTCAAACACTCGCACTTTAGTCTCTCATAGCGTTTGCAGAAGTCACTTAGTCGCGATCGACAAGGTCAAGGATAAGGGAATTCACTTCACGAGATCGTTTGACATATAATCTCCCGCCCTACGAATCCATTCGTTAAGGTGAAATAGATTAAGCAAAAGCAGAACAAGAATAATCTTTACTCAGAGGCGCACGTGGGCAAAGCACTGTCACAAAGGATTCCAATTGTTCTCTCCGTCACTGAGATTCAACAAGCCACACTTTGACATATTAAGCAACGTATATTTCATTAAGGAAGATCATTCCAGGTTTTTGTGACGTCTCTGAAGTCCCGTCTTAGATATTTATCTGATATTAATGATTCAATATCTGCTTCAACTAAGTTAGCAATAGAAAGGGCACAAAATACAACGTCAGCTACTTCTTCACCGGCGTTATCCTTATTGCGCCTTACCGCAGATGCAAGTTCTCCACACTCTTCAAAAAGGACTGATAAAAGAAAAATCGCGCCTGAGGACTCATCAAGTCGTCCGTACCGCGATTTTATCTCTTCCTGTATTTTTTTTAAGTCCATTCACTCGTTGAAGCCCCGAGCTGCAAGTCTTACGTCATCACTGCGGACCGTTTTTCTCTTTGCGTGCTTGGCAAGCTGAACTGACCTCTCAGAAAGGTCGATAGAGTAGCTCTCCATAACGCTTGCGAGCGCATCACACGCTTCTTGGCTTATGCGGTCAGCTCCGGCCTTTCTTATAATCCTCTCAACAGGGGCAATCGGCAATCCTGCCATTTTTTGACCTCTGAATCCAAAATAATCCTATTAAGCCTATATAAAGCTTTCTAAGTTCTTGGCTTTGTTAAATAAGTAACGAAACAAGCCGAGTTTTTTAACACACCTAAGGACTTTTTTAACAAAAAATCAGTCTGAGATCATATCGAGTCTTAACTTATCCTCTTCGAGCGATGTGATGTGGGTTCCAACGGTGACTAAGTGCATCGGATCGAAGGTTTTTAACTCCCGGTACAGCATATGTGTCCATAACCAGCCTGAATGTTCACTGCTAGGCCTTTCCATGTTATCATGTTCGTTGGCAAGATCCCAGCATAGTATCGTCTCATTACCTGAGTACCTTTTTGCGAAATACCGTCACAAGCTCTATTTGCGATTTTAACATGAACGGATCATCAAAAATGTTCCTCCCGCCCCTCCAAGGCACGTCCCAATTCTCGCCACTCATATGCTCCTTAAAGAACGTAGGTATCACTTTTAAACCATATTTTCTTGCTATCTCGAGCATTTTGTCAAACTTTTCGACTGCATCCAGAGAAACGACGTCGGGGGCCGGTTGAAAGTCATTCCAAAACAAAAAAGTGCGTGCAGTATTCAAATTTAGTTCTTTTATCGCCTTGAAGTCTCTCTCGATATCAGCTTCCGACCAGTCGCTCCACATTTGACAGCCATGCTCCCGCGGGCATGTAATTTACGCCGACTATAAAATGGTTGAAGGGATTAGGGTAGGTATTTCCCGTCATCATAGTGAACGATTTCTGCGCTCAAATTTAGACTTTGCGCTGATGAAGTTTAATGAGTGTCTTATCAAGTCGCTCTTAAAAACAAACATCATTCGTAATGGCGTAAATGACATCATAAACGCATCTCAAACGCCGCGATTGGGTATATTAACTTGTTTTGAACCAATATTTCAGGGTCTACTTCCCCAAATACGCCGATTGCTCTGTCATTAATTATGATGTCAGCACGTCTCCCCTCAACAAACATGCCATCATGTGATTTAACAATTTCAAAGGGTATATTAAACTCCCTCAGTACAGCGCTGACGGTTGCCTTTACCTCGGTGAAATTCGCGCCGATATGCGTCGAGGCTCCCGCAAGGATTCGTACATCTTCGGCTTTGTTTTTGTCGTTGTCTTTCAGCGTGACCACATCGCCAACTTCATAAATCCTCTGCGGGTATTCCCGGTGTTGATTGAAACTTAAAATCTCTATTAATCCGGGTATTAACCTTTTTCTCAGGCTTATGTGCTCTTCTAAAATCGGATTTTCTATTATCACGGCATCAGCTTGACTCGGTGCCAGCATGAGCGTTATAACCTCTAGGTACCCTAATCCATTCATCACCTCTCGAGCATGGCTTGACCTTTTTTCCTCCTCCAGTTTTTTACCGATTGTTCCAAGTTTTGGATAGGAAAACGCAATCTTGTCGTAGCCGTAGCCGATTGCAACATCTTCAATAATATCGACGGGGTGCATTATATCAGTACGATAGCAGGGTACTGAAGCAGTTATGACATCATCGTCAATTTTCGCTCCGATCCTCATTCTACTTAATGAGTGTACAGATGACATCGTTGTCCATTTGTACACCAATTCGACTTACAACGTCGTTTTTATTAACATTGAAGATCATCTCGGCGGTATCGGGAGTTCTTATTACTTCATTTTTCTCTTTATACACGACGTCGACCGTTTCGATTTTCGTCCCCCTATCGTGTAGGGCTGTTACAAGAATGTTCAGGCAGTCCACAACCGCCCTTAAGTCGAGACCAGTCACCTCAATAAATAGATCCGTCGTATTTTCGGTCACCCGCGTAAGCTCTCCGTTTATTATCGGCGGAAATGAGAGGACTTGCCCTTTGCTATCAAGAATTAAGGGGTGATGGTCCCCTACAATATGCGCGTATTCTCTACCCTTTGGGTGAGCTTGTAAGATCTCTGAAGGAGTCAATGGTTCGGTAAAGTCGAGAGGCACAAACGCCGCGTCTCCGAGCATGTATCTAAAGGGTGGCACGATCTTTGACATATCATGAACGCCTATCGATGCCTTTTTTCGATTCCGGCCAATGCCCCAGTGAAGATCCTCCTGTAAATTGATGAGCGATTTGAGTGTGTTATCGTCAATGTTGATCTCTTTTATGACCCCGCAGACCACGTAGGGTCGCACGCCATTAACTGATTGATCGACCTCGATTATCACCCCAGATGCTGATGTTCCAAAAGTGGGAAGGCCGAGTTCAACCTCCAGCATACCTCTAACAGCACGGGCAGCACCCTCAACGCTGAATAAGTCCGGTCTGTTCGGGAAAAACTCAACCTCTATTTCATCGCTTACACACTCAATATCCGCCCCGAGCATCGGGAGAACTTCTACGATCCTCTGTGCGTCACAGCCCACCATTTCTGTAAGTTCATCGCGGCTTAGTTTGACTACAGGCACTCTTTCACCTCAAAACGTGGTGCTGGCCACCCCTCTTAGCCAGTCTATGTTATTCAGATAGAGCTCTCTAATGTCGCTAATCCCCAGCCTAAACATGGCTATCCTCTCAATGCCTATACTGAAGCCTAGTACACTTTTTAGCCCGAGCGGTTGAGTTACTTCTGGCCTAAAGACTCCCGCTCCGACAAGCTCCATCCACCTCCCGTTTACTAGTATATCACCTTCTAAGCTCGGCTCGGTGAAGGGGAAATACCCAGGCCTGAATCTGACCTCGTGAAATCCAAGCTTTTCAAATATGGTTTTCAGCACTCCAAGCAACTCAGCGAGGCTTAGGTTCTCACCATGTATCGTCCCTTCACACTGGTGGAACTGCGGCAGATGAGTCGAATCCATGCTCTCTCGTCTGAATACCCTGTCGACGCCGAATATCATCGCAGGAGGCTCTGGATGTCGAGTGAGATATCGAAAGGCCGATCCCGTAGTATGTGTTCTCAAGACAGCTCTTTTCGACCTTTCAAAGTCGAACTCCCCTCCCCAACCTATTGAGCCGGCGCAGCCGAGAATATGGGTCTTTCCGACCCTCTTTGCAAGATCGGTGGGAAGCTCTAGAGCAGCTGGTCGAGCGAGATAGAACGTGTCTTGCTCATCTCTTGCCGGATGATCCTGTGGCATAAAAAGGACATCGAAGTTGTGGAATTCGCTCTCTACTATCGGCCCTTTGAATTCTGTAAACCCCATCGATATAAATATCTCTCTTACCTCGTCTATGAGCCGCCGCAACGGATGAGTCTTTCCCGGATAAATTGGCGAAGTTTCTGCTTTTACGTCATAATGCTTTAACCGCCCTTTCCATGCTCCTGTCCGAATGAGTTCAGGCGTTAGATCGGCAACATCCCGTTCAACTTCAAATTCTTCTTTGAACTCAGCTTTTTCACCGAGGCTTGTGATGACTATATTTCGGGATTTAACTTCCCGTGTCGTTGCTAGGTGACGCTTGATGATCAGCGCAACGGCCTGTGTCGCTTCACAAGGAGGTAGTATAAAAATATCTTCGATTCTAAAGTTCTTTTCGAACTTCACATCACTCAAAAGCTTCTCTTCGATTGCCTCTGTTGCCGTTTCTGGTGTTAAAACAGAATCGTTATCGATCTTTGTTATGGACGCCCAGTTTCTTCGCTTCAGCCATCCAATGGCAATATTTACGGCAGGGAAAATCCTCTTTAGATCCGAAAGTTTAGTAGGCCCATTTATCTCTAGATAATCGTGGACTTGTCGCTCCAGCAGACCCTGTTCTGCATAGTTTCTACCCTCATCAGTAAGCTCGTACACGAAGTCTATTTGTTCTTGAATATCGGCAAAGCCGGCCTCTTTAAGGATCTGTGCCGACTGTAAGACGGCTTCAACTTTGAGCCCTGTTGCTCTTGCAACTACTTCAGGAACCGCCTTTTTATATTGTTTAAGTGCTTTTAAAACCAGCCAATCATTTCTTGAAAGAGTCACCATAAATAACGTGCCTAGAATATACTTACTATTGATATTTCAATTACTAATTCGTCCACCATTTACAATTTGTTGTTGATATTTAGCATTAACTGTCTATTATAGGGCAACATCCATTTATTTAGATGCATAAATATGGGCATGTTGACAAAAACGCATTGTCTGACCGGAACGACTCATCGTTTTATTAATAAATGAATTTTTGTAAAAATGGCTTTTATTCCTTAGCGAGATGAAACGATTACGCCCCGTGATATATCGCGTCAGTATTTCCCATTTAACTGTAAAGGATTCATTTCAATTAATTTCGTTAGTCACCGTGTGAGGTTTTTATTTTCACCCTGGTAATACTAATTTCTTAATGCCAGACAGATACCTCCGCTCTTAATGCACCTTCTATTTCGGAAATGCACTACTTATGCCTCTCAGTGTAATTTCGTCGTAGCCCAGTTTTTTGCTATCTCATGCGCGTTGACTCTTTCTATCACGTCAACGTTAGTCAATTAGTACACTTTACGAATGAATGCATCGCGCATTTCTTTTATTTTTACGGGATCGCCAAGATATTAAAATGTTTAATGTAAAAACTGTATAGGCTGATAGACGCAACTCCTCACACGTGTGAAAAAACTAAGTATCTTGAAACCTACTATAAAGCAACTAAAACGTTAATTGAGGAGGAGCACATTATGACGGAAGTGGAAAGAGGAATCCCGTTAATTGGTGATAAATTTCCAGAGATAGAAGTTCAGACGACTCGTGGAATGATGAAACTACCTGTTAATTTTTCAGGCAAGTGGTTTGTTCTGTTTAGTCATCCGGCCGATTTCACGCCGGTATGTACAACAGAATTTTTTTCTTTTGCAAAACGATACGAGGAGTTTAAAAAGCTCAACTGCGAGTTGATAGGACTCTCGGTTGATCAAGTCTTCTCCCACATGAAATGGACGGAATGGATTAACGACAAACTAGGCGTAGAAGTTCCCTTTCCGATAATTGCGGACACAGGCAAGGTTGCAGCGATGCTTGGAATGATCCACCCAGGAAAAGGGTCGAATACGGTTCGAGCGGTATTCGTCGTCGATGATAAGGGAATAATCAGACTCATGATCTACTATCCACAAGAGGTCGGGAGGAATATGGACGAAATATTGAGGGCAGTAAAAGCGTTACAAGTTTCAGATATAAATAACGTCGCAATGCCCGCAAATTGGCCGAACAACGAGTTGATAGGAGATGATGTGATAATACCGCCGCCACGCGATGAGAAGACAGCAAAAGAACGGGCTAAGATGGCCGAATGCTACGACTGGTGGTTCTGTCATAAGAAACTAGCATAGACACTAGGATTGCCGCACTTGCCTTGATGGCCGCAATAAAGGTAACAATTCAAAAAATAAGGATTGTTGAGTTTGGCTGCCCAAATTAATTTTTCCTTTAACGACAGAGGTGCTAACAATTTTTTTAACATGCCTTTACAAGATGAAACAGCTATCGTCATTTCTCAATAGTCAGTCGCGAACTATGAAATCCTCGATACGATCTTTTGCTCTCTCCCGTTCCGCCTGATGGCGTTCGAGGAACGCTACCACCTTGTCCGCGAGTTCTTGCTTGCAAAGGCCGCAGATTCGCTCTCCCCTCAGACACTCTTCTCTGAGCTCACGCGCACGAGTATCGTCTTCTTCAAAGAGGTAGAACGAGTACTGGTATACCGCACAGATATCCGGGGCTCCGCCAAGCAGCTTCTGCTCCTGCACTGTTGTCCGTCCGCCGGTAAACGCATTGGCGATCTTCTCCTTCGCCTCTTTCGAGGTATCCGTTGTGAAGATGCTTGTTTCAGGTATGGAGGCTGACATCTTATCGAGGCCGAGTAAGCTCGGGAAAAATCTGCTGTGAATTAAAGCTGGCTTATAGTAACCAATTTTTGCTGCTACATCCCTCGTAACCCTGAAATGCGGATCTTGATCGATGGCGCAAGGAATGAGAATGGGGACTCTTCTTCCCTCAATAATCGACGGGAGAAATACAGGGGCTGACTGCATGCTAGTGAAGAAGATCATCCCTATGTTGGTGCTGTTGTTGAATCCAAAGACCGCGCGCGCAGCTGAGAACGTCACCCGCTTTGCTACCTCGAGGGCGAGAGGGTAAAGTGTCTTTGCGTATTCAGTGTTGAGGAATATCGTCGTCTTCTTTGGATCAAAGCCTAGCGCAATCACATCTAATGCATTGTCATACGAGAAGTACCTCGTCTCATTCAGACTTAGTGCATCTTTTTGTAGGAACTTTTCATCATCTGTCATCTGGAAGTAGAGGTTTACATCGAATGCATCCTGCAGGTATCTCGTGAAAATCCAAGGCATCAGGTGGCCGAGGTGCGTGTGTCCTGACGGACCTCTTCCCGTATATAGCGCGAACTTCTCACCCGCTTCATATTTGTCCAGAAGCCAGTTTAGATCTCTATGTGAAAAGAAGACAGAACGCCGCAGCATTGGGTGAATCGACCCTGTGAGTCGCTCAAACCTCTGTAGTAGCTGCCCGTCAATAGGTTCGGTCCCGAAAAGGGTCATCAGCTTGTTATAGTCTACGTGACCCTCTACTTCCCAGGGCGTTACAATAAATTCGTCCTCAGTCATCTTTTTTGATCCGTCTGTTTAGTAAGTTACTCTAAGAATCGCTTGCTGTTAGAATAAACTACAGATTTGTTACGAACAGTGCTTTCGCATATTTTATGAGATGCTTCGTAACATTAACGTTAAGGCACCCTTAATCTTATCTCGGTTTTTCCTTCCGTTGATATATTCGAGCATTAAGGTTTAGCCCTCCCGATATCGACATATTGGAGTCTATTATCTTGTGAATAAGCAAATATCATACGTTTTCTTACTCCGTGCGCAAGCCTTATGCCTCGCGAAAGTTCAGGGAGTTTAACGATGTAGCCTTCTGGTAGGGAATGGACGAGGTATTTTGAGTGCGGCATGCTCTTGATGTCTCTGACCTCGGTATATACTCTAAAGTGACCTCCAAACTTAAAGCCGGTCTTGACGACAAACCCCCTTTCCCTGAGATCTCCGTATACTTCAAGTTTTTCCATAAAATCGGGTTCTATTGACATCGCCCGTCGCGTAAATTGCTTCAAGCTGAACGTCTTGCCTGTCGCCCCATCGTCTACTCGTAAACCCTTTGTGATGAGGTATGCACATTCAACAAGGGAAATTTGGAGTCTGTTGCTGTCTATGAGCTTTCCAAAAAAGCCATTTTCAAATAACGCCTTTGATGATCGCTCATCCCACAATATCACTCTGTCTTCGAGGAATGTAGCATCAGCGTTGGATAGGTTTACGGCAAATGGCGGCATTGTCCCTTGCATAGACACAGATTTCACTTCGTAATACGTAAGGTCGCTCTCCTCGTCAACAATCGCGAGCATCATCTTCTTTCTGAGGTTTTGTGCGATTTTTACCTTATCAAGTATGTCAATAAACGGGACTGGAATCCTTTCGGACATGACATAGACGTACGTAGACGCCGGAGTTTCGCCTGGTCTTCCTCCACGCGGATACACTCTGAAGTCTGTTATGCTCGGCTGTACATAGTAACCCCGCTCTCGAAGATCTCTATATACGAGGTATTTTAACTCAAAGTACGGTTGAATGACGGAGGAGCGTATGAAGAACTCCTTAAAGGTGACCCCCACGTCTAACTTTTCGCGCTCAAGTAAGAATGCAGCCTCGACGAGTGAGAGTTCGAGCGTTTCACCCCGCAGCCGACCATAGTACCCGTAGTTGTAGAGTTCTTCAATCGCTCCTTTTTGAAGCACTACCTTATCGTCTTTTAGCTGGGCGTCCATCTTTCACACGTCTCTTCCTTCACCACATAACTATGGAACGGATATTACTTTTATACCTGTAATGCATAGCTTAAAATACTGTTCTCTAAGATAGGTGTTTGTGTGTAGCTAGGTAAAAAGGCCATGGTCTCCGTCACAGATTCGATCGATGCACGTTTTTTAAAGCTCTTTCCATATGAGCACTTTAATCGAATGCAATCAGAGGTACTCCCCAGTCTCCTCCAGTCGGATGACCACATTGTTGTAGCCGCGCCAACAGCTTCTGGCAAGACTGTCCTCGCTGAGCTTGCCATGGTGACGAGAGCTGGTGAAACCAAAGCAGATGAGAGGTAAGATACTCTATCTGGCTCCGCTCAGAGCTCTCACCAACGAGAAAGAAGCCGAGTGGCAGTCGCTGTTTCATCCGCTTGGATTTAAAGTGTACGTTGTCTCCGGTGAGCGGGAACTTGAACCGCCGAAGGTAAAAAGCGCCGACATCATCATTTCGACTCCTGAAAAGTGGGATTCGGCGAGTAGGAAGTACAGCACGACACACCCGTTTGTCCGAGCAGTCTCGGTCATCGTCATTGATGAGGTACATTTGCTGGACTCTGACGAGAGAGGCGGCGTTCTTGAGGCGCTGATTACGAGGATGAAGCGCATTACCAACGGTGATGTGCGGATCATCGCGCTCAGTGCCACGATGCCGAACGTGGACGAGGTTGCCGCTTGGATCGGCGCTAAACGAGAGTTCACCTATCTCTTTGATGAGTCGTACCGGCCGGTCCCTCTCGAGGCGAAAGTCCGCTGGTATTCACCCGGCACGAACAAGTTTATGGATAAGTACGTGCGGCTCTATCGGGCCATCGATCTCATCGAACCTCATTTGGCGCGCGGGCAAGGACTCATTTTTGTGGCAACGCGGTCTGATACCGCCCAGGCAGCGGTAAAAGCGGTCGAGGTCTTTAGAGAGAAAAGGAATGGATCTTTCGTCGCCTGAATCGCTCGAACTTTCAGGCAAGATACGGAACAAGTTGCTAAGTGAGGTCGTAAGGGGTGGGATCGGATTTCACCACGCAGGGCTCCACAAGGAGGATCGGGATCTTATTGAGGGAGGATTTCGAGCGGGGCACATCAAGGTGCTCGTCTCAACGTCGACGCTCGCCTGGGGGGTGAACCTGCCCGCCAGAGTCGTTGTCATACGGGATATCTCGAACGACGCGGTAGGAGAGGACCTCAGCTCACTTGACATTCTTCAGATGCTCGGGAGGGCTGGGAGGCCCCAGTATGACGACAAAGGGTTTGGCTGGATCATCGCGCCGAGGGATCGGGCATCGTACTACCTTGAGTTATTGAAGGCGGGCAAGCTCATCCAGTCGCAACTGGACAAATCACTTGACGAGCATCTTAACGCAGAAATCAGTATGGGGACGATACAAAGTCGCGACGATGCGTTCACGTGGTTGAGGCGGCACCTTTTATGCCGTCCAGCATCGCGATGCCGGAGATGTGCTTGAGGAGAGCCTTCACTTGCTCGTCGACAATGGGTTCGTGACGGAATCTGATACGGGACTTCTCCCGACTGAACTGGGAAATCTCACATCAAAATATTATCTCCATCTGAGAAGCGCCTTACGTTTTAGGGAGTTGCGGAAAGCGCCGTCTGATGAGGAACTCCTTATGGCGGTGTCGTCAGCCGAAGAGTTTTCTGATGTGGTACTACGGAGGAACGAAGCATCAGCGGTAAAACGAGCGCTTACGGGGCATAAAGGAGCAAAATCAAAGGTGCTCGCCATCTTGCTTGCGTATATGGAAAAGGGGGAGGTTCCAGAAGAACTTCGAAGCGATGCATGGATCATAAAGCAGAATGCTATGCGCCTGTTCTCCGCACTCGAGGCGTTTCTGCTCACATTTAATGCTCCTGAAAGCGTGCAGCGAGCAAAAGTGATCGCGTTGCGGTTTGAGTACGGAGCGCCCGAGGACCTGTGCCCGCTACTGCAGCTCGAGGGTATCGGCATTAAGGTGGCGTCTACCCTGTTCGCGCGAGGCGTGAGAACGCCGTTTGATATCACGGCTGAGCATATCTCAAAGCTCATTTCGGGGGAGAAAGTGGCGCGTGCTATCGCAAAAATTCCGTCGATAGCTGTAGAGTTAGAGCTGCCTGAATTGATAGGATATGGGGAGAGCCAGATGTGTTACGCAACTGTCAGCAATTCCGGCGGCTGGGGCAACGTGTGCGTAACCGTCTCGGCAAATGGATTGCCAATGTTCCGTGACGCATTTTACCTGTCGAAGCACTCATCGAAATCGGTTCCAATTGGGGTATTCGGCTCAAAAAATGAACAGGTGGATTACGAGGTGAGGATTGACCATTTGAGCTGCGTAGCGAATCCTGTGACAGCACGTCGGACTGTTTCGATCGTAGGATTGCCCTCTGACTTTACGCCCCGTACACCGGTAGTGTCGAAACCAGTAATAGAGGCGTCGGATCCCTGTGAAACCGCCGACGGGTCCATCCCTGGACAACTGGAGAGCGCATTTTGCAAGGTTGCTATTAAAGAGGTGAAACGTAGCATCGATGAGGGAGCGAGTGGTGAGGTATTACAAGAGAAACACCTCGCGGTAGCTAGAGAAAGGGCTGGCAAGGAAACGGTGCCTATTCCATCCTCACACGCATCGGTAGGTACGTGCAAAAAGTGCGGTGGAGAACTTCACCATCATGGGACGGTAATCACGTGCGATTGTGGCGTCGAGTACAAGCTCTCCGATGGAGCTGAACTTACAGATGAAACGTGCAGTTGTGGCTTGCCGAAGTTCAAGCTGAAGCTCTACGACATCGGGGTGTGCATCGACAGAAAGTGCGAGAATATGGATGTGATCATAGCACAGAAGTTCGCATCGAGCGGTTACGCGTGTCCAAATTGCGGCAGCCCACTGACTGTCGTGCGAAGAAGGGGAATCATTGTCGGCTGTTCGAGATACTATGATGGCTGTAAAACCGCTTTTTTGCTACCCATCAATGCGAAAATCGAGAACCCGTGCACGTGTGGGTTACCGAAGTTACGGCTTAAAACAAAAGTACGGTGCCTCAATACAAAATGTAGGGCGTAGCCCACTATTTTTTGTGAAGTGTCAGTCCAATAGTGAATCGCGAACTAGAAATCAGCAACCAAGGCGTAACGCTATGCAGTGTGAACGAACGTGCTGATGCAAGTGCTCACGATAATTGCAGTCAGAAAAGAAAAAACTGCTCGAAATTGATTTAAGGCGTAGACCTGAACTTACAGAGGATGCGGGGATACTCATTGAGCCGCCGCTAGTTCATCGCTACACGGGGTATCTTCTGTGGCCCTGTGCCATGAATGGACAGAAAATCAATCTTGAGGGAAAGTTTGTTGAATTCATCCCCGGCGATCCAAGCAATGCCGTTCCGCTGAGGAATGCGGTGGTACATCTATTTAGGATGGATGCTGGGGAAGTTTCAGAAATATCTTGTACGAAAACTGACGAGAACGGGCACTTCAGGTTTGAAAACGTGGCGATAGTTTCGCCAGATAGAGGCGCCCACGAACAAGCTATTTGGCTGCGGATTGAAAAAACTCCGGAACACCGGTGCCAGGCTTGGTGGCCTATCACGATTGAGATAATCTCCGACTCTCAACAATTTTCAAATATGTGCACTTAACTGTACTTAATACGGCGGGGGTTGTCACCTGCGTGAAAAAGTAATGTGCTAGCAGACAACGAAGAGCAGCACAACAAACGCCGCTGGCGCCAGCGATAGCAGGAGCGTTATAATTGGAAACGCACAAGCAAGCAGAGAGCTGAAGTAAGACAGAACAGGGAGGGAGCGTGCCGTCACCAGCGTTACCTCCCGTTACCTCTTCTTTGAATAAAACGTATGAAATTAAAAAAAAGAAACCATAAAAAGCATTAGAATTATCGTTTTGCCGTTTTAATTAGATATTTGTTTTTTTTACTGTTGAATTTCTTGTATCCATATCGGGTTTTTCTGTATCTTTTAAAGTGCCGAACAATCATATAGATGCAGATCTCGCGATAAAGCGTTAAGTTCTTTCAAACATTTTTTAGATAACCGGCGCTCACTAACGATCAACATACATAAAATATCCAAAAATCTTAGCTGGAGCCGTTTTATGCGCGTCGGTGCTGTGTTTACGATGGCCTCGTTTGTCTCTAGTGCGGCGTTATAGAGCCGGGATAGATTAGTGGTGTTTGTCATTTGCCGCCCTCTTTTGCTTGCCGTTTCTTGTGTTTGCGCTCCAGTTCGTTCATAATTTTTTTCTGCTTTTGCCTATCGGACCGTGTTTTTTTCTGACTTTGCACCATTATGCCGACCTCCGCTAGCTGATTTAGTTGATTCAACGCCCGTTCTTTTACTTCCGCTTCCGGGACCACTCTATAATATGTCCTTTCATACGTGGTCCACCATCGCTTTTCCTCAGTTAGCAAGCCGCAATGAACCATTAAGCGCAAGCGGTTGTAAATGGTCATTTTTTTATAACGTGGAAGCGGTTTGATCTTCCATAAACAACAACCTTACCCAAAAAAAGAGGATATATGCCTCCATCATTATTGCGTTCGGATGGCTGTTATTTTTAGCTTAATGGTTATTCTATTACGCCACTGGTTTTAGCATTCTCCAAAACATAGCGATTTTCTCGGTGTCTATCGTCGTTGCAGCAATACTACAGATTCTATTATGGGTTCCATGGTCTATGAAACATGCTAATTAAGAATATCAGTACCTAGAAAAAATAGAGACCAAACACACGCGAATGCAAAAAAGATGGGAGGGAAAGGGGAGTTGACTCCTATACATCGCCGACGAGATCCGTTGAGCGAAAGGTGTTGTTAGATGCGCTGAAGGATCTAGTTGTGTAATGTAGGTTTTCTAGGTTGCCCATAACTCAGCAAGTTCTCCATTTTTTAAATTATTCTTAAGTATTTAAAGCAATCAATAGGAATGATGTCAGAACGTTTAACACATAGGAGCTGCAATGACAAGGGTAGTATCTGGGAAACGGAGCATTTTTTTTGGTAGGTGGTTGCACAGCACTATCCACTAAAAAAGGATTGAAACAAAAGTGGTTGGAAGGGCATTAAGTGGGGATACTTGTTGCACAGCATTATCCACTAAAACAAGGATTGAAACTTAGATAACTGTCCGGTATAACGGAGGAGATAACTGTAAAAAAACTAGCGATACTCGGTATCACATTGGTGTTAATCGGTGCACTCGTTTTAGTAGCGGGGTGCACATCACCGGTGACAACCGCACAACCGAAAGCGCCAACGGTACAGATTAATAATGCAAGGACTGTACCAACAATCGGTACATTATCAGCAGGTGATAACCAAGAGTGGTTATTATCAAATGTTACAATAACTAACAATGCAGATAAACCAGTTACAGTGAGTGACGCGGTGATTACCAGTGCAACGGGCGTACACTACCATAACGAATGGATGGAATTTGGTGGGGAAGCATATCATTGGATTTACTTAAAGCAGTATATTCAACCAAATGAAACGGTGACTGGTCTATTTGCAAATAGAGTGGATACAGTTCCACGCGCGCAAAGTTTACAGATTACCGTTATTGATACAGACTATCATACTGTAAACACAACGGTATCAATGCGCCGTTATTGATACAGACTATCATACTGTAAACACAACAGTACCAATGTAATCTGTTTTTTCTTTTCTTTTTTTCACTTTTTTGTTTAGATAACGGATCACATTTACCCTTCGACGCATGCCCTTTCCCTCATTTTGAGGTTACTTAAATTTCTTATTGCCGTTTATATCATTCTTTTCTTAGTCTTGCGGGTTTCAGTAGATCCCTCGGCCAGCTGCGTTCTTTTTTGCGATCACCTCTCGTTACAACTATAGGTTGGAGAAGTGCAACACACTTTTAATTCGTACAAACTTGACAAAACCAACAAAAAGGGAAAATCACTTTAATACCAGCGTCTCTGTTTTACTTGTTTTAAGAATCAGGTTATTGGCGTGCTATGAGTCGGGCGGAGTTATATCATCAGCGAGATGATCGCAATGAATAGGAAAATAATCTCATTATTATTAGCGTCACTCTTTGTGCTTACCATCTTCGGAGGGCTTGTATCAACCGCTGGAGAGGGTGGGCAGCAAATTCCCTTACACCCGGCATCGCTTGCTGAAGGCAGTGGGTTAAATGGTGCATCGGACGACAAGGCCCTACTTAGTGAACTAGGGCAGAACGGCTCCTATAAATCAACCAATATAGCTACGAGCGTTCCACATGCAGGCGCAAGCGGTATGCAAGCACCACGTGGTTCAAAACCTCAACATGATCTGATTACGTTTGTCAACTGTCCGTTCTATGTATGGGGTCGCTTCCAGAACAATGATTCCAACTATTATGCAAATAAGCCTGCAGAGCTGTACAGATGGAACCCTACCTCCTCTCAGTGGGAAAAAATTCGGGATAGTACCACGAACGCGGATGGCCGAGTTGAGTTTCTTGGCGTAAAGGAGAGTAAGCAGGGTATTTACGACTATACTGTAAGCTGTCGGGGGGATCATAGTACGCCTTTTGAAACTCTCATAACATACCCTGTTATCTTCGTCCATGGCTTGGGCGGATCCAGCACCGAAATGTTCCGGTTATATCCATGGCCATGGACTAACATGACACAAGCGTTGGACAGTGCCGGCTTTGTCAAAGGGACGCATTATTTCATATTCAACTACGATAGCACAGATGACCCTCGGACTGCCGCTGATGGCTTACAGAATTTTGTCAAAGAGAGAGAAGTGTTCTTCCACGATCAGTATCAGTATGATGATAGCAAGTTCACCATCGTGTGCCACTCAAGGGGAGCACTAGTCACTCGCTGGTACATGGAGCGGGAGGGAGGAGCTGAACACATCGTGCAGTGGATTGGGATAGCTCCCAATAGCCACGGCAGTGCTTTTGCAGATCGCAGGATCTGACGGACTATTGTCCATTTTTGATTCCTTCATCGATAAAAAAGCATTTACAGGATTTACAGGGGCGAGGACGGATAGTGACACTGTCAAAGGACTAGATGATCCGAATTTTGGTGCAAAAGGACTCGCCCCCAACGTCACTTATAGGGTCATTGTAGGAAACAACACCAATAATGTTGAGGGGTTTGGATCTGACATGTTTGTTTTACCAGGAGTAGCAGACAAGTATTATAGTCTACCATCCGTTCATGGTACAACGTGGGCGCGCCTGCCCGGTTGCACGGGTCCGGACCAGGAATGCTACTATCGCACCCTCCGTGGCGATGGAGTGTTGGCGAATGTGCAGAGTTGGATCGACGGTGCTGACTTCCAATCTTTTGCAGGAGTTAGCCATGTCGGAGTAACTCACAACAGAACGGTGATTAATTACGTGCTCCGTTGCATTGAGAACCCTGATACGAGGGGACAAACAGTCGGCTTAGATACCTTTTTATACCCAAACGATCCTGATGCTCCTCGTTGAATTACTTTTTGCTCTACACCAAAGTGCAGCAGCAAAACCGCGTTAGGGCATCCATGTCTGGGTATCCTCAAATGAACCAACCACCCCTCTTTTTTATTATAAGAGAGAAAAAGATGCCGTTGGCGCGGTTTAAATGCCGAAATACATAACGATAATTCCGATAATTTTAGAGCAAACAAAGGTTAATTCGGAGGTATTCAGTTTTATGTGCTCATTGGCCGACGATTGTCATAATATCTTCGACGCGACTACTTTTTCGTTTAAAAATGGTTGCGCTGCGAGCAAACCTTTATTATATCTGCACACATTTTTGTACTTTTGAACGCTTGCCGCCAGCGGGGCACGGTCGCTGTTGGCGCTCCATTCATTGGTTTACATCTGTGTACTACCTTTTATGCTCATCGTTTTCCGTGGATATTATATTCATTCTGTGCATATTTTATTCATCTAAGCCATTTCCAGAGAGTTTTCGCAACTTTCCTCCCCCGCCCCACCATTTATGTCGAGTGTATCTCTTAATCATCAAATGGATATGAAATAATTGACAATATCCAAAAATATCCGAATCAATTAAAAACGGTTAAAAACAATGTAGGCGGAAATCATTTTACAGTGGCCATCAAACCACAGGCAACCCAAATTAGCATGCAGAAAACGATTGACCAACAACAGGAAAGGGGCACAATGTCGAGACAGAAACTGGGGCGACACCGGTGTCATCAGAACCTTTGATCGATTGGCTGGATAAAAAATCGGATTAACGGCGAAATAAAACTCCATCATAGAAAAGAAATTAGAAGCCAAGAAAAACGGAGGTGAAAAACGATGTTGGCGTTACTACCAGTAGTGGGGCCTGTGCTATCATTACTTGCGGCAGGAGGCCGGCCTAGTCTTTTTATTTACAGGCTTATCCCCTATCAACACACTTGGAGCAATTCTATTTGGACTGGCCTTTTAATAAAGAAGTTCGAGTCGCTATGTGTAACTAATACTGACACAAAACAACAAACATCAATAAACGACAAGTAAGATAATCATTTCATCAATTGCGTTACATATAGCTCTTTTCATACCTCGCGACGTTGTAGCGGATCCGCTGGCCAGCTGCTGGACTATTAATCGAATTGTGATAAACTGCCGTAGAGCTTCAAAATCGAAACCCTTAATTAATAATTCATGTCGTTATTAAAGCGCCCATCTATATCATTGTATATAAAAACGGACAACCTAAAAAGGGTGTACTTTTTACCTTTTATGGCATTTTTTCGCGGTATTGTCGGCACTGTGGCGAAACATTGTTAAGAAAGATATAACGTGCGGAGAAACACATGTCAATGGTACCCTCTATAGGCTATGTGGAGGAAAAAGGCCAGTCATCAACGGCTTTCAGGATAGATATCATAATCCGTTCTGAATTTTAAGGGAAAAGGTATCTTAACTCTTTAATACGTCAGTGGTGAGAAGTCCTTTTTACTTCACATAGCCTATAGAGCCCACCTTTATTTTCTGATAAAGCCTCGTGCTTTTTTGCTTATATCGTGAATACGTTAAATGCAGATGGGATCACACCAAAACGTGCTGGGGGTGGCATAGTAATACGCTTTTCTTATGCTTTTTAAGACTCGGAATCTTTTAAAGGTTATCTCTCTTTTGTTATCTTGCTGGAACGAGCTGCTATAGACACCAGATTTACTTATATACGATTATTAATTCATTTGACTTCCCAACCATCATTTGGCACACTTATGACAACTACATAAAAGTAAATTGATATGTGTACAGTTTTGGTATTCAATGCGATGCTTCAACGCGACTCGCTTTAAAGGTCAATGCGATTCCAGGTTGTAAATGGTTACCAACTTCTAAAAACGACATATCGTTAATGGTGACGTCCTTAAGCGTTATATTTTGTTTGACGTTGGTGAAACACTCCTGAAATAATCCTGTAATGTCAAACTTGGCGATAACATTTGGGTTTTTCACGCGCGAGAGTTCGGACTGATACACAGGAGAGGAAACTTTATCGAATGTGAACTGCCCTGTAATAGAATTCCGCACGTGTTTTTTCATTTCCGTTCGTTCGCTTTTTCCGATCGAGTACGTATTATCTATTATGACTTCTTCGCGAACTATGAACCGCACATCACTCAAATTGGCAACATATTGTCTGTTCAGTGTGAGGTACGCATCCTCTACAGCATCATAAACGTTCATTACATCACTTAATGTCCGTTGTTATTACTTCTCATGTTTTCAGGTCTAGGTATAAAATAGAGTGGTATAGTCAAGCATAGTGTTTTCTAGGAGATAAAATAGTACCTCGTATTAGATTTCGATGAGGCCCGGGCACTGAAGGTGTGACAATATCTGAGATTGTTGATTTTATATCCATCCAACGGGATTAGTTGAGCGAAAGATATTGTTAGACGGGTTGAAACAAAAAAGGCTAAAGCACGGTAAAATATCAAAAAATGTGGAGCACTTGTTTGACGCAGGTCCGCATCCTAACGAGACTGATAATCTCACGCATCTTGTTCCGCGCCCGCTCAGAGATCCTCATATCGTGCACCCGTTCCTGCACATACGTAAATGCTTGCCAGTTGTGTGAACACTTCCGCTTTAGCTTCTCATATGCCGTGACAGACGTAGTGTAGTCACTATCGTCAAGATCGAGGATGATGGAGTTGATTTCGACAAGGTCTTCTAACATACAATTCTATACTATATCGTGTCTTGTGTTTCTAACAATACTACGGCAAAAACAGTGCGGAAATTACGGAACTAGCTGACGACAGAGAGATGTTGCCAAAAAACGTAAAAGTAAAAGAATAAAAGGTATTGAAATGGAAGGCCTCTTTGCCAGATGGTATGATAAAAATGTCCAGAAATATCCGGAACAATATAGAATGTGGGCAAAAAAGGTGGCAGAGAATGTGGCAGAGGGGAGCAGCGTGCTCGAAGTCGCTCCTGGTTCAGGCTATCTAGCAATAGAGCTCGCAAAACGTGGAACCTATAAGGTCGTCGGATTGGACATCAGCAGAACTCTTGTGGAGATCGCGCAAAAGAATGCCACGAAAGCAGGAGTAGGAGCGGCGGTTGAATTTCGACAGGGAGATGCCGCACACATGCCGTTTGACGACGAGGTGTTCGATTTCATCATCTGTACAGCTGCGTTCAACAATTTTGCAGACCCAGTCGGAGCGCTGCGTGAGATGTACAGAATGTTATGTGCACATGGGAGGGCTGTGATAATTGACATGCTGCGAGACGTGTCAGACGAAGCGATACGTGATTTTGTAAAAAGCA
Source organism: Methanobacteriota archaeon (assembly GCA_963748445.1). Classification (GTDB taxonomy): domain Archaea; phylum Halobacteriota; class Bog-38; order Methanoflorentales; family Methanoflorentaceae; genus DASPRZ01. Next base: position 107,928 of record CAVVIU010000001.1, read on the forward strand.
TGAGCCTGAGCAGACTAGACTCACTTATGACGAAGTGGATCTTCAAGAAGCTCAGACGGACTGCCTACAGTAGAGACCAATTCAAAGATTTTATTTCCAAGACCACATTTAGAAGGTACGATATTCGAGGTGCAAAGGACTTGATAAGGTTCGAGATATGGCTCGAAAAATGAAAGTGAAAATGGCCGCCCCCTAATTCTTAAAAGTTTACCATGTAAAATACTACTATAAAAAGAGAAAAAAGGTATAAAGCGTTTATTTTTCTTATTGCTGTTCATGTCGTTCTTTTTTCGCATTGATGGCAAAGACTAGTGAGCGGCCAGCTATAGACCTAATTGTCGGAACAGGATAACATTTAAACACGTCAAAATCGCTACCGTTATGATACAAAAAGGGTCTTTTGTATGATTGTGCTACGACTAGCAGCACAATCTCTAGAAATAATGTAATAACAACAAAAGACTCAAACGAGTATTGAAACGGGGGACGGAGTTTTAATTGGCGAAATCACATATGTTACTTGAAAAAATGGGTTTGTCGTGCGTCTCTCTTGCTGGGAAAGTAGCAATTGTTACCAGAGCAGGGCAAGGCATCGGCTAAGAGCTGGCACGGGCTCCGGCGTGGCTCGGAGCTCAGGTCGTCATACACGCCGAATATTGAGGCCACTGCTCTTCTCGCGTTAAGTCTGTTCATAGCTAGTCCAACTGCGATTTTTTAACATAATATTTTTTTGTGCAATCGGTCAGTCGTTACATTCTGAAAAAGTATCGCTAACCCCCCTAGAAAAAGACAGGGCAGGCGTTTTACTTGACTATGCCCCTGTCAACAGTTTCTAAGACGACCTCATGCCGTTCTTCGTCTATAAGACCGATTTAAGGTCTCAGAATTGTTAAGCATCGGGTCCAGAACATTGCACTGCATAATCAGGCGGTAAATATATCAGGAGCGAAGCATTTATACACACGTACTTCGATTAGTGGTTCATTTATTAGCGCATTGGTCTAACCATCATCGCGAAATAGTATATGGATATACGGGAGGTGAAATGGTGTTAGTATTAATTCCGCTTATAGGCCCTATATTGGCAGAAATAACAGCAACAGTATCCGTTGTGCTCTACATTGCATATCAGAACCCAGTTTTATCGGCACTAGTTTTTCTTCTAGCATTTTAGTAGACGTAGTAGTCAATAGGAGTCATGAGGGTGTTGTACGGCTAACACATCCTAATAAGAGCTCCTATTCTGTCAGGCAACAGCCGCCGCCCTCAAACTCTACGCTGGGTGGAAGTCAAGTATGATCGCTAGTCTTATCCTAGTGTTTGCTTTTTTGTGCTGTCTATTTTTCTGTTAGCGTCAAAATCACTGTCTTTATATCAAAAAATGGGTCTTCTCGTAAACATCGCGATAAATTTGGCGAACTCAATGAAAGTATAATAAATGCCCAGATTATGGCTTATACGTAATTGCTTATCAGGAATGCATTATCCAGACAAAAAACATTGTTTTTTTGAGCTTGTATGTTTTTATTCTTAGAATCCCAGTGATTCATCGATAAGAACCAAAGTAACTCGACCTTCCTTTTCTTCGTATGCGAGGATTACCCATTTTCCGAGATGGCTCGGCTCCTCATATTTCCGGCTCGCTCGGATATTCTCTAAAGGGTAAACGTACTCCTGAACCCGGCGCATTGCATCATCTAGTGTCGGAACAATTTTGTTAATGCCACTCACCAGAATCAGGTGACCTGCGGCAAAATGCCATGCACCAACGCGACTCCCCCCTGTATCGCACGCGACAATCTCGCCCGATTGTGCGATTGCATTTACTCCTGAGATGAAATATTGAGCGGTCATCGATTTTCGTCTGGTTCATGTCTCTTTGCATCATCACTCTCAGCATAAACAGCCTCGCGGAGATTTTTCCATCCCGATTGGCCGTTGTCTAAGAACTCTCTATATCCGATCTCAACGAGGGTGACTGAAGCGCCGTCCATTACTTCTGCACCTTGTGGAACGATAGTTTTTAATATATCTAGGGCGTTTTGACCGCTTTTGGCGTGTACTACTGTTATTCCACGCTGTTGTAGTGCTGAAATGGTGGTGACAACTTCGTCAGAGGAAGGCAGCTTATTCCATTTTTCAGCGTCGACGTGGGCATCAGGAATAATATTTATTGCGCTATATTCGGTGATTTCACTCATTTGTTCACCTTACCTTAACTTATACATCTATTCTTATGTGGAACATTTGTGGTTCAAACTGACACCTATGGGCGTGAACATAACTCTTTGCACTGCGATTTTTGTCCTGTTTGTGTTAATTTTATGCAGCAATTGCATTGGTTGCCATCGTATCTGGGATAGTTAGGCCGCAGAAGATTAAATGGATCGTGGAGCGACATAAATTAGAAAGAGGTAGATTTCTTAAGTACCGGTTCCTCATTGACCCGCGTTTGTGGAGTAGCACCATAATTTACTAAAAAGGACGTTTTTCATATAATATGGCACCTTCCAATTTAACCCCTTTCAACACAGCATACGTTAAGTCGGCGCCAACCAAATTGGCCTCTGTTAGATCAGCACCACTTAAATCAGCCTGTTCCAGCAAGGCGTGGGAAAGATCTGCGCGTCGTAAGTTCGCCTCTACTAGGGTAGCGTGCTCCAGATCGGCGTTCTGTAGATCGGCATAGGCAAGTTTTGCTCGATAAAGGATGCAATATTCCAAATTTGAGTATCTTAATGTCGCATTCATGAGATTAGCTCCCGTTAAATCTGCACAGTATAGTGAAGCCTTTTCCATCGTGGCCTCCCTTAGATTTGCTTCACTTAAAATGGCGAAATTAAGAGTAGCACCGCTCAGGTCTGCACGGCTTAGATCAGCAGAACGTAAGTCAGTCCAATTGAGATCTACAGACATAAGTGACACACCACTTAAGTTGGCACGCTGTCCGTTTGGTAAACCTTCTCTCCACTGTGCATGCAAGTCAAGAATCTGTTTGATGTTTTCTGGGGTCATTTTCCTGTTCTGTTCATTTTTTAATGTTACGGGCTCTGATCTATAGAGTTGCGTTTCATTTCATCTATGTTTTGCTAACGCATTGCGCTTATCGTTATATGTAACGTTGTGAATGGCAAAAAAATCACTGATGACGTGTGTGGATGTTATATTTAGCCAGCTTATGTTATCCGATCTATACTCTTGTGGATGATGGCATTTTGCCAAAAAATTGCTATTCCGATCACTCCGGTGTACGAATATACTGCACAAATTACGACGTACGTGCAACTCATAAGAAAATTCTTATATTGTGTATACCGATTACATAAAAGGAGTGACACAAATGCCGACGTGTAGGGAGTGCAAATTTTATGAACAGGTTGACGAGACGAAAGGCAATTGCTTCGGACACGAAGTCCAAGGCGATAGAGACACGAGCATGTGTCCTACAAGGACATTTAGGCCGAAATAATAACATCTTGTTAGCGTTCAATAGCTCTCTTAATAGTAGCTTTGTCTTGATCCAGACCGTGCCACTCAACAGTGAACTTCAAGGCCTGTAGTATTTGGAACGGGGCCTTCGCCACCCTCGGCCTCAATGAGTTTTAAGGCCGTGGATAGTTTATCGTCATTCAATTCATCAAGTTTCCTGGAAATATCGCTGAGTTTTTGTTCACCAATTAGTGCGTCGCCGATTATTTGATGCCCGTGTACAGGCTTCGCCATTAGTCGTTGCTTTACCGCTTCGGCTGAAGTATGCAATTGTTCCGCTAAATCTTGTATTTCAACGATATCACCGTGAAGCGTTATCTCGGTGTGCTCAAGTGCTTCAGATTGCTTTTTACCGGCTCTACGTGTATTTTTTTTAAATAATCCACAATTGGCTTGAGTGGCACCTTTTTGTCATAGAAGATGACCTACCCTTTGACTCTTCTGAAAGAGGAACAACTTAGACTCTTGTCAGCGGCGAAATTAATTAAATGTGAACCCCACTGTTGAGCTTTGGAATTATCTTCTCAAGTACTCCTCCGTCCAAAACCCGACTATCTCGAGAAATACTGTCATGGTGTCTTTTTCAAAGCTGAAGTCGGGGACGTCAACGTGCCCCGCCTCGAGTCGTTCCGGCTCTCTCATCACTCCCACCCCGTGGGATAATGGTGGAACACCGAGAAACGCTCCCTCAACGGAGATATCGTAGCCCCTTGTTTTGCCGGGCTCAACATCCACAAAGGGGAAGAGGTCACTGGCGCTGCTGCTATCTAAATGTAGTTGAAGAAGCCGCGGTGAGTGTCTTTCACCCACAACAATTCTACCCTTAAGGCTCCGCTGACAAGTTTGCTGTTATAGCCGGGAGCAGCTTAACCAAGGATGTGCCATCCTTGTCCATCATCTTGAACAGCGACATAGGACCATCAACACTTATTGTGTACATGCCAGCATTCTTTTTTTTGATTGACATCAGTACAAGGATATTGATCCGCCGGAAGATCTGCTGAAAATGTTGGCCGACTGTGACGTCTACAGCTACGGCCTTATGAATGGCCACGTTATTTCATCGGTTAGGATAACGTTTTAGCAACTCCACGGGATCGCTTGGCTCAAATTCTTTCGACAGGAAGCATCATCGAGATCACTCCACGACAGCTTCTGACGGAGCTGTATCGAAGAAATTGCCGACGCCAACACACATCTCAAAAATGCTCACTTAAACCTTCTGTTACGACGGAGCCTGTTCTTCGCTTCTTGAAAAACTGCTCTTCTGGCTATTCCTCAGGTTCAATGTGGTTATCAGCTTGAGAAAGACTCTGCAGTCCCTCTCAAGAAGCACACATAAGCCGCGCACTCATCTGTCGTCGAACCCTAGCTCCTCAAATGGTTCAAGGCCCACATATAGTTCGCCTTTTCGTTTGCCAACATGCTCGCGGAATGTCTCTATCACTTCTGTCGCCAGGGTTACGTGGCGTTCATCAAGTGGCACATACACCGGCCTGATAGTGCCAGCACGGGATGCGGGTCATCAGCAGCTCAACAAAAGTCCTTGTGTCCCTCCATCCCGTTTTGCATCTCCAACTGGCCGATTTATTGGTCTCTGTAGTATTTCTTGTGATAATTTCGATAAGCTTCACCTATTACCCCTCGCGTTTACGGAGGATTCTACAGAGGCGTTGAATAAACTCCCGTGACTCCCATATGCCCGCTTTCAGTGTTGTCACCTGGTCGCGTCGGGGACGTCTACACCTTCATCAAGAACTTTGACGTGACTATTCAACCGATATCTGCCCTCTCGAAAGTTGTCAAGCCTCTGTCTCTCGTCATCTTTTGGCGTCATATACGTAATGCACGGGATTAAAAATTATCAAGCGATGCGGTTACGAGTTTATTATGTGGGTGAAGATGATAGTTGGTTTTGCTGGTTGATCCAACGAAATGTTCTTGAGGGCTTCAGACTCATCTGCAAATTGTCGACCAGCCAAATGTTGGACTGACAGTTCATACACCTTTCCCCCGACGAGGCGTGGAAGATCATTGTGCAATCCATCTTCCCGCTCATAGGTTGCTGTTAATCCCATTCTGTAGGGAGAAGCGAACATCTCAGCGATGTGACGGAACCCCGCTGAGGGAAGATGGTGCACTTCGTCGAATACGATCAAGCCAAATAGGTTGCCGAGCTCTTCAGCCCGCAGGTAGGCAGAGTCATAGGTTGAAACTGTAATAGGCTGCAGCACATTCTCGCCCCCACCGTATGCTCCAATTTTAGCATCAAATTCTCTAGTCAATACGCGTTGCCACTGCTCAACTAAGTCTAACGTGGGAACGACAACTATTGTGGGCGTTTTCAGTTCAGAAATCCCAGCAACAGCGATAAGCGTCTTTCCAGAACCAGTGGGTAGAACAATAGTGCCTCGTTTACCGGCGTGAGCCAAGCCTTTCAACGCGTCGTGCTGAAAAGTCCTGAGTTCCACTTTGCATTGTAGGTAGGGGGTTGGAAAGAAGTAGAGCGCTTCGTCTACATAAGGTACGTTGCTTTGCTTAAGATACTCAATGATATCGCGATAGAACAGGGCCATCGCTCTGTATGTTCCGGATCTTGAATCCCAGCGCGAATTTGGAATAGCTAAATCGCCTTTTATTAGAATTGTGCCTTTGTCATAGAAAATTTTCACGTACAAAACTCTCGTCCGACCGTGTTTTTTTATGTATGTTAGTTTTTAGCACTGTTCTACCCCGTGACATTTGGTTGTTCTTTAATGTGTGCATTGTTCTGCGCGTTAAAGTGCGCGGTAAATTGACGACGTTACTTGTGTAGTCCAACCACCGATTGGCGTTTTCTCCACCTACACGAAATTTTATTTGCGAGAGAGGTGTTGTATGAGATGTAAAAAATCTTTCCGGGCAGCTATAGCGGTAATTTATCTCTCTTCTAACTATTAGACCTTATAAAGATAAAAGTTGTGGGATCTTCGGTAGAGGTGTGTCCATCTTACTTTCATCAATGCGGAGTTGATGTGCGGTTACACTTCTTTATGACAAACAGCTACCCGGTCCAATGCTCCGTTATTGACTCTCTACACCATAAATTCTGATTTTCCACTGTTTATGCGCTATAAACGTAAGGCGCGTGCCGAGGGAACTCTCATTCCAACCGTCGGTTCTCCGGTGACACATACTACCCCACACCACTTAGACTGCACTATTAAGTGTGACGCTTGGACTTATCGATCGGCAACAACTTCTAAACCAACGTCACGTTATTATACTTAACTTGACTAGTCGTCAATACCACTGTTATCACCCAGCAGCCCGATCACTCGTTGAACCTTTGCTCCTTCTATCTCGTTTTTGACTTCTTTCTTTGATATCTTTTTCGACCCTCCACGCTTGCCGACTCGCACATACTTTATTCTTCCAGTTATATCAGTAATCTCGTATATTTTGTTGGCCTGGAGGTTCACGGTCATATACGCCTTCTTACTTCTAACGACAACGTTTGTTGGGACAAGATATGCCCGGATAAATTCGCTCCCATTTACGCCTATGATCTCGCTGACGGGAGTTTTGAGACCATCAAGATCGAAATTAATGCCGATGGGGTCGAATGGTATTGTGATTTTGTGTTTAGAGTGCATGTCTCGGGTCCTCTCGATCTCAACAACTCTACATTTACCGCTCTCTTACGGGCAAGTAGTTAAAATTTAACCGTCATCCTATTTCTTCACTGTTAACCCTTACCTTATATCCACAGTGGTATATGTTTGTATTTCTTTGTTAAGTCAGGTTGGATCTGTATTAAAACACATAACTACATCTCGGTCGTTATCGAAAATGTTCTGAGATAGACAGGTAACGGACTCCACACTTCCTATCACCGCGTAGTCGTTTCTGGTACCGCGGTGTTTGTAAAGACCATGTATTGAAGTGTGAAATATCTTATTGCTGATCATCTTTTCCATTTGTTTTTGTCTATCCTGCACCCACTTCGCGAGTGATTCTCTACTAACGTCTCTTCCTATCCATTTTTATGGTGTATCAGTAAAAAAGGAATGTTCGGGGGGAGAGACGCACAAAAATCAACACATAATCGTGACATAATCACACTGGAACTAACGATTAAAATTTTTAAAAAACTCCAATACATCAGTATTTCGGAGATTTACACGCGATTATACCAAACGGCAAATTGTTCCATATGTGGTGATGTTCGCTTGTTTACTCAGCACGCTGCTACGTCTTAACAATTAAATGCAGACTGTGCATCTTTTGGACGATTGTTGGTGAAGGTAGTTCTGTAATTTAACTAGTATAGCTTAAAGGATCAAACTGTCCGTCCATTGCTAGCCCAGAAAGAATTGTACGGGACTTATCCACTCTCTTTTCGCCTCTCTCGTAGTGCCCACTATAACGCGTTTTACATTCGCTTCATTGTAAACGCCTCGCACTTCTATTGTCTCGCCAACAAGTGCTTGCCCTACGTATGTATGGGTGTACGACGTATTTTAGCTATCTCGTCATGGTTTACTTCATAGATTGCAGGGCTATCAAAAGCGAAGTCAACATTTGTAACCACCGCCGTAATTTCAACGTACCCGTTATCCACTCCTTTTGGTTCAACCTTAATCTCGTCGTAATCCCTCACAAACAGTAAATCGAAGTAAGTGTCTTCAACTATACCACGGTTCCATTTCCACTCTCGTGCGCGACAAACTCCTCAAATGTGAGCTCTGGATTCCTCTTTCGTATACCCTCAACCACATCTCAGTGCTTATCTGAGGTAACCTTCCTGATTGTGTCATGTCTTTTAACGCATGCCGCTGCGCATTCAAAGCTCTTTCGTCCATACACTACGAAGTCCACATCTGAAGTCTCTGCTTGAAGACCGACAAGCCTTGAGCCCGTAACGCCCATATGTGAACGTTCAACTCCATAACTTTCCAACAGCTCCACTACTTTCAGGACCTTTTTATCCTTAGTTCTCGCAATAAATTGCTGCGGGTGTTTGACTTCGACCACTTCTTCAAAGGGAATTAACTGTGCGTTATTTAGGTAGTGAGGTTTCGAATTCTTTAACAACTGATAGGCTTCATAAAATCCGACTTTTTTAAAGCGTTTGCCGTCACTTCGAATCCTGTTGCCATTTTCGTCCGGAATATATCGCAAAAATGCCTGAACATAGCTGCTGTTATCATAGCTGACTACGGCGAAAATCCAGTCGTCCTGTGTTATAATAAAATCTCTAATTCTGATCATATCGGCCGTCATGTGGCTTTCCTAGGAATTCATTTGTACGCTTACACTAACCTCTAAGCACTATGACCGCTTAATACCTTTCAACAACATCACCGACACCTTACGACATTTGCTGTTATTCAATGCGTCGGTCCTCGGTTCAGAGGTGAATAATTCAGTTAATAGAAGGAGCAAATTCTGAATCAATGGAGGTCTATTTACGATACAACCTAAGACCTATACCTAAGAAGAAATGTTGAAAATCTGACGTGGGGAATTTTCATAGTTGCGGGTTAAAAAAAGCGATAGGGAGGGTTAATGATGGAGATGGTGGAACAACTTGTTCTAAATTTGAGAGATAAAGATCCAAGCATTCGAAGAAAGGCAGCAGCGGCACTTGGAAATACAAAAGACGAGCGGTCAGTAGCACCGCTCATCCAGGCGCTGAAGGACGAAAATAGACATGTCCGTAGAACAGCATCAGGCTCTCTCGGGGAGGTAGGGGGCACGCGGGCGGTAGCACCCCTCAGCGAGGCTTTGAATGACAAAGACTGGTTTGTCCGATGGAATGCGGCGTTATCGCTTGGGCAAATTGGAGATGTTCGGGCGTTAGTGCCCCTCACGAAAGCCCTGCGTGATCGAAATAGGTACGTCAGAAGGAACGCAGCAGAAGCACTCGGAAAATTACGAGATAAAAAGGCAGTAGAACCCCTGATTCAATCGCTGAAAGATCAGGATATCGACGTTCGATGGAATGCAGCCGACGCGCTTGGAAAGCTGAAAGATGTACGGGCGGCAGAACCCCTTATTCACGCACTAAAGGATGAAGACGAGTTTGTTCAAGAGAGAGCAGCAGATGCTCTTGGAAAGATAGGTGATGAACGGGCAGTAGGGCCTTTGCGCGAGGCAGTGAGCAATGGCAGTGAAGATATTAAAGTGACGGCTAAAAGAGGCATTAGTAAGAATTGGAAAGCGAACATAATGCCTGTTCTAAAAAGGCATCAAACGATGCTGAAAACCCTTTGTAGATCGCACTCACTCCATAAGATCTCTCCTCCCTAAACTTAGTTTACAGCAAATTCGATGTAGCCCCGCTCTGCAACGAAATGCCCGAATATGTTGCAATCTCAATAAAGCATTAATATCAGTAAAGATGTTAGAGGATTGCACAAATGTGGTGCATTGACAAGGAAAAGATACGTACGTGGGGTAATAATAATGGTCAAGGTATTAACGCTTGGTATTGTCGGAACGGTGTTAGGGACCCTCGCTGGCATTTATAATTTCGTTCTTGCTTATGTTGTCTATACGCCGCAACAGCTTGCTACTTTGGGGCTTACAGCATCCTATTTTTATATCACGGGGATAGCCGCACTTGTTTTTTCATTTATCGGGATGGGTGGTGCGTTGCTTGGAGAAAGGGGATTGCCGTCATTCCTCTTATCGTTACAATATTCTTACCTCGTACGCGAAAAGACGATTGCTGTTGTGTTGCTGATAATAGGTGCGATTGGAGTGTTCTTCTCAAGCTCGATATTTGGCCTTCCATCGGCGATTTTATTCGTTATTGCAGGCGTTAAAATTTGGAGAAGAAAAGATGAAACCGAATCAGAGCAAGAAACGGGTGAAGGCGAACAAGAGATGGATACGGTCACTTATTGACTTTTATCGTTGTGCGTCAACTACTGACAAACATAAATCTAATAGAATTGAAAAAGGCTCTCCATTGTACATCTTCTTCATTGATTTAACGATTTCAGTACTCGCCATACAATATTGTAAACGCGCAGCGTTTCGTTGAGCTAAGAGACAATTTGTTCTCGACCGTAAAACTTTAAGCCCTTGCACTAACACAAACAGACGCGGGAGGATGCCTAAAAATATACTGTACCGTATGGGTGCTTTCTTTAAGAGTTTGAGTAGTTACTTTGGCAATCACTTCTTAACAACGTTATGAAAATGATAGTGGTGCTTAGGTGAAAGAAATTAAGCACGAACCTCCTTTTTTGTTGTTTTAGTCTCTCTTTAAAGTACTAACAAAATGGTTGGTTATTAGGTAGTAGGTTTTTTGCTACGTCTCTAAACTGAAGTTTGGAACACCCATGCTCGGCGGAAAAATAGGTTGGAAAAATAGGTTAGTAATCGCGTCACGATAGGCGTATCCACTTACTGTGTATGCCAAAAAAGAGCTTAAGTCTTATTTCTGCTCAAGTTACTTTTTTACGGAGTATAAGGCGTTTCTTATAAGTCACAGCAAAATGTTCGATGTGGACTCTATACCAAAGCTAATACAATGACTAAGAGTCCTTAAAGAGTACTTGATTTTTAGAGATGAGCTATAAAAAGTAGCAGCGCTCCAACTGCTACGTACGTTTCACTTATCAGCTTCCAACCTTCAGTTCGTGTAGCGCTCGTCACATGCCTAAATCTTCTTCCTTGTGAGTTATATTGCGTGGATTGGCGCTCGCATCTCCCATGTGAAAGCGTCGCTCAACGTAAGGCGATCATCGAAATAAGCAATCAAAATACGATGTAGCTGTCTTTCGTCACCGCAAGCGTCTGCTCGAAGTGCACTGCCAGGCCGCCACTTGACTCAATTGTTGCCGGATATTCTATTAGGACGCCGTATTTTAACAGCTCATCAATTCTCCCAACATTCTCATCACGTCCACCAGGTAGCCACCTTAAGGCAAAAGGCATTCGCCCGTAGTTTGAAATCAGGCGTGACGCGAAGTTTCGTGACTTAACGTCTAGATCCCGTAAGTCGACGCCTACTTTCAAGGAATATATCTCAGTATGAGTTGCAGTAGTTTTGCCAACTCCGTTAGTCAAAAATACTTCGATAGCCGCTACATCACCAGCTAGCAAAGTGGCGCCCCCTTCTTCAAAACAAATTGGAATACTAACGTTGCCGTGGAGCGTATACCTCTCAAGAGTGTGGCCTCTGCAAGAACAAATCGGCGTGAACCCTGTTGAGGTAATCAAGCTCTTGATCTTTTCGGCTATAGTGCTCGTCGCTACGCCATGTCTAATAGTGAGAATCCCCTCGTTTAGTGCGTTTTGGGCTGTGCTGATCATTTCCGAGTTGTTGTTCGTCTCAATCTCACAAGTGATCGCTCGATCGACAATGTAGCCACCAATATGCGCGCCTAAGTCAATTTTAAGTATATCTGCTTTTTCCACCTGGGCTGTGTCATCTGCAGATGGTGTATTATGAGCTACTGCACCATTCACGGATACGTTGGCTGGAAAGGCCGGAATACCCCCACGGCGTACAATCTCGTTCTCAGTCAGCTCTGCAATATCAAGAATGGACGTTCCCGCGTGCAGCGAAACGCATGGTCTTCTCGAGCGTGTTCTCGACAATTTGTCCGGCTTTTTTATAGTATTCCAGTTTTTTCGACAACGCGCTCATACCCTGCCCCCCTCCTCACTATTATCTTGTTGACAAGGTCTACTACTGTTGACGGACCGTAAAGTGACGCTCCTCCATCGAGTATGCAGTCAACATTTAGATTAACGTCCCGAGCGTTCATAGGCGCTTCAAAATTTGTAATATTTGCGCTCGTTGAGGTTATAGGTGATCCTACAGTGGTAATCAATAACTGAGCGGTCTTGTGGGATGGGTAACGAATACCTACTAACTGAGAACCTGCCGTCAAAATGTCGGGAACTACCCCTCTTTTCCTTAGAATCACTGTTATAGGCCCTGGCAGCAGATTTTTTAAGACGTCAAAATCATCAATAAAAGCCACTTCTTCGATCATTTTAAAGCTTGAAACGGCAAGCGAAATCGGCTTTGCCTCCATTCTTTTTAGAGCTATTACCTTGTCTACAGTAGGCTCCTGAAGTGCGAGTGCACCTACACCGTACACTGTTTCTGTAGGATACGCAACAACACCCCCGGACCTAATAATATCTACCGCAGTGTTAACGTCTTTAGTACATTTTGTGGTCAAGTGTCTTTCAAGCCCCCTCATTTCCCTAGCATTGCTGTGTAGACGTGAGTCATTATGGGTAAGTGTCAAGTGGAAAGCTCAACTAATATACGAAAAATTAAGTGTGAATATAAGCACAGTGCGTCATTTAATGCTTCTTTTTGACTTCAGCAATATCTCCAAGCGTCAAGTTGCCGGGTCTTTTATCCCGTTCGACTTTTTGTCCGATCGTATCGATGAGCAGTTTTATGTTAAGCGCTTTTTCAAGCTTCTTTCGTAATCTATCATCTGGGGCAAGCTCTTTTCTCTCAACCTTTTTTATTACCAGAGTTCGCTCCATAATGTGAGATGCAAGGGCCTCCTGTGTCAGTCCTGCTTTTTCGCGTGCATCTCTTACCAGTTGATCGAATTCTGGGTCAAGTTCTCCTTGTATCTGAGTGTAGATATCTCGGTAACGCGGGCGCGTTTTAACCATTACCCTGTGACCTTTTGACATCCCTTTTAATTCGATCCCCCTCACTTCTGTGCCGAGCCCTGCACACGAAGAGCATGTTTCAAGCTCTGCACCCTCGATAGACACCCTTTTTGCCTTTCCCGCAATTTCCTTACCGCATAGTTCGCAATGCATGACTTTCCTCGAAAAAATATTATATAGCATGCCATATTAAATATTATTCGGGAGACTACACAGTGGAAGACTCTGTTGACGAAGGTGAAAGGAAAGATAACGACTTTTCAGAATACCTGCTTGACCGCGTTCGTCAACTCGAGGAACGCAATCTTAAGCTTCGTGAAGTAAATCGTAAGATCGAAAACGAAAAGAGGTCAGCCGAAAATCAAAAGGTAAGGTACGAACGGGAAGTTCGAAAGCTTAGGAGCGAACTCGAAAGACTAAAGAGCACGCCACTGCTTGTAGGCACGATTTTAGATGTGTTAGATGACAAGAGAGTAGTGATCAAGAGTTCCACAGGGCCGAAATTTGTCGTAAATGCCTCACAGTTTATTGAAGAAGAACTCGTTTCAGGTGCACGTGTTGCATTGAATCAGCAATCACTGGCCGTGGTTGGGGTACTGCCCTCATCTAAGGATCCCATTGTCTATGGCATGGAAATAATTGATTCCCCGAGCGTTTCTTACGACGATATAGGTGGCTTAGAATCGCAGATTCAAGAGATAAGAGAGACGGTAGAGCTGCCGCTTCTCAAGCCGCAGCTATTTGAGCGAGTGGGAATAGATCCACCAAGAGGTGTGCTTCTCTACGGCCCACCCGGTACAGGTAAGACTTTGCTAGCAAAAGCAGTTGCCAAGCATACCGAGTCTGTGTTCATACGAATCATCGGGAGCGAACTTGTACAGAAGTACATTGGTGAAGGCGCGAGACTTGTGCGCGAACTTTTTGAAATGGCGAAGGAAAAGTCGCCGAGCATCATCTTTATAGATGAGCTCGATGCGATAGGAGCAAAGCGCCTTGATAGTGCTACTTCAGGTGACAGGGAAGTCCAGAGGACCCTCATGCAGCTCCTCGCTGAGATGGATGGTTTCGAATCCCGAGGAGAAGTGAAGATAATTGGAGCTACTAATAGGAGCGACATACTCGATCCTGCACTTTTACGGCCGGGGAGATTTGATCGCCTTATTGAGATTCCACTGCCATCATATGAGGCACGAGTATCTATAGTAAAGATTCACACCGCTCGTATGAATCTTGCCGATGAAATTGATGTGGAGAGGATAGCAAAACGCACAGAAGGGGCTAGTGGTGCGGATATCAAGGCTATCGCAATGGAAGCCGGGATGTTCGCCATACGAGCTGACAGGGAATCAGTAACTGCGTCCGACTTCGAAGATGCCGTAAGAAAGGTGATGGGGGCGCCCAAAATCGAGTCCCATCAACTCGGTTCGATGTTCGCGTAGAAGGTCAAGCATATTAAAATTAGTTATAACACTCGTAAGTCGCCCTCTTGCTGCTGTTCTCAACAAAAACAGAAATAAGAGTACTTATTAGCTCGTTTGACACCTTACGTTTCTTGACTATTTCCTACGTATCCTTTCCTTTGAATTTATTTTAGAACTGCATTCTTGAGCTTCCTTTAAGCACTTTTAGGGTTTGCCATTGAGCTCACGCAACGCATAATAAAATCTTTGCAGCGCAGTAAAATTGCTTATAACTGCAAATGCGATCATCATCCAACCGAGTAACGGAAACCAGATGATGTTCAACGGGTATATTATATTCAGCGTCCCAACGATAAATATAATTACAAGCCTGTCCGCTCGTCCCAGTATCCCTCCATAATTTCTTCCAATTCCAAGTGCCTGGGCTTGAGTGCCGAGATAACTCGTCATCAGAACCCCGACCAAGGCAATGACTCCGATCTGCCAGCTGACATAGCCACCAAAGAATATGCCGCCTATGATAAAGATATCAGAATATCTATCAATGACGTGGTCTACAAGGTCTCCACGACGGCACGCACTATCGGAAATCCTAGCAAGGCCTCCATCGAGCGCATCAAACAGCGCATTTGAAGCAGTCGCTATTATCGCTAAGGGCAAGATGTTAAGGTAAAATGACAGTCCTGCAACAACTGCAGAAATAAGCGAGCCCATGCTCAACTGGTTTGGACTTAGTCCAAATTTGTACAGCCTTATCGTAAGAGGGTCGATAATTATTGTGATTTTGTCTCGAAATGCGTCTAGCGTCATGTTATCAAATGTAACCCGTCCAGTCAAATTTCCCTGGCCGGAAGCTGTTACGATTTCTGTCACACAGTATGTCTATTATCCAACTTATGGCACTTTTTAACGTGCTTGTTGTATCAACTTCATAAACTTTGTCAAATTCTTGTATCTCAAGCGCTTCTATCAATATTACGTCGAGAATTTCAGCCTCGTAGTTTTCGAGGACTTTCGCCTCAGGGTAACCCTTTGAATGTAATCTCTGTTTTAGCACTTTAGGGTTTGCTCGTAAAACTATCACAAGATCTACTTGAAGATAATGTGAAAGGTGCCCCTCTATTAGGCAGTCTTCTGCAAATTTATGTTTTGCGAGCGATGCAATGTCCACTATTAGCGAGTCGCGAGATTCGTCTCGAGCGAGATAATAGCGATTCTCTACTATAACATCGTGGAGATGCGCTATTCTTATCCCATAACGCTCATTCAAAACGTTGCTTATTGTAGTTTTACCGGTTCCCGGGGTCCCTGTTAACGCTATCCTCATAGGGGAATCTCATCCGTCCTTTCAAGGTCGAAAACTTATTTATTGACTAGAAACTCATTAAGAGCAG
The DNA here is from genome assembly GCA_963748445.1 of Methanobacteriota archaeon. GTDB lineage: Archaea > Halobacteriota > Bog-38 > Methanoflorentales > Methanoflorentaceae > DASPRZ01. The sequence continues at coordinate 123,877 of CAVVIU010000001.1, forward strand.
TAACTACTCTAATGTTCTGCCAAGGTTGCCCTACGGTAAGCCTAACTGCGTTATGTCCGCAACCTCTAAAAGTAGAACAATCTCGCACTATTATTCCAGTCCTCAACAAGTACTCGGAAATTTCTAGTGAGGTATACGGTGTTACGTCGACGTATACAAAATTAGCTTCCGACGGGTATACCTTGAATGGCACATTCTTGGTGAGATATTCACGCCCTTCCTTTACCATACCAACTGTTTTTTCGATAAACTGCTCATCAGAGAGCGCAGCTATACCGGCTCGAACAGCGAGTTGGTTTACTGAAAACGTGAGCTCGAGGTTATTGTACTCTTTTACGATGCTCTTCGTTTGCGATTCCATATCCAAGCCTCAGCCCGGCAAGCCCAAAGAGCTTTGAGAACGTCCTCAAAACTATGAGAGTATCGAATTCGTAGGCGAGGTCTGTGTAGTGTTCGGATGAGAATTCGACGTAAGCCTCGTCAAGCACGATAAAACAGTCGGTCGATTGGAGTAGCTCCACTAACTCCTCTTTTCGAACGATATTCCCGGTTGGGTTGTTAGGAGAACAAATGAAAATTATCTTTGTCTTTTCAGTCACGGCATCTGAAATACTCTGCGTGTTTATTGAGAAATCTGAGTTCCTGTTAACAAAAACGCATTTTCCGTGTCCTGCTCCAACGATAGCCTCGTAATATGAGTATGTTGGTGTTGGTATTACGACTACATCGCCCGGCTGTACGATCTGCCTTATAAGCGTATTAAGCACATCATCCGAGCCATTTCCGACTATTATGTTACTGGCCTGGAATCCGGTATAGCTCGCAATGGCATTTTTTAAATCAGCATAGCCAGGCGATGGATAAACGCCGACCTCTTGTACGTGTTTAATGACGCCCTCAATCGCTTTAGGACTTGGACCAAGAGGATTTTCGTTTGAGCCAAGCTTGATTATATTTTCTGGCTTTATGCCGTAAACTCTCGCAACCTCTTCGCTAGTTTTACCGGGAATGTACGTCGAGGGCATCTCTGACCACCGAGACTACCGCATCTATCTGCTCTTTTTCAATGACAAGAGGCGGTACAAACCTTAAAACATTTTCGCTGGTATTATTCAATAAAACGCCTCTCTCCTGCGCGTAGTTCACAACTTTTGGAGCAGACGTTGTTATTTCATAACCTACCATGAGGCCCTTACCCCTAACCTCGCGGGAAAAGGGTGTATCAATTTCGAGGAGTAGCTTTTTCAGATATTCACCGATCTTAGCAGATCTTTCGACTAGCCCCTCATCGTCAATTACATTTATGGTAGCAAGAGCTGCAGCGCATGCAAGGGGGTTTCCGCTTTGTGTCCCTCCGTGGTCAGAAGGAGAAAACGCATAATTCTCCCTTGACATCATCGCACCTACGGGAAATCCTCCTCCCATCGCTTTTGCGAATGTCATGATATCAGGTACGATCTTGGAGTGGTGGCATCCAAACCACTTTCCAGTTCTTCCGAACCCTGTCTGAACTTCATCAACTATCAAGAGCACCTCCTTTTCGTCGCATATTTCTCTGACGCGCGTTAGATAATCTTCAGGTGGCACAATAACGCCACTTTCACCCTGAATTGGCTCAACTATTACTGCAGCAGTGTCTTTATCAACTGCTTCCCGGATGGCGTCAGCTTCTCCATACCGAACAAATTTAACTCCTGGGATTAGGGGTTCAAACGGCTTTTTAAATTTCTCTTTCCACGTCACGCTAAGAGATCCCATTGTGCGCCCATGGAAAGCATTTTCAGTTGATACGAATCCCTTCTTCCCTGTAGTTTTTCTCGCAAGCTTTAGGGCAGCTTCATTCGATTCCGATCCCGAGTTGGTGAGATATAGCCAGTCCATTCCGGTAAGCTTCGTCATGCGCTCTGATAAGATGGCCTGAATCTCTGTGTAGTAGAGGTTGGAAGTATGTATGAGAGTCTCTGCTTGTGATGTAATGGCCTGGACTACCTTCGGATGGCAGTGTCCCACGCTGTTTACCGCAATTCCAGCGGTACAGTCGATGTATGTGTTATCTTCAATATCAGTAACTACTGCACCCCTGCCACTTTTTATCACAATTGGCTGGCGTGAAAACACTGGCATGTAGTGTTCAGACTCAATTTCAATCACCTTGTTTTTATTAAGTATCTCGGCCATTAGTACTCGTACCTCTTAGATTCTTATCAAGAATGACTCATGATTAATGGTGAATAATTGGCAAAGTTAGGTTCCTGTTTAACTAAGTTAAGTTTAACGAAGAATCTTTCAAATCGCATTGATTATTCGAATTCAATTGTGGCCGGCGGCTTTGGCGTAATATCGTATACAACCCGCGCGACATCGGGTATCTCGCTTGTTATTCTCGATGAAATTCGCCGTAAGACTTCATATGGCAAGTCGATAAAATCAGCTGTCATGCCGTCCCTTGACTGCACTGCTCTGACTGCGATTATCCAACCGTGCACTCTGACATCGCCCTTCACGCCGGTTCCTTTTTCAAGTAGGGCCGCGAAGGTCTGCCAAGGTTCAAACTTCATCACCTCTTGCTCAACGATTGCATTCGCCTCTCTCACGATGTTGAGCTTCTCTTTTGTGACTTCGCCGATGATCCTCACGGCAAGTCCCGGGCCAGGAAACGGCATCCTCTCGCTTATCTCCAGCGGCAGTTTTAAAGCCCGTGCTACCTCCCGTACCTCGTCCTTGTAAAGATTCCGTAGCGGCTCAATTATCCCTTTGAAATTGATGACGGATGGAAGTCCGCCGACGTTGTGATGCGATTTAATCTGTCCTTCCGATTCAATTATGTCCGGATAAATCGTTCCTTGCACAAGATAATCGACCTGCCTTTCCTTTGCCACCTCTTCAAATATGCGTATGAAGAGCTCACCTGTGACTTTTCTCTTCTCCTCTGGGTCATATTTGCTTTTAAGAGCATCAATAAACCGGTCCTCTGCTTCCACAATTATAGGGTTCATATACCTAAAGGTCTCTTTAATGTTCTCCGTCTCTTCTTTTCTCATAAGACCGGTGTTCACGTAAATCGAGTATAACCTATCACCGATAGCCGCGTGCGCAAGCGTTGCACAGACGGAACTATCTACGCCACCAGAAAGCGCGATTATCGCCCTATCGTCTCCGACTTCATTCTTAATCTGTTCAATAGCGTCTTTTATGAATCTCTCGATTTTTTCCATATTCCCCTTTTGTCTCTGACTGCTAACGATATAACGTTACCCTCTCTGTCACACGATTCATTTCCGCAATGATACTGCTCGTACGAATTCAAGAAAGGGAGGCGAGGGTCTTCCGGGTCTTGACCTAAATTCTGGATGGAATTGAGTTCCTAAGAAGAACTGCAGTTCAGGTATTTCAGCTATCTCCATTCTAATTCCATCTCTAGCCCTTCCAGAGAAGGTCATCCCTTTAGATTCAATCATCTCGATGTACTGTGGATTTACTTCAAATCGGTGTCTGTGTCTCTCAGTTATGAGTTCAGCTTTATATATTCGGTGAGCGAGCGTCTCTGGTTTTATAAGTATATCGTAGTCACCGAGCCTCATCGTGCCTCCCATGTGATCAACGTCAAGCTGTTCCGGAAGAATGTCTATCACGTGGACTCCTGTTCTATATAGTTCTGAGCTGTTCGCATCAAGACCTAAAACGTTTCGACAAAACTCAACGACAGCAAGTTGGAACCCGAAACAAATGCCCAAATATGGAATGTCATTTTCACGGGCATATTTTATCGCAGTAATCTTCCCTTCAGACCCTCTCGGACCGAATCCGTGAGCTACCAATATCCCGTCGACATTTTCTAAAGTTTCCAACAATTGCGGATCTTCTGCGTCAACGAGTCTTATGTCAATGCCACAGTCGAGGCAGCTACCGGCGTGCCGTAAAGCCTCTTTGATGCTGAGGTAAGCATCTTCAAACATATATTTGCCAACAATTGCGATAGACCTCGAACTGGGGGGTACCTCATTACATCCCACGGAAGTGCCTTTTTACTCTCGAGCCCAAGCTGTTCCGTGAGATAGTCACCGAGGCATTCGAGTTCGAGTAGTGACGGAACTTGATAGATATCTGGCACATCATACGCGCTAATGACTGCATTTTTAGGCACATCACAAAATAGGGAGATTTTTGATTTTGCCTCCTTCGTAAGTGGGGACCTACCCCGTCCAACGATCACATCGGGATCCAATCCAAGCTCTCTTAGGCTTTTAACTGAGTGCTGTGTGGGTTTCGTTTTGTGGTCACCTGCGATATCTTGCGGTACAAGGGTTACGTGCACAACGACAAGATGCTCCTCCTCGCCGTGCATCTGCCTTATGGCTTCTAGAAAAGGCATGCTTTCAATGTCACCCACTGTACCGCCGACTTCGATAAGGCAAACATCGGCGTTAGTTGATTCAGCTACTTTTCTAATACAGTCTTTGATTTCATCCGAGACGTGAGGGATAATTTGAACTGTTTTTCCAAGATAATCCCCGCGTCTCTCTTTTTCAATCACAGATTTGTAAATTTTCCCAGTTGTTATGTTGTGGTCACCTGTTAATTCAATATCGAGGAATCTCTCGTAGTGTCCGAGGTCTAAATCCACCTCTGCGCCATCCTTTAGTACAAAAACCTCGCCGTGCTGAAATGGGTTCATCGTGCCCGCGTCAATGTTTATATATGGGTCAATCTTTATTGCAGTGACCGTATATCCGCGATTAATGAGAAGCCTTCCCGAGGAAGCAGCTGTAATGCCCTTTCCAAGCCCGCTCATCACTCCACCGGTGACAACAATATAACGCATTGGTTTGCCAATCTCCTTTTATCGTGGTTAACTTGAGTAACGAGTACTAATAGTGAGTACAGCTTATGGTACTAATAGTAATTGACGCACGATAACATTTCTCGCTACTTCCGTGGGAGCCACTAAACTGCAACAATCAAATGAACGCTTAGGTGAACTAATCTATGAGTTTTGAAGTGTAATAAGCTATAATAATCACTATTAGCAATCCGAGAATGACCGCACCATAGTTTATCTTACCAGCGGCAAATGCTATGAGTGTCAGGATTACCCCTCCTATGATGAGAATTGTCGGAAGGTTCGTCATAGCTCTTATTCTCTCAAAATCTAGTTTAAGCTGAGCTACCGACGCTCCTGAATTAAGTGACGGCAGTTTTATTTTGGATGACCGCATTTTTATTATTGGTGACGGCATTTTTATTTTAAAACTCGGGGTACTCCTGCTCTTATAATTGAGACGGCCTAAATTCTCATCAATTTCGATGGTATCGGGTAACTCTTCATCGTCAATTTTCCCAATTTTTAATACGAAACTCTCCTCTATTGAGCCGTAACCCGTTGATATCGTGATTTTACCCTCATGTAATTCATTATGATTTCGGGGGTTTGAAATCTTCAGCGTAAGCATTTCCTCGCCGTCTATGTATGGATTATTCCTGTTGAATTTGACCTTGTCCTTAATGTCTCCTGATGATGACAGGTAAATGTGAATCGGGGCCTCATAGTTAATTACGTCTATATCAAGCGTGGCTTCATCGCCTGGCTTTAAAGGTACTTTAATGACCGATTCTTCTATATCGATCGAATGCATCCGCTTCTTATTTATATACACTCGTTGCATGTGTTCATCTCATCTCAGGCGGCAATAAATTTGGGATCCCATCAACTATCGGGTAGTGCTCGTCACAATTTGAACAGAGAAGCGTGCCTAATATAATCTCCCCATCAACTTCCTCTTCAACGCTCACCGTTAATGGTCCCTTGCAGACTGGACATCGCAAAATTTTTAGCAGTTCTCTTCTCATCAATTCCTCTTGTTCGGGTTTGCGTATTATCTGTTCACGTTCTTCTCAATTTTTCTTCTCTTAAATCCACTATTTCTGATACTTCAGGACCAGTAGAAAGAAGCGTAAATGGAATCCCTACCGTCGCTTCAGCACGATCGACAAACGTCTTCACTTTTTGTGTGAGTTCCTCGAAGTCGTTTACCCCTTTTACAGTTGGGTCAAGTTTATCTAGGCCGGTAACTGCGATCTGGGTTGCGCCATTAATCATCGCCGAATACTTCGCCATCCTTTGATCCCACAGTCCTATGCGCCTCGCTCTTCCGGTTACTGTGCCAAACTCTTCTATTTTGAGCCTTCTTGCCTCCTCCTCGCTCATTTGGGTTTTGAATGGTCCCTCTCCAACGCGCGTTGGGAACGCTTTAAAGACCACAATTGTCTCGTCGATCTTCGTTGGGCCCACTCCAATGTCTGAGGCAATTTGTGAAGCCGTCGTGTCCTTTGACGTCACGTACGGATAAGTCCCGTAAAAAAGCGAGAGACCGTATCCTTGCGACCCTTCTAATAATACGTTGTCACCCCTATTTATAGCTTCATTTACTTCAAGCGGGACGTCTGTTGTGTAATCCTTTAGTTCCGGCACGTCTTTAGCTTGTCTGGTTATTCTCATTGCTCGTTCGGCGGCTGCGGGACCACAACCGGTTCCTGTTGAGCCGATTTCCTTTGACAGATGGTCGTTCTTTTTATCCATCTCTACGTGCTTATCTTCGATTATTGCACATCTCCTGTCGACTCCAATTCTGCTTTTTACTCTAAGTGTTTCTATCTCTCTAAGTAGGACTCTCGGATCTACGAGAACTCCTGCACCAATTAATATCCGAGCATTTTCATAAACAAAGCCGGAGGGTATCATCCGCACGCCGAACTTCTTTTGTCCAATTTCCACTGTATGGCCAGCATTCGGCCCAACCCCCCCTCTTGCGATGATTGTGGGTTTATCGGAAAAAGCAACGTGCGCGACGATCTTCCCCTTCCCCTCGTCGCCAAAAAATCCACCGACTATTATAGTAGAAACCATTAATTCTGCCTCGAATCCTTACAGACTTCCAGTTCACGTCTGAATTTGATATTTTAAGCTACGGATTGTACGTTCGTTTAGATTTTATACTATAAATAAAAATAACATTGTGTTACGTGCTCATTGAGATGCCTCATAAACTTAGAGTTTCGACCCTGGGTAATACGGCAATTAAATGATCACTTTTATTCAAGCGACGAGGTAATGATATGAAAGCAGATGCTCAAAGGATCACCGAAGGTGTGTACTGGGTAGGCGTCCTAGATTGGGATATCAGGCAGTATCACGGTTATACCTTAAAAGGAACCACTTACAATGCCTATTTGATTTTTGGGAAGGACAAATGTATTCTTATAGATAACGCATATCCAGGCACTTCAGCACAAATGTGGGCGAGAATAAAGGACGCATTTGAACAAGAGAGTAAAGAGATAGGAATTGATGTAGTCATTCAGAACCATATTGAAGAAGACCACAGCGGAGCATTGCTTGAAGTTCATAGAAAGTTTCCAGAAGCACCCATATATTGTCCTGAGATCGCAGTCGAAGGCCTGAAAAAACATTACCCATCATTGGAAAATGCACCTTTTAAAACCGTCAAGACCGGAGATATAGTTGATGTGGGGGGCAAGACATTGACATTCCTACAAGCACCGATGTTACATTGGCCTGACAGCATGTTCACTTTTTTAGCAGAAGATGGGATATTATTCCCGAACGATGCGTTTGGGCAACACCTCTGTTACACGAAAAGATACGATAGCGACATCCCTGATTATGTTTTGATGGAGGGTGCACAAAAGTTTTATGCCAACTTGATCACGCCACTATCGTCGTTGGTGTTGAAAAAACTTGACGACGTGAAGAATCTTGGATTACTTGACAAGATAAAACTAATCGCCCCATCACACGGGCAAATCTGGACCAACCCTATGAAAATTATTGAAGCCTACGCGAATTGGGCCACTGGAAAGTGTAGAAATAAAGCAACAATCGTATATGATACCATGCATCACTCGACGCAAAAAATGGCCCATGAACTTGCCGAAGGGCTAATGAGCGAGGGTATTGATGTAGCCATGTACTTCTTACGTGAAGATGAAAGAAGTGAAATTGTTAAAGATATCCTTGACAGTAAAGCGGTTCTGTTTGGTATTCCAACGATGCATAATGAACCCTTTCCGAGTATCGGGGATTTAATATATTACCTCAAGGGACTAAAATTTAATAGGACTGGATTTAAACGGCTGGCACTGACCTTTGGCTCAATGGGTTGGAGTGGAGGTGCAGTGACAACACTCGCGGAAGACATAAAAGCATGCGGATTTCAGTTGTTAGACGGATACGAACTGCGCTACGTTCCCACTGAGGATGAGCTGTACAAGTGTTACGAATTGGGTAAGCTGGTTGGATCACAGATAAAAACTATGTAAAATCTACTAACTGAGCGTTGATTTCATAAGCTTAGAGCTATGACAGTGAAAAGCATAAACAAGATCGGCTTATTGTTGTAGGCTAACAGTAAATTACCCATCCTTTTTTGATGAATCGAAAAACAATTGATCGAATAGATTAATGCGACGAAATGAAAAACGAACCCCACTATTCCACCGGCGATTTTGACATCGACCCGAGCGATCACAATTAGAAGTGTCTTTCACAGTGGTGGAATTCCACATCATTATTCAACATGCCGACCGTGCCTTCGTGACATTTTACCCATTATTTATATCGTTCACAGATCTACGTTAAATTTTATTAATGAGATAAGTAATCGATAAAATACCGCGCGTCACGTATTAGTGTGGTGTCCAAGTGCACTGTAGTGTTGGGCCAACTCTTTGCCGTTCGGTGACTCCACATTGTAAAATAATAGCGGAGGTTAGTAATGTGACGGAGTTACTTGATGCTAATAAACTTGCTTCGTTTGTTGTGGATGATATAAATGGTCTGTGGAAATTGTGGGGGATTCACCCTCGTTGGGGTCCTCAATGGGAATGCCTTAGTGAGGTTGAAGACGAACTGCGGGTGAAGGTAACTGGAAAAACGGGTGCTATCTTTAAAATACGTCTGCCTGGGTTGGATTATCGGTTTATCACCATCGATGAAAATAACAGCCTCAAAGAAATTAACTATATCATTTTTGAAAATTTCATCTATTCAATCGCTCGCAGGTGGCATAATATTTTGAACAATGCTGGCCCGTTTGAACATGGATTGATAGACAACGAAAGTTATTGAACGACTTGTGTGGTATTGACCAACAGCCGTTGCTGGAAAGTTTAAATCGTGTAAAAAGGATTACTATAGACTACTGAGTTAACGGATTCGGGCTTTCTGAAGGGAAGACTCTGTATAACGTGCTGATGAACGGGATTTTCAGTAATATAGTTCTTGGATAGAAAAAAACGGTAAATTATAAAAACGACGCATTCGCGTGATTTTTTAATTAATACAAGAAATGTCTTTTCAGTACAACGGCAAATCGGCCACAAAAACTACAGAAAAACCAAGGCTGACCATCCTAGTGGGGCTGCCGGGTTCTGGCAAGACGACTTGGCATAAGATGAAGGTAGCCCAGGGTTACAAAGGAGTGGTGATAAACCCTGATGAAGTACGGAAGAGGGTCTTCGCCGTTTGTTTTGATCCAAAAAAAGAGCACGACGTTTGGCAATACGTCTACATGCAGTTGCGGAGCGCGCTTGCAAATGGCAAAAATATCTGTTTGGATGCAACTAATGTGAAAAGGAGGAATAGGAAGCGTTTAATCAGACTTGGACGTGAATATAATGCGTATGTCGAAGCGATTTACTTCAAGGTTCCTAATACACTGGCACTAAAAAGAAACATGACGAGACCGGCAGATTCGCACATCCCGCTCGGAATAATGATAAGAATGATAAGAAATCTACAACCTCCTGACCTCTCAGAAGGGTTTGACAGCGTCAAAGTCGTTGACGCGGATGTGACAGGATAAAAGAAAGTTAGCTGTAATTACTTATTTGTTCGTTGCTTCCTTTCTTATAGCAGCCATATCCTTGAGTACGAATGCATCGTAGCCCCTGGGCTCTATTGCCAGCGATTTATCGAAGCAAGCGACAGCGTCATCGTAGTCACCTAGCCCGAGGTAAAAGCAGCCGAGGTTATTCCACGCCATAACGTAATTAGGATCAATCCTTAATGCCGTTTTTAGGTCGTCTATCCCCTCATCATCAAGGCCAAGTTTAAACTCCGAGAGCGCCCGCGCGTTTAGGGCTTTTTTATTTGTGGGATCAACCGCAATTATTTCATCTAAAAGCCTTTTCGCTGCCTCAAACTTTTCGAGGCTATTGAGAGAAACAGCCTTATTCAGCATTATGTTGAGGGAACGGGGACTTATGTTCAATGCTTTATCGAAGCACTTGATAGAGGTATCAAATTTGTTGAGGCCAAAAAGTGCGAGTCCCTTATTGTGGAGAGCTCTCACGTTATTGGGATCCAGTTCAAGGGCTCTATCATAGTAAACGATTGCGTCTTTGAATTTTCCTATTTTAAAATACGCGTCACCAGATTCTATTAGCTTAGGCAAATTTGAACTGTCACGATCTCTCCCTTTTTTAAGCTTTTCAATTAATCTCATACTTTGTAAACGCACCTTCTAATGCTGGTCTTATCGCCGATAGTAGAACTTTGTGGTTATTTTATTACGTTGATACGATAATTATATATCACATATCATAGTTAATCACATCGATCAAAAGATAAGCGCTTTTTTAGATAAGTGCTATTCGTGGCACAGTGAATGACAATCTTTTATTCACCACCGGCCTGCCAATCGATCCAGAGAACACGACATATCAAAAAAAGACCTAGCAAGGAGAGGTAACAACGAACTTCAAACGGATCAACGTCAAGCACCCGGAAAGGTGGGTGATGCTATTTGCTATATTCGTCATCGCCCTTTATATAAGAATACAATTACCGTATGCAAGCTCTATACACGGAGGACAAATCGTAATATCCGACTTTGATCCGTACTATCACTTGCGGATACTAGAATATACAACAGCAAATTTCCCCCACGTCCTCGCCTTCGATCCCTATATAGATTATCCCAATGGTTTCTGGATCGGATGGCCACCATTCTTCGATTTCCTTGCTGCAAGTTATGCGCTCGTGATGATGGCGCTCTTTCGCGTGAACTATGAGGTCGGAGTTGCCACGTTCCCCGCGCTTCTAGGGGCACTCTCGATATTTCCCGTTTATCTCATTACTAAGAAGATATTTGACTGGAAGGCCGGTATAGCGGCTGCAGGAATTTTGACCATACTTCCTGCTAATCTGTTGCGCTCTATGGTGGCGAACTTAAACCATCACGTAGCTGCTGAAGTGTTCTTTCCCTTGCTTATAATGCTGTTTTTAATGTTGGCATTACGAGGTACTCTTACGTTTAACTCTGTTAAGAGGTTGCAGTTGAGTACTGAACAACAAAAGACCGTGATCTATTCAGTGCTTGCTGGCTTGTTCATAACCGCACTGCTGCTTACGTGGCTTGGCGGTTTTCTTTTCCTCGGGATAATAGGGATCTTTGCTATAATTCAGTTCATATTATACCACCTTAGAGGGCAAGACTCGGAAAACCTTACTATTGTAGGCGTAATAATGTTGGTATCGTCGCTTCTGACTTTGGCCCCAGTAAGCCTCACCACTCATTTTGGACGGGTGATAGACACGTTGCATCTCTCGCTCTTCCAACCGCTTCTTGTAGCGCTCTTTTTGGTTGCTTTCGGCATAATTGGTTTTTCTGCTACATTTATGAAGAATATGCGCAGGATCTATTATCCGATTACAATAATCGGGCTTGTTGTCATCGGAAGTCTCGCGGTTTATCTTATAAAACCAGACCTTGCGATATCCGTATTCAGCGGATATGGATTTTTCACGAGGAGTGGCGTGTTACAGACTATCGCTGAAGCGCAGCCCTTATTTACGGATCAAACCGGTATCCAGCTCAACACTGTTGCAAGTTACTTCCAGCTGACCTTGTTCCTCGCTTTCTTTGGACTGCTCGTTTTAGTGTATAGGGTCTACAAACATCCGGATGAGCCCTCGCTTTTGCTAATAGTGTGGAGCGCAGTGGCCTTTGCAATCACTATAGTTCAGACGCGTTTTACCCATTTGCTTTCAGTGAATGTCGCAATTCTGTCAGGCTACGTCGTAGCGTGGATGATGAATGCGTTTTGCGATACGGCCTATCAGAAGCTCTCTGACCTTAGGGATCAGTATGATTTCGGGCGCCTTTTTAGACGTGAGGTAAAGTACACCCAGGTCGTGGGGGTTTTCCTCGTTATCCTCTTCATCTTAGTCCCAAGTGTGAATGAGACTACGTTTTACGCGAAAAATGTGGGCGACATTTCGCCAGATTGGCGTGAATCTCTTCTATGGATGCGCGATAATACCCCCCAAACGTCAAATTATAATGTGACCTCAAGTCAAAAACCAGAATATGGCGTTTTAAGTTGGTGGGATTACGGAAACTGGATAGTTTATATCGGGCATAGGCCGGCTGTTGCAAACAATTTCCAGACAGGAGTAGATGACGCAGCGCATTTCTTCACGAGACTTAATGAATCAGATACACTTCAGGTCATCGAAAACCGGAATGTAAAGTACGTCATGACAGACTATGAGATGGCCGGAGGCAAGTTCGCGGCAATCGCACTTCTTTCGGGTGAAGGTGTAGATACGTTCTTCACTACGCAGCCTCAAAGCTATCAAGGAAGGATAGTAGAGCAGACAGTGCCAAATGAGCTCTACCAGAAGACGGTTGTGGCAAAAATGCAGTATGATGACGGAAATGGGTACAGTCACTATCGTCTTATCCACGAATCACCAAACACTGCTGGAACTTTCGGTGGCGCTGACGTCAAAGCAGTCAAAACTTTTGAGGTCGTGAAAGGGGCGAAGATAACGGTCACCGGCACTGGAAATGCTACGATATCGCTTAATGTCACCACTAATCAAAACAGGACGTTTACCTACACTCAATCGGCGCCAATCAACGGAACCCATACTTTTATAGTGCCGTATTCAACTGAAGGCATGCCGTACGGGATTAAAACAGACAGCGCATATACCATATCAGTAGGCAATTCAACAAAGACACTGTCCGTTAAAGAAGATGACGTGATACGTGGGAACGAGTTAAAAATTGACTTCTAAAGGCCAAAGCTCTATCGCTTTTTAGCACCCTCGCACATGCTGTGCAGAGCTTTCGGTCGGTACATGAACCTTGTTACACCTTAAAAATATCCCATCGTCAACAGTGGATTCAGGAATCAAATTAACCTTGCGATGGTCATTGATCAGCCCTATTAAAAGTCGCAGTTTCGATCGGTGAGTTGAATAGTTTACGGTTTATTCTGTGTTTGAGGAAATACCCTCTTGAAGCAGATTATTTTTTGAAATAATTGCGCCATCTCTCATAATTATCAACCTGTTGGCCATATGTCCAACGGTGCTATCGTGAGTAACTGTAACGATTGTCTGTTTATCCTTCTTATTTAGCTCCTTTAATAACTCCATAACCTGCTGCGCGCTGTCTGAGTCAAGGTTACCTGTAGGTTCATCTGCCCATACTATAGCCGGATTATTCACGAGCGCTCTCGCAACAGTCACACGCTGTTGTTGACCACCTGAAAGCTCTGAAGGCTTGTGGTTTCCCCACTCATCAAGCCCTACCATGTTCAGCATTTCTAATGCTCGTGCACGCGCTTTTTTTTGATCCCATCCGGAAATTAGAAGTGGAAGCTCAATGTTCTCGAGGGCCGTCAAAACTGGTAGCAAGTTGAATGACTGAAAAATGAATCCCATCCGCTTCGCCCTATATTCAGTGCGATCTCTATCGGACATGCTTTCCAGTGAAATTCCTTCGATTTTTACCCTGCCGCTAGTAAGGTCATCAAGTCCAGAAAGGCAGTTGAGTAATGTCGTCTTTCCACACCCACTTGGACCCATAATTGAGACCATTTCTCCTCTTTCGATGGTAAGGTTGATATCGTTAAGGGCGGCAAGTTTGATGTCATTTATTGCATACACTTTGCAGACGTTTTGTGCTTCTATCATCAGCATGGCATCACGTTGAGATTATCGGCTCTCTTTAAGTAAACCACGAAGCAATTTTGCAGTTACACGCAATCCGACTGTACTACCACAACTATTAGAATTAAGAATGTTTTATTTCATTTATAGTCATTGTTTCGTTTTGTATCTGTAACCCATCCGATCTATTGATTCAAAACAGTTTCAAAGGTCACTATTTGCTGCCGGCAAAAAGCGGTCATCACAATTAGTGACTGAGCTTCATATATTTGACTATGGGCATGATTGCCTTAATCTTCACTACAAGATATAAATACAATCGGATAGTACACAGTTCTTAACAAACATAGATCTTAAATGGTTGTAGCGATGACGATTAGGCAAAAGAATCAAAATGTACCGTTTAACGAGGAGCGCTGGAATAACTGGATTGAATCGGCACGAGAGAGTGATTATAAGAACATTGAAGAAGCCCCTCCACCAGTATTCATCGACATGGAAGAAGACGTAATCATAGCGTGCTATAAGCTCATAAAGGGTTTTGAAATTGGGCGCCTCACAAAGGAGGAAACGCTCGAAAGCCTCTCTAAAATAGGTCTCATCACACAGCAGAAAGTTAACACCGGGGACAAGGATTTAGACGATATTGTAGATCTCGTGCAGAACTCTCTTCTAGGCGCTTTCGCCTCCTTCGAAAGCTACGTCGAGAACTCCTACGTGGATGATGCAAAGGCCGACGATTTGATCAAAGAGGCTATAGAACAGGAGAAGAACGGCAATTTAGACCTTGCGCTTGCAACAGTCGGCAAAGTCGGCGCAAAGATCATGGCGGGACATTCGCTTAATGATGAGGCACTTATTGAGCTTAACGACAGCTGCGTCGCTGAATGGCTTGATGGAGTTGAATCGATTTCAGCGGTTTTGGTTAGCAATATCGAGTACGATGACGGGTCCGAAGACGATGAATAAGTTCGACGCGTGCGATTTAACCATTGTTATGTCATCGTATGTACTAACAACGGCTTGCCACTGCACTGAGTAACAACAGTCAAGTCACAGAATTGAGAACCGCTTCTGTCTTCCTGGCAACAGCTTTCCACGTCCAATATCTGTCTATGAGCGTGTAACCGTTTCTCTCGGCGTCCGCAAATTCGCTTTCCGATAAACTTAAAAGTTCATTTAGTAAAAGCTTTAACCCCGCGACATCTCCAACTGTAAAAAATCGTATGATGTTTGAGTTTTGATCCACAAATCTGTGCGGTTTTATGTCACTTGCTGCGACGAGGCATCCTGAAGCCAATCCCTCAAGAAGGGTAACACCAAATCCCTCTAGTGATGACGCCGAAACTAAGACCTTTGACCTTGATAAGAGCTCTTCCTTCTTTGGCTGTGAGACGGATCCGACAAATTCTACGTTTTCGCACCCGTATTTTGCCTCAAATTTTTGTTTGAGCCTCCCATCTCCTATTATTACAGTTTTTGCATTGGTGCCCACAACGGCTTCGCAAACATGATCGACGTTCTTGTAAGGCACGTCAAGACGGGCTATGCATATCACGTCGATATCTTTTTTTGCGCTCCTGAAATCCTCTGGATATATCCCGTTTCCGGTTATCCGTATTTTATGCCTTGGGATCCAATATTGCAGCATTTCAAAACTCGAGTCAGACACTGTGATAACAGAAGGGCACGTTGACGCATAGTATATGCACATCCTTTCCAATAAGCTCCCCTGTAACCCCTTAATAAAGTTGTTTGTCTGTAAATCCTTCCAAGCAAAAATGCCGCTTATGAGTGGTATGGGTTGATAAACGTCATGGATCACAGGGACAACTGCCTTTTTTACCCTTGCAAGAAAAGTGGAATAAATTGGAATAAAAGTCTGCGGGACTATTACGTCAAATCCTTCATTTAAATGTCTTATCTTTCTCGAAAGTCGAAGTGCAAACCTGAAATCTCCGGATCCCTTGTTTACCGTCTTTTTGTTGTGAACTTTGACGATTTCAAATGGAAATCTATCCTCAGGATAGGTAGATCGAGGGATCAGTGAAGTGAGCACTGTTATCTCGTTGTCACTTGAGAGTTCGCGACTTATCGAGTACATATGATTCTCGCCGCCTCCTTGCACTTGAAATTCTCCCTCTGCGTTACAAAAGGGGAAAAGTTCACTAATTATCAAAATTTTCAACGGCGGTACCTCTTTTGATGGCTCTCTGTGATAGGTTAGATGAACTATTAAATGGTCAATGGATATTATAATCTTTGGATTTCATCCAAGAGCGGAGCAATAAAAACGCAAAACTATGGATCGTTACTTGATTAAAACTACCTCCGAAAAAATTCTGTGTATCGAGGGTAGTAGGTCAATTATCGAGTTACAGATTTGTACACGTTAAAGGTCTTATTGGATATACTAGCCCAGTCATAATCGGATGCAGAGGCTTGCGCTGCCGCAGACATATCAGCCTTATCAATTTTTAAAATAGCAGACTTTATCGCTTCAGGGGTAAGGTCTACAATAAAACCGTTTTTTCCGTCTGTAATTAAATCTTTGGCCGCATTTGATTTAGAATTCGCAGTTATCACAGGTGTGCCACTGGCAAGAGATTCAAGTGCGA
This sequence comes from Methanobacteriota archaeon, assembly GCA_963748445.1. Lineage (GTDB taxonomy): Archaea > Halobacteriota > Bog-38 > Methanoflorentales > Methanoflorentaceae > DASPRZ01. Next base: position 140,479 of record CAVVIU010000001.1, read on the forward strand.
CTATACCGAACCCTTCCCTGCTGGATGGTAAAATTAACGCATCTGCCGATTTCATTAGGCCGATTAACTCGTCATATGGCAATCCGGATTTAAACGTCACGCTTATCTCAAGTTCCTTTGAAAGACGTATCAGCCCTTCCTTTTCCGGCCCATCTCCTATGATCCCAAGGGATTTATTTCGAGGCATTGACTTTAATAACAAATCTACGTTCTTTTCTGGGATCAATCTCCCGACGAAGAGCACATCAAACAATTTGTTTGAAGGTTTGATTGCACTAATAAGGCGCAAATCAACGCCATTTGGGATGACAGTCACGTTTTTTACAAAATGACTGAGACTCTCTTTCGTGTTTTTTGAAACTGCGATTATTATATTGGCAAGTTTCATTGTTGATTTTTCTATCACTTTACCTATCATTCCGATCCTGCCGAGATATTCGTACCAATAGTCACCCCAGAACTCGTGCCAAGTAATTACCAAGGAGGCACCCTTTGCCTGAGCAATAAGTCGCGCTGGAAAACAGTGTAAGTAGGGAAACTGATTGCAGTCGATAATATCAAAGTCGTATTTGAGCAGCGGCATTAGACTCACAGCAAATTGAAGCGCCTCACTCGAGGATCTTCTCCCATTTGAATAAAGCTCTCGAGGTTTGCAAATGCCATGTATGTTGATTCCATCTATGACAATATCGTCGTGTCCTTTCCACCATTTTATGCCAAAGATGTGCACTTCATTCTGTGGTACAAGTCGCTTACTTACTTCATAGACTCGCTTTTCTGCTCCACCCTTAACAAATGGGTATATAACATCCGTAATATAAGCGATTTTCATTGTGGCCCGTTACGATCGTCTTAGGTTCGTTAGTATAATGTCGGCGAGCAGGCCAAAAAGCATAATTTGAAGGCCTACGACTATGAAAAGCACCGAAAGGATAGCTCCGGCAAACCTTGTCACCACTCCGGTTTTGATGAATTCGATGAAGATGTCGATCCCATAGCCGAATCCTATGAGCAAAAGTATCAATCCTACTGGCAGAAATATTACAATCGGATTATAATCCCGCACGAGGCGCACCATCGTATAGATTATGTTGATAGCATCCCGATAAGGATTGAGCTTAGCCTCACCAATGCGCACTCTGTATGTTATCGGAACTTCGATTATTTCGAGCCCTTCCATTCTCGCTTCGATTATCATCTCAGTCGCGAATGGCATGTTTTGTGATTTCATCTTCAAACTGTCAAGGGCTGCCCTCGTTATCGCCCGCATGCCGGACTGCGAATCGGAGATGCGGGTGTGATATAGAAACCTGATCAATGACGTTAGTATTCTGTTACCAAACACGTTCCTCCTGCTCATAGCTCCTCGCTCCATCGCCGCAAAACGATTCCCAATAACAAAGTCTACTCCCTCTTTAATAGGTTCAAGGAGCTTTGGAATGTCGTGGGGGTCGTACGAGTAATCCCCGTCAAGCATCACGACTACCTCTGAATTTTTTTTCACTCGCTTAAACCCTGTAATATACGCATTTCCATATCCTTTTCCGCGCTGGTGGATTATTGTCGCACCTGATTTAGCCGCCCTTTCTGAGGTATCGTCAGTGGAGTTATCAACAACTAGTACTTCGGCGTCATAATCTTTCAAAACGCTAAAAACGTCGTTTACCACGTCCTCAATGGCCGGCTCATTCATTGTAGGGATTACTACTGATACCTTCATAATCAAAATCGTTTCCTGTTGTTGGTTGATATCCGTATTTAAATGCGCGTTTCTGATTCATCCGGTTAATTTCCAACATATACATAAGCTTAGCGAACCATATTTAAATGATCTCATCGATAGGCTGTAACCACGATGTTTTTACATTAAAGCTTACGTTAAGCAGACCCTTTGGATGAGGTAGTGGATGCGTATGGCATTTTTAAAGTCTCTACACGATCTATACATATTAACTGTTGTAGTTATACAATAGTATTTGTTGAGATATGGCAAAAATTTATGTAGAGACATACGGCTGTGCGTTGAATCAGAGTGAAACGGAGCATTTGTCTAGCGCGCTACAGGACTATCAGTTCGTTTCTCGGACCGACAACGCCGATATTCTGGTAATAAACACGTGCGTTGTTATTGAATCTACTGAAAAAAAGATGCTGAGGAGGATTAAAGCTCTCTATGAACTATGTCAGACTGACAGAGAACTCATCGTTACAGGATGCGCCCGCAAACCACTCCACCGCCTGATAAGATCCAATTTCCCTAATGCTAAGCTGATGACGTATGATCAAGTGCCGTCGTACGTCACTTCGGCGTATACGCCTGAAAAATGCGTGACTAAAACGATCAACGTCAAAGCTTCGGTAAAAATTGCTGAAGGCTGTGACGGAATCTGCAGCTACTGCATCGTGCGATTGATTAGGGGAGGACTCAAAAGCCGGAGCATTGGCGACATCTTAAAAGATGTCGAGTCAAAGGTGGAAAATGGCGCAAAACAAATCCTTCTCACTGGGCAGGATGTTGGTGCCTACGGTTTGGATAGGGGGTTGAGACTGCCAGAACTCATCAACGCCGTAACAGAGCTTGACCAAAACTTCATGGTTAGGATTGGTATGATTAATCCGTCAGCTCTTGATGACATCGTTGATGAGTTGATCGACTCGTTCAAAAAGCCAAAGATCTATAAGTTTTTACACTTGCCGGTGCAATCAGGCTCTGATAGGATTCTACACTTAATGGGTCGAAATTACAGCATTTCATATTTTAAAAGCGTTGTAGCAAAATTTAGATCGGAATTCAAAGATTTAACATTATCAACGGATTTTATTGTAGGATTTCCCTATGAAACAGATCATGATTTCAAATTGACGTTCGATCTGTTAAAAGCGGTTAGACCTCTTAAAGTAAACATCACGCGGTTTTCAAAACGAGAGGGAACCATGGCCTGTCACTTGCCCCAAATTCTCAACAGAACGGTGAAAGAGAGGTCAAGAGCATTAACATTGGAGCACCATAAAGTAGCATATTTCGAAAATAAAAAATGGCTAGGGGAGACATTTAACGCACTTGCAGTTGAAAGAGGCAGAGGGTTCAGCACTGTTCTATATAACGACTTTTACCGGCCGATTGTTGTGGAAGGAGAGGTGAAACTTGGCGACAGATATGATGTGACAATACGAGAGATTACACCGACTTACTTAATCGGGAATCTCGAGGCCAATTTTAACTTAGACCCCGATAATTGAAGCTATTGAGGTAAAAATCAATAATATTTTATACAATAACAACTGTTAGTTTACGGTATGCGTGGGCTAAGATATCGCGTAAAGCTCGATTGGCAAACCTTTGTGCTCATTTTCATAATCTCTCTGATATTATATCTCCTGCCGTACTTGAAGGATCTCCTTATCATCACTGCGATCGCTGCGGTGTTCTACCTATTTATAAAAAGCCTGTATTGAGCGTATTTGCATTGACCGTTCGATAGATGTGCGAGAGGCTCAGTTAATTCATACATGAACAACACCACGTGTTATATTCTTATCCCCTATAGAGCATTTATATACTGGCATTTACACCTACTGTATGTCATTACATAATTAATTAATTAAACACAGGAACACGAGATACGGCACTCTTCGGCGGAAGGTACGAAATGCGGTTATTGTTGATTCACTCGGACCTCATAGAATATGAAGTCAAGAAAGGAACTAAATATGCTGAAAAAGTTGAAGAATCTCTGAAGCATGCAAGAATGGAAGATGCGCTTACTGCTTTTGTCGCGGTGGAAAGAGGCGATGATGACGATATTAATGCTACTGTCGAGGAATCCGCCGCTTCTATTAAGGAAGTGGCCGACAAGGTTCAGACGAAAAGAGTAATGATCTACCCGTATGCTCACTTGAGCTCCGAGCTATCTTCTCCGGAAGTAGCTGTTGAGGTTATGAAAAGGGTTGAAGCCTCACTTGATGGCTACGAGGTAATAAGAGCGCCATTTGGGTGGTATAAATCCTTCACGATAAAATGCAAGGGGCATCCCTTGTCTGAACTTTCACGATCCATAAAGCCGGAGACCAAAGTAGAGAAACAGCGCGTTGAGCGCGAATTTTACGTTATGGGGACTGAAGGCAATTTAGTGCCTGCGGCCGAATTCATAACCGATAACCGCGATCTAGCGGATATCATAATTTACGAGCTTGGCCTTTACGTTGCTAAAGGACAAGGAATAGACCCACCCCACATCAAGATAATGAAGGACAAAGAACTCGCAGATTATGAGCTTTTATCTGACGCAGGACATCTCCGCTGGATGCCCAAAGGCAAACTTATACGCGACATCCTGATAGATTACGCCTTTTCACTCGCAGTCGACTATGGCGCTATGCCAGTCGAAACACCAGTTATGTACGATCTTGCAAATAGAGCAATTTATGAACACGCTGGCAAATTTGGCGAAAGGCAGTACCGATTAAAGGCCGGCACACGTGACATGATGCTTAGGTTCGCTGCTTGCTTTGGGATGTTCAGCATGATGCACGATATGCATCTGACAGAAAATGATCTTCCGCTGAAACTTTATGAACTTTCAACCTATTCATTCAGGTTTGAACAAAGAGGGGAAATTACTGGTCTGAAGCGTCAGCGCGCTTTCACGATGCCTGACATGCACACGGCCTGCAGAGACGTCGAGGACGCAAAAAAGTATTTCGAAGAGCAACTTAAACTCGGCTTTCAATCTGGTTCGGACCTCGGTATAAATTATGAGGGGATATTCCGCAGTACTAAGGAATTTTACGAACAAAATGAAAAATGGGTTAAAAAACTCATTAAAGACTTTGGGAAGCCATTTTTGGTCGAGCTTTTGTCAGAACGGACCCACTACTGGATATGTAAATGCGATCTTGCCGCAGTAGACACCTCAAGGAGGCCTATCGAGTGCCCAACCGTGCAGATTGATGTTGAGAGTGCAACTCGATTCGACATAAAGTACTATGATGGGGGGGTACAAAAAAGGCCGATAATTTTGCATACCTCACCAATTGGCGGAATAGAAAGGGTTCTGTGCTCTATTTTGGAGACCCAAGCGAATGAAAGAGTTCCTATGCTCCCCGTATGGTTGTCGCCCACACAGGTGCGCGTTATCCCTGTTTCGGATAAGCACCTTGCATATGCACAAGGTTTAGTTGCGTTATTAAAGGCGGCTAAAATAAGAGTTGATCTTGACGACAGAGACGAATCAACCAGCAAGAAGATAGCACTTGCCGGAAAGGACTGGGTCCCCTATGTGGTGGTGGTGGGGGAAAAGGAGGAAGAAAGTGGCATCCTTTCCGTCACGATGCGAAAGCAGAGAGAGAAAAAGGAGGTATCCGTTGAGGAGCTCATTCGTGAAGTGCATGAGCAAGCCGACAGTATGCCATATAGACCACTTACATTGCCAGAAAGGATTTCGAAGCGCCCCAAGTTTATTTGATTAACCCAAGCGATTTTTGAGCGTGCTTACGTGTTGACACCTCTCATCACCGAGCACCCGTTCCGGCTGTGCTCTACAAAACTGTTATCGAATATCCTCTCTGGACAATACTACTCAGAACTCATCGTCTTGAGCGTAGCTTCGCCCCATTTTTAGGGCTATTTCGGCCTTCTCTAGTTCTCTGCCGAGATATCCGGCGTGGCTGAGGCTTGAGACAAGCTCGAGGGCAAAGAGGGCGTCGAGTATGTCTTTCGCTGACTTTCCTTTAATTGTTATCTCGGAATTGTGAACTGCCAAGATGTAACCATCTCTAATACCTATAACGAAGTTGCCGCTCGGATCTGGCACCCATTTCGCGTGTTCAAAACTTCTTGCATCAATTAATTTTCCCGTTGCAATGTCAAATTCAGGCCTTCTCCTCCTCTCTTTTACGACAAGTAGATCTATGCCTAAGTCCTTTGGCGGTCCTTTTCGGTCTTTGGCGAGTAGCATCATTTCGGAACTAGTTTTAAGCTCTTTAATACTGCCTCGGGCTTTGTCGCTGTGCTCAGGTGTAAAAAGCACTGCAGCTCCGAGCTCCATTGCCAAACCAGCCAGGAGTGCATTTGCACCGATGGAATCTGCCTCCATTAATTCTACAACATTCCCAACTCCTAAAAATAGCGGAATGTCACTCACTTCTTTTAATTTTTTATATTCTATAAGCGATGTGACGGCACCGCATCCTATTGGATACAGGATTGGATCAGCCAGAATTTTTTTTATTCCAAAGCTCTGAGCAAGCCGTATGACACCTAGAACATCCCCTTTGTCGGGCAGCACAACAACGGCAGCGTCTCTTTGTGCAATCACTGGACCTATTTTTGGGGCATTTTCAGCAGTTAATGAGAGAACGAGGTCCGCACCCGCTTCGACGCCGACCAGTATCAGATCAGGATCTAACGTATCCACGCTCACCGGCACGTTTAGTGGCGTAGTTACTTCTAGAACCTCCCCTAAGGCTCTTTTTACATCATATGAAGTGGCCGTTAGAGGAATCCCGACGTCGATAATATCAGCGCCATTTTCAATATGTTTTTGGGCAATCTTTTTAGCGTCAACGTAAGGGGCGTTCAGTATTTCGCCCACTATCTTTATCCTTGAATTGCCACCGATCTTAACGTTTCGTATCTTAAAGTTGTATGCAGCTTCGCGCTCAAGTTCTTCAACTCGCTCTAGTGCGTGTTCTCTCCTCTTCTCATATATGAGGCTGTCAGCTGGGGCGTTTAACGAAGGTGCTACCTCATCGATAAGACCGACTACAAGACCCAGATCATACGCCTGTTTTGGTCCAAGTGCGACTTTAACGCCAATCTCACTGGAAAGTTGTTTAAAGCCTCTAGCATTCGCAGCTCCAGGAATTAGTATTATATCATATTTTTCGTTTGTGTTACTGATAAGCTCCAGATAGTGCTTTTTCAACATCGCTGGTGTCATGAAAGCTGCTATATCAATGTCTAAAACAAGGACATCTGCGGCGGAACCAACAGCTTTTCGTACTATTTCTTCAGCTTTATGCCCTGTTGCGATCAGAACTTTCAAGCAGTTTTCACCCTGTTTCAGATACGCTTAATATATAATATTATAATTGGTGTGTAGTGAAACTCGACCTTCACGTTCACAGTCAATACTCACCGGATTCACATAGCTCGGTAGACGCAATTGTATCGAAGGCCTATGAGATCGGACTTGATGGTATCGCAATAACCGATCACAATACGGTGAGAGGCAGCTTGGAAGCCGAAAAAGTCGTTAAGGATCTGAACCTGGACTTAATCGTAATACCAGGAATGGAACTCTCGACAAAAAATGGACATTTATTAGTCTTAGGAATAAGAGATGAACTTCCGTCTGGCTTAAGCATTGACGAGACGATAAAAATGGCAAAGGAGCTGGGAGCAACAATAATTGTACCTCACCCCTTTCAAATTTTTAGAAATGGAATCAGAGCGCTTAAGGGAAAGGATATTGATGCAATAGAATCGTTCAACTCAAAATATATCTTCGGCATCTCAAATTTTATCGCGAAAACTATCGCAAAAAGACGGCAGATGGGGGTAACAGGAGGCAGCGATTCACACAAAGTTGAGACTATAGGTTATGGCTATACGGTAGTTGATGCAAACCCCAGAGCTAGCAGCAGGGATATATTAACTGCAATAAAAGAGCACAGATCTCGGGCGGAGGGCACAATGATATCGCACTACTCTTCGAATATCAATTCAGTTAAACGCCTTTTAAGGCGTAGTAACAAAAAGCATTAGACCCTGATAAGATTCTATAGCATCTACTGCGCTTCAATCTGTTAGTGTAAGGAGCATTAGGCTGTACGGGTGAGGCATTTCCTGTAGATTTTCCAGAGTGTGTTTGAAATGTAATCAGGGCTATCTAGAACGTTGATGCCCTCCATTTTTCTCATCTTTTTAACATTCTCCTTGTCCACATCTCGTATACATAGCTCAACGTATCCACCCTTAATGGCACTATACTCACAGATGTCCTTACATAATCCACACCCCTCACATTTTAAAAAGTCGATCTGCTCTTCAATGGCTTGACTAGGGCAAATTTCAGCACATTTTTCGCATTTTACGCAAATCTCTCTGTCTATGAAGTAGGGCGTAGGACTTTCGACCTTGCCCTCGATGTCTACGGGGACAACGTAGACAGGAACTCCGCCCTTCACCCCGTGCGCAACGGCATTGGTCACGAGTGAATCAGCGATACCATAAACTATTTTAGCAACCGTATTTGACGTAGCCGGAGATACTATCAAAGCGTTGTAGTTACCCCGTGAAAACCTCCCAGTTTTAGGATAGCTCCATCCCTGTTGGCTCTCAAGTATTATCTCTTCCATATAAGTGCCAGGTGAGATCACGTTCAAAAGTCTAAAGAGGCCATAAACTTGCGCTACCTCCTCTGCCGCCCTCGAAACAAACGTTGTTATTTTAACTCCATCGGCAATTTCAGACTTAAATTCGGTAAAAACGTCAAAGCTGTCTTTTAAATGGTGTCCAGCTCCGGTAATGCCCCATGCGATTTTCATCTAGCTCTCCTGATTAAGTGAAATAAAGAACGAACAGCTGTCTTTAACCCGCGCCCTCCAGGTACTTTCTTAAAGCACGCATGGCCTCCCGCTCTTCAAGTCCCCCACATTTTTTTACGAGCTTCTCACAATAGTCAATGAGCTCGAGACACTTAGTATCCCCAAACGTCAAATATCTCGTTCCGTGAACGGTAGCTTCAATTACCGCATTGAACCCTCTGCTCACAGGTCTAACTGACCTTTTTAAGATTTTCCACCTTTGAGGGATGAGCCGTATCAATGCCACCTTTTGGTGTTTTCCCTCCACCACTACGCACTTAAATTCTAGCCATGCATATGCTTCCTTCAATATCGGCGCACCGTCGTCTTCATAAAAGTACCCCTCATCGAGGTCATCAAATGCCGCTTTTACATATAGTAGGGGGTTTGATAGGAGGTTGGCCACCAACATTTCGTTGCGTTTAACGTTCAAGAATGTATGAGTATTTTTGTACATTTTAATAAACAAGTCACCTCTATTGATGACTCCCATAGGAGCGGCATTAAACTTCTCATTCTTTGTAGTGGCTATGATTTCCGATATTCCGCGAGGAAATTCAATTCCTTCCATCTAAAATCTTAGCCCTCCTAAAAGGACGATAAATAACGACCCAATTATAATGTCCGCAGTAGTGCCAGGATTTATATTTTTGTCTAACAGATACTCATCAAACTCAGCCACCTTACCTGATACTAGTGCTTGTTTTGACATAGATGAAACTTCATTTGCGAGTTTTTTCCCAAATTTTTTTGCAATAAGCGTATCTGGGATCTCTCCGAGTAGTGAAAGAAACGTATATACTATTGAATCGTTGAGGCTGTGTCCAGATTCAAACCTCTTCTGCAAGATCTGAGCGCCTCTAAATGTCAACGGGAATCCCTCAACCCATTCTCGCGCAAGCGTGTCATTCGGCGTCGAGATTTCCATAATGTTGAATAATGTCAAATTCTCGTTTTCAATGGCATCCAGCGATGACGGATCCCGCACATCGAGGATCTCGGATTTTCCAACTCTTACGTTGACTCTGCTAAATGCCATGTAAAACTGCAACGCATCGGATACCGTTGTTTTCTTTACAACCTTTCTGACGTTCTTTTTTACCCCCTCGACGTCGGAACTGATGCTCGCTGCCACACACAGCGGGACAAGTAATACTATCGCACCAAAGTGTGCATTCCCCCCCATTTGCCAAGTACTGCTCGCGTCGACTGCCTCGAGCATTAATCCGCCTATTGTATACCCCTGCAAGGATGCCGCTTTCTTGAACACGGCATACGTGCCGACTGCCGAACCCAGAAAGTGTTCATACCGCAAATTCTCATAATCATGTTCTCTATCGACATTTCCGGGTTTTGGATTCGCCGATACTTCAAGAAGCATTGCTAATTGGGCGCATCCAGCTATAAAATTGCTATCGTACATTCGTCCCAGCGGCGTTCTATAAACGCCCTCTGCTGTTCATTATCTTTTCTGCGAGCTGCTTCTTAATCTTCATGTATTCAACATCTGAAAGGTTAATATCTTGAAGAGTGCTATCTCTCCACGGGCACGGCCGCGTAATTTTACAGCACCAGACCATGCTTCCGAAGCAGGTGTTACGCCCTTCGCCTAGCTTAGTATCGGTAAAGCTCTCTTTTAGCTCGATGTACTTTTCTTTTGAGATCCCGGCTCGTTTAAGGACATAGTGTAGCGGACATTCTTTAACGGGCATGCAGCAAAATGTGAGCCCTCGCAGGTCGCCACCAGCGCAGATGTGTTTAGGCGCATTATACCAGCCAACCTGTTCTTGGAACTGCTCGATACCGGCCAATATATCCTCAAGTGCTCGTGCACCTTGTAACGCGACCCGGGCAACAGATACATAATCTGCACCCATCGAGAGCATTTTGTAAGCGCTGTTATAATCCACTATCGAGTTGTTCGCTATAATTTTAATGCTCGTGGAATCCCTGACCTTTTTAATGACCTTCGGTCCGAAATCCATAGCATCTAAGTGAATTGCATCAGCTCCGGCACAGTCTATAGCCTTTGCGAGTTCAACATCATTCACAATGCCTGCTCTGACTTTTACTGAGAGGGCGACATCAGTCTGCTTTATCTCCCGTATCCACTCACTTAGTTTGATAAGGTCAAGCATCATGGTCTCGCCCACGCCGATCTTCTTCATCTCAGGTTGCCTGCAGTGCGCATTAAGTTCAAGCACTGCGCCTCTCGCCTTAACGAGTTCAGCTATTTTCAGCACTGGGTCGAGGGTAGTGGATCTGATATTTATCCCTGCTCTCTTTCCCGATTCGTTCATAACGCCCAATTCATTTTTAATAATGGATTCAGGATCGTCGTATGCAAACTCGCTTCTGCCCCGCCTGATAAGACTCTTTGCGACTTCGATGGTCGCGTCATCGATGTTATACCCGCCGAGGATTGTAAGTCCAACGTTCCGGGAAATGGCAAATGAACTACTTGTGATTCCTGCCATTGAGGCAACAATAAGTGGGTTCGGAATTTTTACGTCGCCGATATTAAGGTCAAACTTTATATCTCCCAATTGCAAACCTCGCAAAAGTAAGTGCTACGTTATGAGTACTCTAAAAATACGCTGTAGGCTTTGAGTGTCACAACTATATATTATGCCTAATTCTATTTAATTTTGCGTTACATCGCTGTATAATTTGCAGAAACTAAAACCACAAACATCACTTTTGGTGTTCCAACAATAGGTACATCAGACAAGTTTTAAAATATCCTTTGCAAGCAATTTGCTGTCTTCCAAGCCCCACATCATCGTGTTTGTTCGAACCACTTTAATATCCCTCTTGAATTCCTTAAGGCCGATTTCGACGTCATTTTTGTCAATTACTAGCACATCCAAAAATTCCTCATAAAACTCTGCAACGCCTTCAGACGACGGGCCGAGCCCGCACGACTCCATGAATTGCTTTGCCGGACCGCTGATTGGCTTAGAGCCTATGATCGGACTTATCGCTATGACGAACTTGCGTTTAAGGAAGCTCTTTACTCCCTTAACGTTGATGATCGGGCCTATACTCGATATCGGATTTGAAGGCCCGATAATAATTGGGTCCTCCACTTTCAACGCCGTTTTAACGTCGCGGTTCATTGAGCCACTGTCATACTTAACCTTAAGAACCCGAGGGGCGCTTCTATGCTTTATAAGATAACTCTGAATGTGCATCTCACCAACATCAGTCACGATTATCGTCGGCACAGGATCATCAGTCATCGGTAAAACCTCTGCCCGGATTTTATAAGACTTGGTCAGCTCCCGTGTAATCTCAGTGAGCCTCATGCCTTGGTGCATTAGGAACGTTCTATAGATGTGCGTTGCTCTGTCGAGATCGCCTATTGCCAGAGGCTCATAGTAACCCAGTTCGATCAGCTTTTCGAACGTCTGGAAGGTATCCCCTTTTATACCCCACCATTTATCATCTATAATTTTTACTAATGTATATATCACGGTGTCTATATCGGGACATACAAGGTTGCCTGATACCCAGAGGTCATCGCCGGTATTAACTATCACTTTGATCTCTTCTTCAGCAACTACTTCCAACATACCGCGGATCAACTTTGGCGTCCCCGTTCCACCTGATAAAAACAACACCATTACACCCAAAAAGCGATAAAGCGTTATAGAATAAATCTATATCTGTACCCGATAATTGATGAGCGTAGTAAAGGATACAGTTCATGGTTTTATCAGGCTTGACGACCTCGCGATTTCTCTTATGGACACACACGAAATGCAGCGTTTAAGAAGGGTAAAACAACTCGGTTTTGCCAATCTTGTGTATCCCGGGGCGAATCATACACGTTTTGAACACTCCCTTGGCGTATTGCACCTCGCAGAGCTCCTCCTCAACAAATTGAACGTAGACGGCTTACAGGATATCAAAGACGAAATAAGAGCAGCTGCACTGATTCATGATGTCGGTCATATGCCCCTCTCCCACACGATCGAATCCGTCCTCGTTGAAAAATACGGCAAAGGCCACGAATATTTTCAGATCGGTGGTGAATTGCTTGAGGTGGTAGACCAGTTCGGCCTCGACAAAGTGCTTATTGAAACGTTAATACGGGGCGAGTCGCCGTTTAGCCAAATCATCTCGAGCGATGTCGATATAGATAGGATGGACTATATCGTCAGGGACGAGTATTATACGGGCGTTGCTTATGGCACAGTTGATTATATGAGGCTCATTGACGAAATGGACTTCATAAACGGTCAACTCGTAATTCGGGAAGGCGGAATTCAGGCAGTAGAGTCACTTCTTGTTTCGAGATTTTTGATGTTTCCGACCGTTTACTTTCATCATGTAAGCAGGATCGCGGAGACAATGGTACGAAGTGCCATAACGCCCATGGCAAAGAGAGGAGTTGAACTATGGAACTTCGGTGATTATGAACTCCTATCAGCGATGGTGCAAGAGGGAGGGTATACGCGAGAAATAGCTTCGAGCCTTCTCAATCGACGCCTCTTTAAGCGAGCGCTGTACGCAAGCGCCAGAAGTCTAAGTGTTGAAAGAATGGCAGAACTAAGCTCAGAACAGGAGCAGTTGGAGCACGAGATCGCGTGCAAGGCGGGATTAGACGGGCGTTACGTCCTTCTTGATATCCCGTCTAGGCCGGAGATGGTTGAAAGAAAGGCGAAAGTATTAACAAACGGAAGTATAAAGAGCCTTGAAGACGTTTCACGGCTTGTGGGAATTCTTTATGATGCTCAATTTGATCAATTAAAACTTGGTGTTTATACGTTAGGGAAGCACAGGGAAGAAGTTGGAAAAGTAGCGAGAGAGGTGCTTGATGTCAAATAGCCAAATATCATTAAAGAAAAACACGAGCGTTGTCGAGTTAATGGCTACAGCGTGCCCTATTGGGACGGATTATCTTGTAACACTTACGGGCGGAGACAACCATATAGGGGCTGTAGCCGCAGGTGGATTTCAGATACGATCATTTTCTTCTGTTTTAACGATGCCGAATCACCGTGACGACATAATAGCTAAAGAGGCAGCTAACAGAGTTTCACGAGAGCTAAAATGCAATTGCGCGGTTGTTGTCGGGGTTCACGTTGAGAATGTCACGACGGCTGAGGTAAATGAAATTGTAAGTGCTTCATTCACGCTCGTTAACGAACTTATAAAGGAGCTAAGATGGAAGTCACGCTCGCAATAACAGGAGCAAGCGGAGTTCAATACGGCATTAGATTGCTTCAAGTGCTTAAAAATCTCTGCGTTGAAACCCACCTTATTGTAACGACCGCTGGACGGGAGCTAATAGACATAGAGACCAATTGCTCCTCTGATTTAGTGACTTCTTTGGGAACAAGAAGTTACAATGAGATGGACTTTACCGCACCGATTGCCAGTGGTTCTTACGTGACTGATGGTATGGCAGTAGTTCCGTGTAGCATGAAAACACTCGGCAGTATCGCAAACGGGATTTCGGGAAATCTTGTTACTCGCGCCGCAGAAGTCTGTTTGAAAGAGGGCAGGACGCTCATTCTCGTCCCGAGGGAGACGCCCCTAACTCAGATTCATCTTAGCAACATGATAAAAGCCTCTCAATCGGGCGCTATAATATTGCCTGCCTGCCCTGCATTCTATTCGCGCCCCACGACGGTCGACGCACTCATCGACGTAATTGTCGCAAGGATACTTGATAAACTCGAAATTAAACACTCAATTTCAAGCAGGTGGGGTGATTGAGTGAGAGAATTCATTGAACGGCTTAAAGAAGAAGCGATTTTAGAAATAGTAAAAGAACCTGTCTCCCCAATTTTCGAAGCTGCTCGAATCGCAAAGGGCAAAGGTCCAATTCTTTTTGAACAGATCAATGGCTTCAAGGCCGTAGTTAATCTTATTAGCTCGAGACAAATTCTCGCCAGAGCGCTGGGAATAGACCAAGCAGACATGATCAAGAAGCTGATAAGTGTTGAACCTGACGGAAAGACCGAAATAATAGAGTACAGTTGGGATGTAGATACGACACCTGACTTAAGTAAATTGCCGATAATGAAGTTCTTCGAAAGAGACGGCGGGAGCTACGTCACCGCTGGTATCGTAGTAGCGAAATACGGCAACACGTTTAATGCGGCAATTCACAGGATGATGGTCATTGATAAAACCTCGCTTGCAGTAAGGCTTGTTCCGCCTCGCCACACTTACATGATGTATAGATCGAAAGTGAAAAGGATGGAACCGCTTGATGTTGCTGTTGCGATAGGAGTCGATCCTGCGACTCTATTTGCCTCAACTACGCGGGTTCCTTGCGGACGAGAGTTCAACTACGCAGCCGCTCTAAAGGGAGCAACCCAACAATTAATACGATGTGAAAACGGTGTGCTAGTTCCGCCAGCAGAGTTGGTGTTGGAAGGACGAATCAGCCCGACTAGAACTGCAGAAGAAGGGCCTTTCGTTGACATTACCGGGACGTACGACCTTGTAAGGAGCGAACCCGTCCTTGAGCTTACGAGGATGGTGTCAGTGAAAGACCCAATATATCACAGTATAATTCCAGCAAGCTCAGAGCATTCGCTTCTAATGGGCATTCCCTATGAGCCCAGAATTTATAAAGCATGCCAGGAGGTCACAAAAGTTAAAAATGTAGTACTCACCAGTGGGGGTTGTCATTATCTCCACGCTGTGATAAAGATACAGAAACAGACAGAAGGGGATGCCAAGAATGTAATTATGGCCGCATTTGCAGCACATACAAGCTTAAAACACGTAGTCGTAGTGGATGACGACATTGATATCTACGATCCTGCAGATGTAGAATTCGCCATAGCTACGCGGGTTAAGGGCGACAAAGATATCTTGATAATACCACATGTCAGGGGATCTTCACTCGATCCAAGGGCTGAAACTGACGGGACCACAACGAAAGTGGGCATCGATGCAACTGCCGTTTTACGTGAACATTGGAAGTTTCAGAGAGCGCGAATTCCCTGATTTTTAAACTGCATTGCGTGCTACCGACTCGCCAAACTTATACGGGTTTACACGTCATGAGTTTCTTTGAGTGAATTGTGATGTAGGTTCAGGCACAATATGTGAAGATGAACTTTTTAATCCCATATGCAGATGATAAATCGTGAAGATCCAGTTAATTAGAGAGGGCTCGACTGACGTGTTTGTCCCGGTTCACGATCCCGCGACCTCCTTTCCCCCGTCATCAGCATTAGTATTCTATAACCCGAGGATGGAGCTCGGCAGAGATATCAACGTTGCCTGCATGATGGCATTCACTGGTGACATAAGTGAGGCGAGAGACTATACGTATCTTGATGCGATGGCAGCTTCTGGGATACGAGGGATAAGGGTGGCAAACGAGGCAAATCTTTCTGTAACTTTAAACGACTTTCATCCACTTGCTTATAAATTAATTGAGCGAAATGTGCGCTATTTGAACGTGAGGGCCGAAGTCACAAATGAGGACGCGAATGTCGTGATGTCTCAGAGAAGATTTAGCATTATCGATGTCGATCCATTTGGAACCCCGGCATCGTTTATAGATGCAGCGTGTAGGTCTGTCTGTAAGATGCTCTGCATTACTGCTACTGATACCGCACCTCTAAGTGGAGCGCATTTTAGTGCTGGGGTCCGAAGATATGCGGCAGTACCCGCAAACACTGAGTATCACGCTGAAAATGGTATCAGAATTCTAGTTGGTGCCGTAGTTAGAGCTCTTGGAAAATACGATAAATATGCGATTCCCTTGCTCTCGCACGCGACTGCCCATTACTATAGGCTTTACCTTAAAATCGGAAGAAGCGCTAAATCTGCCAATGAGTGCATCAACGAACTCGGCTTTATTGCTTTCTGTCCAAACTGTAGGTACAGATATCACGAAAAGGGGCTTGCACCTTCTGTGAAAAATGAGTGTATCCTGTGTGGGTCTAACATGAAACTAACCGGACCTCTATGGCTTGGTAAGCTGCACGATGGAGCTTTTTGTCAAGCGGTTCTTACTAAGCTTAAAGAGGGAAATTTCCAGACGAAAGGCCAATCTGAAAAACTCATTACACTATGTAGAGACGAACTCGATGCAGTATCCTTCTACGACTATCATAAAATAGCAAAAGACCTGAAACTCGCCCCCATGCCGATAGATAATGTAGTGAACGAACTGAGACGTAATGGATATCAAGCGTCCAGGACTCACTTTTCGGGTACATCAATTAAAACAAATGCTAATATACACGTTTTGAGGGAACTACTACGCGAAACGCGGTGAACATTTCGTGAAAAGTGATGAATTAGCTCTTGAAAACAGCTTATAGTGTGAAGTGCGCTGTGCTGTCAAATGACTACGTTTATTATTGTAAGTGACTGTATACTAAAAGGTTCATCTCGTGAGGGTTCAACGAAGTGTTTGCTAACGATTTTTATAATATTAGTACTTAGCTCTCTTATTTTAATCTCATCAGACTTAACGTGAGCGCTAGTTCAAAAGTTTCCTCATCCACACAGAATTGCAGTTCGGGAACAACATAGATAAGATAATCCGATCCGTCTTCTCCACTGATCAATGTTTCGCATCTTTTTGTTATTTGAGGTGAGCATTCAAAGGTAAGTCAGAGGTCGAGAGCTAAAGGTACAGCAATGTGGTAACATAACGCGGTAGTTCGTGCAATTAATTGATAACTCACATACCTATTGTCTTTCTTATCACCTGCGTAAACACAAGGGAACAGAGCAGGTACCACACAATCCACACAGGTAATATAGTTATTGCTTGCGTGTAATTGAGCGTTCCCAAGTATGGCATTGTGATCGCAAGTGATATCTCGACGGGAAGCTGCGCATTGTACACGACGTAATTCAGCCACCCGAACACGGGAAGTGAGAGTACGAGTATATAGGGCATCGGTTTCATTGACTTCATTTGAATGTCCATGCTAAGCTCCATGACTTCTGCCCTCTCTTTTTCCAACTTTTTGAGCTTAGCTTTATCACCTGCAAGTTGCGCCTCCCTAAACCTCTTTTGAAATTCTCTCATCTTTGATTGCGATTCCTTAACTACACTCTGATCTACGTACCGGTTGAGAATAAGCGATGAATATGCCCCTGTTATGACTGACATTATTAGTATAATTATAAATAGCGGGATATGCCAGCTGCTTAAAACAGGTCCAAGAACGTGGTTCATTGCCTGACCGATGGGTATTCTCAAATACGCGTATGCTAGCATCATAACGAGATATACAACCAAGAGTCTTGACATAGAACCTGTCATAGATTGTTTCGCCATGTCCACTCCTTCAGATACGAACTACTCTGTTTATGATTATATAGGTTTTTACAGGATAAGCTATTGTCTAGTCATTTTGACGAAAATTTGTGTCATACTTTAAATCCCTAACGCCTTAAGTTATTGCGGCATCTAAACGCGATGGGTATCGGTGGTTGTTACGATCTTCCTAACACTGTGTTAGTGAGTAACTGCATTTTTTGCCTACGATCGCTTCATCATAAGTCAGACAGATGTTTTAAGACACAAACTGTGGAATCAAAGTTAAAAAGAAGCATATCGTTAGAGGACTCTCTACACTAGAAAGTCAATCCGTGCCGTGAATATATACAGGACTTTATGCGTCAAAAAAACGATTTCGCGGATAGTATAAGCCTAAGGGATAGCGAACCTACAAGGGTTAAGAACTGCATCGTCAGCGAGCCACTGAATCGTGTCGAGCTCTATATTGCAGCGTCGAGTACGTGCATTATTTTCGTATAAATCACGCCCTCGTGAAGCTCAGGGATTGGAAGGGGTGGTATAACCCTTTGATGGTTAACGTTAGGTCGAAATTTTATCAGCAGGAGCCTCTTCACCCTGTAATTACCTGAGTGTATGAGAGAACACTTGGAAAAAATAGCGTTAGCGTTGAAAGATGTCTCGCCAAAAACGAGTCACGTAGCGCAGCACGTCTTACTACAGTGAACATCATTAAACGGGGAGCTGTGCCAATAGGGGCATTCAATGATTTAAAAGTTCACAACGTTATTGGAATTCTTAGTGATAACATGCACCTTTATGTAATTCCAATAGGACGTACAAAATGACCGTACTTTAACTAACCGCCCGCTATCAAGGCACGAACTTCACTGAAGTCTGCAGCCATCTCGATACTTGATTTATAGCAAAAGTAAGTGGAAATGTTAGAGCAGAAACGCTGTGACTTGATTTACAATTAAAAAGTTGAATCGAATGAAATCGAACAGTCAACTACGACTTGTGACTCGGTTTGTATTGAGAATGAAACTATATGTTAGATGGTTTGTCAAACAGTTGGTCTTGCGGATTAAAGCGAACTGTTGCGGTTCGCTGCGCATCATTTGAGCTGTGTGGAATCAGAGAGCTTACGATAATCTCTTTCCAAAGGCAAACGTGGACTTTATGTCCGTTACTTTAACCCTGACGACTTCATCTTTTTTTGCATCTGGCACGATAACGATGAAGTCGTTTATTTTGGCTATGCCGTCGCCTGCCTCGCCCATTGACTCGATTTTCACCTCATAGACGGCATTCAAATTAACGGGCACTTTTAAAAATTTCTTCCCGATAATGTATATCTCAGCGCTCTGCTTTCTCGAAGCTTCTGGATTAAACGCCTTTACAAAGCTAAAGTTCTCTCGTACCATTTTTAAAAACTCATCGAACATATCTCCTTGAAAGACTTTTACGATAAAGCCCCCACCAGGTTTCAAAATCTCTTTTGCTATATTCAAGGCTGAAATAGAAAGCTCTATTGAACGAGCGTGATCCACGCTCCATATTCCGCTTAGATTTGGAGCTGCGTCCGAAATTACGACATCGACTTTTCGTGCAACATTTTGTATCTTCTCTACCGTCTCTGAGTCGGTTATATTTCCTCTTACAGTTGTTACCCCTTCTATCGGCGCTATCTGTTGTAGGTCAACGCCGATAGCAGTTGCATTTAAGTCTTTGATGACCTGTAACCAGCCGCCAGGAGCAGCGCCGAGGTCAACAACAACATCGTTCTGGTGTATAACTTCAAATCGCCGTTGTATTTGTAGGAGCTTGTATGATGCTCGTGATCTGTATCCCTCTTTTTTGGCTTTTTTGTAGTAACGATCTTTTTTGTATTTATTTGACATTCTTCTGCCGTTTTTCTTATACCATTATTATTCGATAAATACTCTTCAGAAGAGGTTGGATAATTATTAATGATATAAATAGTACATCTTGAGATAGTTCAAGCAAAACCAAGACTATATTCAAACATATGACCAACATTTGGGTAGAATTAGATGGATGGAAGGCGAAGCTGAGGTTTTCTGCTTGCCATTTTATACCTAACCATCCTACATGCGGGAAACTGCATGGACACACATATGCTGTTAGTGTTAAGATTATCGGTACAAAAAACGGAGATTTCATAGTTGATTTTGAGGATCTGAAAAAAGTTGTTTCTGACGTATGTAGTCAACTTGATCATGTTGTTTTGATAGCGACTGATGATGATGACGTTGACGTAAGAATAGATCCGTTGGATTCGTGCGGGCTCGAAGTGATTGTCGGAAGGGGCCCTAAGAGGTACGTGTTTCCCCGAGAAGACGTGGTCTTGCTTCCTGTAAAATCAGTAAGTGCTGAGGATCTTTGTAGTTATCTTAACAGATAAAATATGCGAGCATTTGGATACGAGAAACTTGAGCGAGGTTAATGTGCGCCTTGATGAAGGATTGGGGCAAGGAGCAGGATGCGTAAAGTGCTTTCTCTGAAATTACTGATTAATTTAAGAAGAGCTACAGACGTTATTTTTTATGATGAGGGCACTGTCATCGTAGATGGCAGATTGCTATTCGATCGTTCAAAGGCAAACGAGCTCGCTATATAAATACAATTTGCGCATTTTTTGGCATTCAAGAGCTCGCGGCATCAAAGCAGATCGATTTTAAATAGCTCTGCTCTTGGTATTACCGGTTTCGCTCTCCATCGAGTCTTCGTGTTTACCAACGATGTGACGCCATAGAGTCTGCACTGTTTGACCAACCTTGACAGACAATAAGGGAGACGTAGATACGCAATTTCCCCTACAAATTTGTTATAGCAGACTTAATTTGCTGCACAACGTTGATTGACTACAAGGGTGGGTGTTTTTGGAATGCCTAGAATTCTGGTCGGTAAATAATGTCTAACCGAGTTGACAATGTCAACGATTTTTTTAAGATACACTCGTACTTGGTATTTGACAGTTCATCTTGGACAATTTGTGGTGTCTTCCAACACTATGTAAGTATGATTGCATCGTCAACGCACAAGTCGATGTAGCGAAGTAAAAATTAGTCTCATAGTTGCGCACACGAGTGAGGACCTATAATGTCATTCATATAGGAATAAGATAGTAATATTGTCGTGAACCAAACTACAAAATATTATGCACTAAAAAGCAATCATATCAACACAAACGGGGCATCGTCGTCTGCAAATTTTTAAGAGCCGTTAACTTCATTGGACCAACAAAGCGAGAAAAAATAATTGATAATAAACGATCTCACGTTGGACGGGTTAATATTGTATAATGGTCAAAAGGTGAACTGAACAAACCAATTGTTACTATTGACATGGCATCAAAGAAAGTCAGACGCATAATAAGGCCGCGTGGAACACGAGACTTTAAGCCTGAGGAGATGAGAAAGCGCCGCTTTGTTGAGTCGCAGCTTAGGAAGATCGCGGAACTTTGGGGATATAGAGAAATAGAAACGCCTGCATTCGAGCCTCTCGAGTTGTTCACTGTCAAGTCAGGTGAAGCAGTAGTCGAGGAAATCTATAGCTTCAAAGATAAAGGGGGGCGCTCGTTGGCATTACGTCCTGAGCTCACGGCTCCAGTTGCCCGTATGTACGTCAATGAGCTCCAATCCTATCCAAAACCACTTAAATTCTACTACTTCGGCGATTGTTTCAGGTATGAACGGCCACAGTCAGGCAGATATCGACAGTTTTGGCAGTTTGGTGTTGAGCTCATGGGCAGCGCGCAACCTGAGGCTGATGTGGAGGTAATTGCACTTTCACAAGCGATGCTCAAGTGCGTTGGGCTTGAGGCTAATATACACATTGGGTACCTTGAGGTGCTGCGCGGTATCTTTTGTGAATTCGACGATGAAACTTGTGCTCTTGCCATGCGTTTGATAGATAAGGGTGACTTTAAGGGGTTAAAGGGCCTACCCAATGGCAATGCGGCGATCAGAATTCTTCAGGGGGCAGATCCTCTCAGTGAAGCCCAGACCATTACGGACATTAGCCATCTGTTAGCGGTGCTTGAGCTTCTTGATGGCCTTGGGATAACCTATATTGTAGACTTCCGTATTGCACGCGGGCTTGAGTATTACACTGGCATCGTGTTCGAGGCCTATGTAGAAGGTCTTGGGGCTCAGAACCAGGTCTTAGGGGGTGGTTCGTACCGGCTGACGCATCTTTTTGGCGGTGAAGATGTGCCTGCAACAGGTTTTGGGATTGGATTTGATAGGGTGATGGCAGCAGTTGACGTAGA
This sequence comes from Methanobacteriota archaeon, assembly GCA_963748445.1. Taxonomy (GTDB): domain Archaea; phylum Halobacteriota; class Bog-38; order Methanoflorentales; family Methanoflorentaceae; genus DASPRZ01. The sequence continues at coordinate 162,600 of CAVVIU010000001.1, forward strand.
GATTACGGAGCCTGTTCGAGTGATGGTGGTCCCAACGGAGGATACACGCCGGGAGGCATTAAAGGTCGTCAACAAGATTCGATCTTGCATCTCTGCTGACATAGATCTTATGGGACGAAAGATGGCTGCTCAGCTGTCATATGCTAACGCTCAGGGCTTTGATTATGCGATCATCGTAGGACAAGACGAAATCACATTGGGGAAACTGACGTTGAGAGATCTCAGGACTGGTAAACAAGCTTCTTTGACTGTGGATGAGATAGTGGACCAGTTGGCGGGGATCAAGTAAAGGTTCACCACGTCTCCGAGTGGTATGACACGCGAAACAGGTGAAACTGGATTGACCCCTAACCTCAATTATCGTTCAAACGATATAATACGGCAACTATCGGAGTAACAGGGTAAATGCGTTGAGCATCTCATGTTCGGCTTTAAGAAGCTTTTAAAACAATTAATTAATGGGGCGGAGCTTACTGAAGATTTGTAAGCCAAAGTGCTCACACTTAATGGTGCTATCCGATACTACTGAGTATCTGCTTTACGTCTGAGCTTCTAAACGATATTTTGTAGTAAAGGCAATCTAAGCGAACTTGTCGAAACGATGTCGTCTTAAATAGCAACGGTTTTTTAACATAGCGATAGCTGATTCTAATTTGTAAGCGCGAAACGACATCCATTGCCACTGATTTCAGGCCATGAAATAATGCTTGAGATAGTCCTTAATACGTCGTCTTAGTTATATTATAAGCGCAGTGAAATTTGCAGAGATGCCCAAAGACATCGGCAGATTCAAAACAACTTTCACGTGCTCTCGAAGGAGTCTTTGAGAGAAAAGGAGCTCATCACAAAGAGTAGGATTCAAATTATCACGTTGGGCATTATCATAAGGAGTAAACTGTATGAATAAAATTCAGATGGTGCTTTGGAAGCTCGTAAACCCCGTGACTATCATCACAGCTTATCATAAGGGCAAGTCTAGCGGTTTTATTGGTACGTGGGTGACGCAAGTCTCCTTTGCACCGCCTCTTATCATGGCTGCCATAAACCCGCGTCACTATACGTATGAACTTGTAAAATCGAGCGGCGCTTTCGCTGTGAACATCCTTGGGTCTGATCAGGTCACCCTCGTAGACTCATTTGGCAAAAGATCTGGCAAGACAGTCAACAAGTTCGAGAACATTGAATATGAGTCCGGAATAACTAACTCGCCGATACTCAGGAACTGTGTAGCGTATTTCGACTGTCGAGTCGTGTGGGAAAAGGAAGCTGGCGATCATCACATCGTGATTGGATCGATTGTAGACGCGAATATTAGATTTGGAGGGGAGACTCTCATAGAATCTCCTTCGATGTATAAAACACATGGTTAACTCTATAATCTTTTACGCCTGTAGTTCTTGTACATATGATAGAGCTTAACTTCAAGGGTGACCTAATTCCAGTAGCTACACAAGATTACGCCACCGGCGAGGTGTTGATGATCGCCTTTATGAACGAGGAGGCGTTTGAGGCGACGCTTCGGACGGGATGCGTTCACTACTGGAGCCGCACCAACAAAAGAATATGGAAAAAGGGTGAAGTCTCAGGGCATTTGCAGTTTGTGAAGGATATTTTAGTTGATTGTGATGAAGATGCTCTCGTCATTAAGGTCGAACAGATTGTAGCTGCGTGCCACACCGGTTTTAAGTCTTGCTTTTTTAGAAATATTGACGGTGAGCACATTGAGGCGAAGGCGTTTAACCCTAAAGATGTCTATGAGTAATAGTGAAATGTTTAGGGTGAGGGTATCAACAACATTGTATTAGCAGAAATTTGAGCACACCATCGATCTCTTCTTTATTGACCGTTTTTGTAGGAGAGCCTTATGATATTTGTCCTTAACACATATTGTTGTAGCGAAAATCTATGGAGTAAGCATGAAGTACGTTCCGGATACGACCGTTATAATTGACTGCAGGATTACAAAACTCATCGAAGAGGGTGAGCTTGCGGGAGCAACCGTAATCATCCCAGAAGCCGTTATCTCCGAGCTCGAGGCGCAGGCAAACCGCGGGCGGGAGATAGGATTCAAAGGATTAAATGAGCTCAAGGCTCTCGATGAGAAGCGAAGGGCAGGGGAAATAAGCCTGATCTATGCGGGTAAGCGACCTACTCTTGAGCAGGTGAGGCTTGCTGGAGTCGGCGAAATCGATGCAATGATAAGGATGGTTGCTGTCGATAACGGGGCGACATTTATCACGAGTGACATTGTTCAGTCAGAAGTTGCCCGAGCAAAGGGCATTGACGTAAAGTATCTCAGACCTGAGAAGGAGGAGGCAACCCCTCTCTTGCTCAACGAGTTCTTTACGCCCGATACAATGTCTGTACATCTCAAGGAGAACGTGCCGCCGATGGCCAAACGTGGATCAATTGAAGCGCTTCACCTTGTCAAGATTAGGGACGCACCTATGAGCGATAAAGAGATGCGTGATATAGCCACTGAGATTATTGAGCGGGCGAAATCTCGAATGGATGGGTTTATCGAATTGGAGCGGCGTGGAGCTACGGTCGTCCAACTTGGACCTCTACGGGTGGCGATCGCTCGCCCGCCGTTTTCTGACGGAATCGAAATAACTGCAGTCCGTCCTATCGCTACTGTGCGACTTGATGAGTACAGATTTGCAGAAGAACTAAAGAGCCGTTTGATCGGCCCCTCGAGAGGAATAATTATTGCGGGACCCCCTGGATCTGGAAAATCGACGCTTGCACAAGGTGTTGCAGAATTTTTGCTCAGCTGTGGCTACGTAGTAAAGACCATGGAAAGTCCAAGAGATTTACAAGTCCCTGACGATATCACTCAATATACAGCCCTTGAAGGGGACATGGCGAAAACGTCTGATATACTGCTTCTGGTGAGGCCCGATTATACAATATACGATGAAGTGCGAAAGACGCACGACTTCGAGATATTTGCTGACATGCGGCTTGCTGGAGTTGGCATGGTGGGCGTTGTCCACACTTCGCGCGCTATTGATGCCTTACAGCGACTCATTGGTCGCGTTGAGTTCGGAGTAATACCACAAATCGTAGATACTGTCATCTTCATCAAAAAAGGACAGATTGAAACAGTGTACGATGTCCACTTTGTGGTCAAGGTGCCGGCAGGTATGACCGAAGCTGATCTCGCTCGGCCGGTTATAGAAGTAAGTAACTTCGAAACCGGAAAACTTGATTACGAGATTTACCTCTTTAGCAGGCAAGTAGTGGTTATGCCGGTGAGGAAGGCTCAAAAGCCTGAAGCAAAGCAGGTGTGGAAGTTTGCGGCAAAGGAGATTGAGCGGGAAGTCGGCAAGTATACAAAGGATCTACTTCGAGTGGAAATGCTCTCTGACAGCAGAGCTAAGGTTTATGTAAGTGACAGGGACATCTCACACGTTATAGGCAAAGGCGGCAAGACGATAGAGAAGATTGAAGAAGTCCTTGGCATTGACATTGATGTCGAGCCGATAACTGAAAAGCCGAAGAAAGAGCGAGAAGTGGAGACTCCGAAGCTTTCGACCTCCCTTGCAGAGATCGAGTTTACCGATAGACACGTGATAATTACATCGAATGCTTCGGCCGGTGATATAGTAGATGTATTGATAGACAATGAATATTTGTTCACAGCTACAATGGGGCGTGGAGGAGAAATTAAAGTCACTAAAGGGACAAACATCGCAAACCGAATTATGAGCGCAATAGATTCTGGTGAGCGCATCATGATACAGAAAACTTGATCAACAATGTCAAGTCGAAAGTTCGTGTCGATGTTCAGAAGTCACAGCAGAACCTAAAACTGTGTGATAAATTCAATCTAAACATATTTTAGATACTTCAACGATGTTCTTTGACCCTTTCAATTGGAGACGCTCTTTCCGGGAAGTACAATACCGTGATTACGAATCCCATATCATTGTCTCCGAGCTTAAACTCGTCAGTCTACACATACCCTTTGTGGCATCGATGATAAACAATATATAACACGTCCCCTGTATACCATACAGGCCCGTCGAGACTCACCGTGGCGTCGAGAGTGAAGCGTTTACTGACGTTGGGCGCAAAACCGGCAGGCTAAAAATGGCGGAACGCACGTGAAGGCAAAGTGATAACACCGCTCCCTCCGTAAGTTCGTAAGCATCGACAAGTTATCAACATACGATATAACGTATCTTTCGAACGTATCTTAACACTGCAGCTATGAGTAGTGTTTGAAGGTGCTGCAGTTAGCTGATAAGTATATTTATGATACAGACATTTTAACGCTGAGGCTTCGAGATAACACTGAGATTTTTGGAGGAAACGTGTCGCAGGAGGAAGTTGTAGGAAAGAGCTTTAAACTCGACAATCTGAATTTTGCGAGGGTAAAGCCCGCCCTTTTTTATTTGGCAATGTTCGCGGGAGTGCCGCTTATTGCTATTACTATATTTTTGCTAGCAATCCAGAATTTCGATCTTACTGCGATGGGTATAACTGTCATATTTACTCTTATCATCGTTTCAATGTACATTTTTGTGCCTCGAGAACTGCCTGAGCAGAAAAAAGGTATGAAGGTTAAGAAGGAAAAAGTACTACCAAAAGTTTCGGAGCCAACAGCTGAAGCTTTTGTGAACGTCGCGAACGATCAGCTTGAGCAAAAACCGAGGAAATCTAGGTCACGCCTTCCCGAGTTTGAAGCAGGTGAACGAAAAGATCCCTTTGTTGAAGTGGTCAAAAAGACTACACAACATCCTTCAGCCCAAGCTCAGGTACGGAGGAAAACGAAGAGTAAGGGCGGCAAAAAAAGCGTTAAGAAAAAGCGGTAGTAGCGCTCGCAACGGGTATAATGTGTAAGGTGCACCTCTTGTTACCTCGATACATTAGTTATTGATCTTGTCTTAAAAAATACATAAAGCGTCCATTCGATAGATCCAATTCGATTAATCAACCGATCTAGGTTTTTTTAGCTGTGATTTAAATCTTTGTTCATTTGTGCGTTGAATTTATAGCAACAAGCACAGATAAAAAAAACAGGCTCTTTAATCTGCGCGTCATTCAGTCGATTGGCTCGAATTGAATGCCCCGATCACCGGGGTACGGTATGTGATGGTCAAACTTACAGAGAAGTATGTCACCAGGTATACCATCGGGAAAAGCATCACATAATAAACCTGCATCTTCAGTACATCCTCTTATGTGTTTACAGTCTACACAAATCGGTATAGATGTCGCTGGTCTCATCATACCACTCGTATAAGAGGTTTTACGGTATAATAATATTGTCACTTTGTTTAGAATTAGTGTGGAAGCTGCTGCTCATTCTGTGCGTGCGACAGCTAAACAGAGTTAGGATCGATAACGGACTTATCGAGAGGTCCGACTATATGACATTTTAATCCGTGCATTCTGAATTATTTTTTGTTATTGGAAGATCACTCATTGCACAAGGATTGAAATACTCTTAAGATCGTCTTAACCACTTTATTCCTTTCGTTATCAAAATAAAGAGGCAATACAAACGGAAGGCCACATATACAATAAAATATTATTTCTAAAACGCAATGGAGTGAAATAAATGAAGGTTCCGAATACTGAAGAGAATTTATCGAAGTGTATTTGTGGTGGGTGCCCGACCTTCTACTTTAATCTCTTAAGAGGGGGATTTTTCTGCGCTTTGGATAAGGTTGACGAAGCACCAGACGAGCAAAGGATGCAATTGTCCGACGTGCCCAGCGTTTACTAAGTATAGCCTTATGAGGGGATATTTCTGTATTTGGGGCGTTGCACGAGAGTAACCTACGAACTGTTAAATTTTACAGTACGAGATGATCGAATGAGAGTTCCAAACACATTTGATAAAATGGGAAAATGTCTCTGTTACAAAGGTATATGCCCCACATTCAGACAAAGCAAACTGGAAGGAGGACTATTTTGCTCTCTTGATAAAAGTGAAGAGATCCCGGAGAAGAAAGGTTGCCCATGTAATCGGTGCCTGGTGTGGATTGAATGCGGGATAACAGGTTTTTACTACTGTATTAACGGAGCTGCTGAGCACTAGTGGATTTAATATACGCTCGATGTGGTAAATGCTGGACAAATAGCTGTAAATACATCTTTATGGATCAAGAGGTATGTAAACGTAAAGTTAAACGCCCGCCGATTAAATTTATAAATTTACGCGTTGTTTAAGTCACAATAAAACGTTTATAAATTATACATATTCCTTAAGTCATAATGACGATAAACCAAAAATAAATACTGCGGTAAGAATGAGGCCAATTAAGATTCTTTTAGTAGAAAATAACCCAGTTGATGTACGTTTAATACAGGAAACGTTCAAAGATTCAAGAATCAACAATAATGTCAGTGTAGCCATCGATGGAGAAGCGGCGATGGATTTTCTTTATCGCAAAGGTGCTTATGTCGACGCACCGAAACCGGATCTCATTATTCTTGACCTTAGTCTCCCCAAAAAGGATGGTCGTGAAGTGCTTGAAGAGATAAAGGGTGATGATGAGCTGAAGGCCATCCCTATAATAGTCCTGTCTACGTCGGATTACGATAAAGATATCGTCAGTGCATATGCCAACCAAGCGAGTTGTTATATTGTAAAGCCACTTGAATTTGATGAGTTTGTACAGGCGATGAAATCCTTGCGGGATTTTTGGCTCTTTTTTGTGAGATTCCCAACGAAATAAGAGCGAATGCCTACACGTGTATTGATTGTCATAAAAAAGCTCCACATTATACGCTTTCTTTAATTTGTTACGGATTATACATGATGATTTATACTAGCCGAAAAAGCTGCTCGTGGGTAGGGCAATGTCACAGAGGATGAATTATACTTTAACAAAAAGGTATTATTGTAGCATCTTTTGAAACGAAGCTGCGTATCCCCTTTATTTTTTCAAGACGCACAATAAGAGTCACCGCAAAAAAACGTTCGTTGGGGTGACTATCATCTCTCTTTGAAGATAGCTAGATGAGGGAATTCGGCTATAAGCTCATGTAGGCGTTGTTTTGCATCGAGCGAATTGCCCCACAAGTACTCAAAGCTAGCTTCCAAATGCTGCGCATACTCTGAGTTATCCGTCCAGAACAACACATCGTCGGCATCTTTTGCGCGGTGAACGATGTCCAATTTGATAGTCGTGAGGCTTTCTTGTGAATCCCTGACTAAAAATTGTGCCCCATTATATCCTTCGAGGTGTCGTAGTTCTATGTTTGTAAGGGCTTCATTCGCTGCATTAAGATTTTGAGGAACGATATCGGTTATACACCGCACTCGAACGCCACGGTTTGCTGCTTTAATAAAATAGTTGAGTTGCCCACTAATAGAGAAGATCGGTAATGCAACAGGAGAGATTACAGCTACAATGTCGCGCACAGCTGAGTTAAGAAACAGTGCAACTGTTGCTACTACGCTCGCTCTGCCCTTTATCACCTTAAACTTTGTGAAATCGTCAACAGTCGGACCTACGCTTCCGTCGGGTAAGCTCTTTGAGGCCGTTATGACGTGGTGCTTACGCGTTTCCATCCATTGTAATCCATATGCTTGTTTCTCCATCGCAGAATCAATTGCAGTAGCAATTGCAACTGCTGCATACTTCGTAGGATTCTCCGTTGATACTTCGATCATGCCTTTTTCGTCGAGTGTTTCAAGTGTTCGGTAAACGTCCATTCGGTAGCTGTTTAGCATCTTTGCTAGTTCGCCAGAAGTTTTTGCACCATATTTGAGTAACATCACGTAGAGATGCGCTTCTTTTTCATTGAGACCGAAAACTTCCAGCTCCTCAATGAGCTCGTCTTCCATAGCTATTTTATATATACAATGGATCGCTTAAAGGTTTTGATTGACATAAGTTTTAAAGCTCGGCAGACCATGGTCACGCTTCGACGAGAAATTGTTAGACAATATGAAACAAAGTGTGAGATTTGGCATACGAGAAGCCATTTCTGCTCGTGTTCATCGCTTCGTGCAAAAAACGGTGCATGTTTTAGCCAAAATTTAACTTTGCTTGGATGTGAACATCATATGATGCAAAGCCTGGCTACAGCAAGTTACACAATAATGAATAAAATTATCGATAGCGGGCGTTCTGCGACGCCAGAACTCTACTATGTACACAACAAGAAAGGGGGGAAAACGTCACATTTTTTTCGTGATTATCCTTTTTATATTGATATCTAGTATTTTACTAAATTAGTTCAAAATGAAATGTGGTGGAGTCTGCTTTGCAGCAAATGGGCGAAAAAAGTTCACCCATCAGACCGATTGAAATGGTAATTGAAGACAGTCCTGTCGATATATATCAGAAAAAAATCGCGTTCAGAGAGATCAGCGCTCCCAGCCGCTTGAATGTAATTATGGACGAACAAACGGCAGTGGACTCTCTCAATAATGGAAAAGGATATGTGGACGCACACGGCCTGACCTTATGTTTTCGATCTGAACTTGCTGAAAAAAGATAGGCAGAATTGCGTCATGAAGTAAAAGCAGATAATAAGCTGAAGGCTATTCTTATCACCGTCTTATCAATGTCTGAACTCGAGACAGATATCTTTAATGCTTACTTGAACTGTGCAAACTGTTATCTGATAAAGTTACTCGAACATGATGAGTTTATAAAAGCCGTAAAAGCAATTGGCAATTTTTGGCTCTCCTTTGTAAGATTGCCGGTTGTGTGATAAGTTCCGCCGTTAACGTAATGTACCACGCACATCTCATCCTAGAATGGGAGCGGTATATTTTATCAACATCTATGCTTTTCAGCATAGCTTTGTCGTTACCGCGGTTAGAAGAGATTTAGATTTACAAAAAATTTTTGTTAGATGCATATTTAAGAAACGTTCGAAATAGTATTCTTGGCATTCGGGCAGCGACACCTGCCCAAGCTCTTTCCCATGTCAAATCAAAAATGCTTGTTTAAAAAGAGGAACACGACTGAAGAGACTTTAAACCTCCGCGAAGAAGATGCGCTGCACGATCACGTGGATCTAATTCAGCAACTGCTAAATGTAAAATGCACTATTTTTCAGTGGCAAGAAAATAAAATTGATGAAGGCCTAGCGGAACTTAGGGTGACTGGGTGCGAGCACAGCTCAATTCCCATCCTTCTATTTGATGCCAAAGGAGTTGCGAGGACATTTGATTCTATTCAAGAGGCTGACGCTTTTGCATCAGATATTGCAGCAGAGTTCACACACGTAGAAAATTCTGACAAGAGTATGTATTTTCAAATGGTTTCAAAAGGTTGCCATTTAAAAGTTAATCTTGTTTTAAAGCCCAATGCCACTCGAACCGTAATGTGCTTCGACATCGACATGTCGTCTTTGCAATTAATTAATAGCCTAAACTAGTTGGACTGTCACCGCGTACGTAGAATGAAAAATATGTCAAGACGTGATACCAGTGTGAACGATACACTGAAGAAGAGCGATCGCACTCACATGGGAAAGCATCAGAAGTTACTTAGTCACAAGGACAAATCATACAGTCGGAAAAATTTGAATATAGCTCTCCGAAGGATATATCAGCTTTGACTTTTTTAAGACTAAGTTTGTTGCATTTAACAGCGGGACTAACCCTTACGTTGCGCATCAGCATCTGGCGAACGTCTAATCTACACGCACAAAAAAGGTCATGAAGGCGAAAATACTGCGGATAAAGACATATACACAAAGCCTTTCAGAGTAATAAGACAAGCCACGAGGAAATGCGTTAAGGAAATGGTGTACTAGGCTTATGTATGAATTGCGTGAGGGACTCGTAGACAAAGCTTGTTCTATCGTTAATTGGTATTAGCTGCAAGCGTATGTGACAACCGCAAATGCGTCTTTGAGGGGGAGTCGTGAAAATACGTAATCACGTTCTGGACGGGTGTGTTGGCAGTCTAATATCTACATCTGTTCTGTTTGATGGTAGGAGACATTATAATGAACCAAAAGACTTATGAGATCATGATCCACCTATGGTGGGAAAAACAGATACGAAAAATCACTATAATCTCGGAAAATACGAGGGTTGAAATGTGGTTCAGAAACTTTGGACACGTTACCCTCGATGAGCGAAAAACGCGAGACATCTTTAGCGGGATAATACAGGGTTTGATGGGCATAGCTGAGGGAGAGGTGCCAGAAGTATATGCAAGCATACATAAGGGCAAGGGTCCCAGACAGAGGGAACTCGTACGGAATAAAACGGAGCTTTTAGACTTGATTAAAAAGAATCTGAACCCTTGAAGCCATTTTTACCTGATATTGAAGAATGCTATTTACTGTTTAGTCAGAAAACAAAGCAGTTGCCGTAAGAAAGAAGAAAGCTATCTACATATCTCATAAGCCTGCTGGAAAAACAATATTTCATTAGGGTGACAGTAACGTTGTTAGAAGAAAAAGGCACTCATCAACACTACCCCTTTAGAACGTCGCAATCTCGAATAAGGAAAAGACCACGCATTCGTGAAGCCAAACTACATCAGGCAAAGAAATTAGAAGTGCTACGCAAAGCTGGACGTTCACAGCACTACTGCTTTAGCGGTGGAAATTCCATCTAACGCCCTGATACCATTGAGGACCTCTTCTTTCAGTGGATCATCAAGCGCCAAGACCATAACTGCTTTTCCCCTCACTTTGTCCCGCCCAACGTTCATACCGGCGATATTGATGTTGTTATTGCCAAGTAATGTGCCCACTCTGCCGATTACTCCTGGTTTATCGATGTGTGACGTAATGAGCATACAGCCCTCGGTTTCTGCATCGACGTAGTAATTTCCGATTTTAACGATCCTCGGTTCATCACCAAAGAATAGCGTTCCAGCTACAGACCAGTCACCTTTGTCGCTTTTTATTCTCACCGTTATCAAGCTCGTGAAATCTTCAACCGTCTCCGTTTTTGTTTCAGATATCCGTATGCCACGTTTCTTTGCAAGCATCTCTGCGTTAACAAAGTTCACTGGCGATTGCAGCACGCGGTCAAGTGCGCCCTTAAGCACTGCAATGGTGAGCGGATGAATGTCGCATTGCCCGACCTCGCCGTTGTAAATGACCTCAATGCCTTGAATTTGCCCCTCAACGAGCTGGATACAAAATTTTCCGAGTTTTTCTGCGAGTGGCATGAAGTTCCTTATAGCACCAAATGTCTCCGCTCGAATAGGGATGTTCACAGCATTTCTCACTGGTTCACCTTTTAATGCCAATAACGTCTGCTCTGCAATAGAGGTGGCGACATTAATTTGGGCCTCCACTGTTGATGCACCAAGGTGCGGCGTCATGATGACGTTATCGAGTGTCATGAGCTTGCTGTCAACTGGCGGTTCACGTTCGAAGACGTCAAGGGCAGCTCCTGCAATCTTCCCTGTTACAAGCCCCTGATAAAGAGCGTCTTCGTCAATTATTCCACCTCGAGCAACATTGAGTATTCTCACCCCATCACGCATCATCTCAATTTCCTTAGTTCCGATCATGTGGTGGGTGTCTTTTGTGAGGGGTGTGTGAACGGTGATATAGTCTGAATTTCTAAGCACTTCTTGAAGCGATGCAATCTCTACTCTAAGTTCTTTTGCTCTCTCAACAGTGACAAAGGGGTCATACGCAAGTACATTCATGCCCATTGCCCTCATGCGCTTCGCAACTTCCGCGCCTATTCGCCCAAGACCCAGTACACCGAGAGTCTTTCCAAAAAGTTCAACGCCTATAAACTTCGAGCGCTTCCACTCACCGCTTTTTACCGACTGAGTTGCCTGCGGTATATTTCGAGAGAGAGCCATCATCAAGCTTATTGTATGTTCTGCTGCAGAGATCATATTACCTTCAGGTGCATTGATCACAATTACTCCTTTAGCTGTGGCTGCATCAACATCGATGTTATCCACGCCGACGCCTGCGCGGCCGATAACCTTTAAGTTCGAAGCCTCTATCGTCTCTCGTGTGACTTTCGTGCTACTTCTGACGATAAGCGCATCATAGTTCTTTATTACGTAAATCAACTGCTCTGGGGTGAGATCTGTAATTACGTCGACGTCCGCCTCTCGTTTTAGAATATCTATGCCCTCCTGAGATAAAGGATCGCTAACAAGTACCTTCATTCACTTTAACCTCTTCATTATTAATCTGTTTTATGTGGGGCTTTACGTGTACTAAGTTCTGCTGACGTATCTGCTTTTTTGTCAGAAAGGCTTATCTAATTATCGACTCAAATACAAGCCAGAAATGGAAAGGATGCCTCTAGTATGAAAGATGAACCAATTATTGTATGGCTTGAGGACGTTGGTATCGAAGACGTCCCCTCGGTGGGGGGAAAGGTGCAAGCTTGGGGGAGATGATTAATGCTGAAATCCCTGTTCCCCGTGGGTTTTGTGTGACGGCACAAGCGTTCAGACGTTTTATCGATGAGACTGGCATCGCTAATGATATTTTTACCGCGCTGCGTGTGAATGTTGATAACACAGAAGAGTTAGCTAGCGCATCTGATAAGGCGAAAGGGCTAGTGCTTACAACTAAGATGCCCCAGCTCATTCATGATGAGATCGTAAAAGCATACGCAGAGCTCGCGAAGAGGGAGGGTCAGGAACCCATTGTAGCCGTAAGGTCGAGTGCTACAGCAGAGGACATACCTGAAGCGAGCTTTGCGGGGCAACAAGAAACGTTTTTGAATGTGAAGCGCGCGGATGCTGTAGTAGAAGCCGTGCAAAAATGTTGGGCATCGCTCTACGGTGCCCGGGCAATATTTTACCGGGAAAAGCAGGGCTTCAGCCACGAATCAGTTAACATCGCGGTAGTGGTCCAGAAGATGGTGAATTCTGATAAGGCTGGCGTGATGTTCACCTCAAACCCGACGACTGGTGACTCAGAAGCGATAATTGAGGCCTCATGGGGCCTTGGAGAAGCGGTCGTATCAGGAATGGTGTCGCCAGACACCTATGTGATCGACAGGCGCACGAGAAAAATCAACGTAACAATCGCAACGAAAAACGTGATGATCATAAAGGACCCAACTACCGGAAAGACCGTTAAAAAAGATGTTCCCGACGATCTGAGAAATAAACGAGTTTTAAGTGACGAAGAGATCTACGCAATACTCGACCTTGGTGAAATCGTTGAGGATCATTATAATATGCCCCAAGACGTTGAGTGGGGCATAGAAAAGGGTGAGGTCCACATGCTCCAGTCGAGGCCGATTACGACCATTCGAAAAGAAGAAGGAGAAAGAATACTCGAAGGACTCGCTGCTTCTCCTGGTCTTGCGTCGGGCAAAGTGAAGATCGTTATAGCGCTCGATCACCTTGAAAAAGTGCTCGAAGGTGACATCCTCGTAACCGCCATGACCTCACCTGATATGGTCCCCGCGATGAGGCGTGCCGCGGCGATCGTTACTGATGAGGGGGGACTGACTAGCCACGCCGCCATCGTATCCAGAGAGCTCGGCGTTCCAGCCGTAGTGGGGACTAAGGAAGCGACGCTGAAACTTAAGGACGACATGGTGGTTACCGTTGATGGCGAAAAAGGCCTTGTCTTCTCTGGACGTATCGATAAGGCTGAAACCAAAGAATCTGCACCCGGTTTGGCGGTCGCAGCTAGCAACAAAACCAATAACCGCCACTGAAGTTAAGGTAAACGTCTCGATTGCTGAGGCGACAGACCGGGCTATTGCGACCGGAGCAGACGGCGTAGGACTACTGCGAGTCGAACATATGATCCTTGGACTGAATAAGCACCCGCATTGGTACATCGAACAAGATAGGAAAGAGGAATTCATCGCAGAGCTGCAAAAAGGGATACGGACGGTAGTCGATGCATTTTTCCCTCGCCCCGTATGGGTGCGCACGCTCGATGCACCGACCGATGAATTCAGGGCGATGGAAGGTGGGGAGGAAGAGCCCATAGAACCAAATCCCATGCTCGGCTGGAGGGGAATACGGCGCGATCTCATCGACACTGAAGTCTTTAAAATGCAGCTTCAAACTTTCAAAAACCTCATAGATGACGGTTACACGAACATCGGAATAATGCTGCCGCTCGTGCAACATCAGGATGAAGTCAAGCGTGCAAAGGAGTTCATTGTTGGACGTTGGAATAGACTTTGAAAAGGTCGATGTCGGCATCATGATCGAGATACCAGCGTCTGCCCTCATCATAGACGATTTAATAGCAGAAGGTATAGACTTTGTTTCTTTCGGAACAAACGATCTAACTCAGTATACCCTCGCGGTTGACCGTAATAACGAAAATGTTGCGAACCTCTACAACGAGCAACACCCGGCGGTGCTCAAACTCATACAGTATGTGGTAGAGCGTTGTAACGAGGCAGGGGTGGTATCGTCGATTTGTGGGCAGGCGGGCTCCAATCCGAAAATGGCGGAGAAACTTGTGCGGATCGGAATCACGAGCATCTCGGCAAACATTGACGCAGTTGAGCGTGTGAGAGAGGCGGTTGCCAGAACTGAAACCCGTATAATGCTCGATGCCGCGCGAAATTCAAATAAAAGAGAATAAAAGACTAAAGTCAAAGCGAAAGCATACATGGAGCTGAACGGAAATTACAGAAGAGTCTTAAGCTCGATGTGTACGTATCCGCATCCGGTCGCTGTAAGGGCTCATGCGGATTACCTACACACAAATCTGGGGGATCCAAACCTGTTCCCTGAGCTTGCGGCGTTCGAAAGAAGGGCGATTAAGATACTGGGATCCTTCCTCGGGTCTGCTGAAGCTGTGGGATACATCACCACAGGGGGAACAGAGTCAAACATACAGGCAATCAGGGCGAGTAAACTCATATACAGAAAAGATAAGCCAAACGTAATAGTCCCAGCATCAGCACATCAGTCCTTCAACAAGGCAAGCGACTTCATGGGCGTTCAATTAAGGAAAGCGCAGCTCGATGATAACTATTCTGTTGACGTGGGGTCGGTTGAGAGCCTTATAGATGACAACACCATATGTTTAGTCGGCATAGCAGGAACGACATCGCTTGGTGTCATCGATCCGATCCCCGCGCTCGCCAAACTTGCCCGGCGGAACGACATCTTTTTACACGTAGATGCCGCGTTTGGTGGACTCGTCATACCGTTTCTTGAAAAGCACTATAAATTTGACTTTAACGTCGACGAGGTGCGGTCGTTAACTGTAGACCCCCACAAAATGGGAATGAGCACGATTCCTTCAGGAGGCCTGCTCTTTAGGGGCGAAGACGACTTTGACGCGCTCAGCATGAACACTTTTTACTCGGTTGAACGATCAATGACGGGAACTAGGAGCGGCGCGTCTGTGGCTGCGACGCTCGCGGTACTAGAGCACCTTGGATATAATGGGTACAAGAACGTTGTGGCAGAGTGCATGCGTCTTACGAATTTATGCGTTGAAAGGGCTGCTGAGTTTGGAGTTTATCCCGTCATCGAGCCTGTCATGAACGTTGTTGCATTTCGATTGCCGCATTTGTCAAAGGTAGCTCTGAAGCTTACGGCCAGAAAATGGCATGTATCAATCATGAATAACGCCTTGCGACTCGTCATAATGCCTCACTTGACTGAATCCATGCTCGTCGAGTTTATGGACGATCTTGAGGAAATCGTTACAGCGCGTCAAAGGTGACAAATGCTTAAAGAATCACTTGAAGGTGCACGCGTCGTTAGAAGGGGTGATTATCGTTATTTTGTGCACCCCGTTACCGATGGCGTGCCTGAATTGAAACCTGCACTTCTGCGTGAAATCATCGACGAAATAAAGTGCATCGCTGACCTGAATGTCGATAAAATTGTTGCTATTGAAGCAATGGGAATACAAATTGGCACAGCTTTATCACTTGACACCGACATTCCAATGGTAATCGTACGAAAGAAATCGTATGGTTTGCCAGGGGAAATCGAAATATCACAACAGACAGGGTATTCAAAGGGCGCATTGTATCTCAATGGCGTACGTCATGGAGATCAGGTGATTGTTGTTGACGATGTCATCAGTACAGGTGGGACACTTCTCGCGACATTACATGCCCTCAAGATTGCTGGCGCGAGCATAGTAAATGCAGTCGCTGTAATTGAAAGGGGCGATGGTGCGCAGAGACTTCGAAACGAGGGATACAACGTGAAAACGATAATAAAAGTGGATGTTAACGATCAGGTAAAGGTCGTATCATCCCACAAAGGCAGCTCGTAAAATCGCACTACACACTATGGATTTTGACATCGATAAGATTATTGACATCATACGTGAGCGAAAGGCAAAAGTCGTTGGCCTCCAGTTTCCAGAGGGTCTCAAACGCTACGGGCCCGAAATAGCACGGGAGATTGAGGAAAAGTCTTGCGCGAGGGTTTTGATTTCGGGTGATCCCTGTTACGGCGCTTGTGACCTCGACCTCACGATGGACGCGGATCTTCTCGTACATTTCGGGCATTCTGAGATCCCTGAGTTGGCAGCAAGGGAAGTGCACTACGTTGAAGTCATAAGCGACGTTGACGTTATTCCCGCCGTCAAAATGGCTTTACAAGTTACTCAAAGGTAAGAAGATCGGGCTTGTCACAACGGTGCAGCACGCACACAGGTTGCAGGAAGCATGCACAGAAATTGAATCTCGAGAGTTCGAATGCTTTATTGGAAGGGGAGATCGTAGAGTCAAATATCCGGGGCAGGTGCTCGGATGCAACTTCTCGGCGGCTCGTTCAATAGAGGTCGATGAGTACCTCTACATAGGAAGTGGTAATTTTCACCCTCTTGGCGTATCACTTGCAACAGGAAAACGAGTTGTGATAGCCGATCCTTATTTAAATGAGACACGGATGACAGACTCTGAGACAATTTTAAAACAGCGCTACGCCGCTATCTCGAAAGCGATGAGTGCAAAGACATTTTGTATAATCGTTTGTACTAAGCCTGGACAATTACGAATGAAGCTTGCAGAGGAATTAAAAAGACATAGCCCGAGGTGAGGGGTACAGCGCTTATATCACTACGTTAAATAATGTTACGGCATCAGCCCTTTATCAGCTCCCTGCAGAGGTGTATGTGAACACGGCGTGTCCGAGAATTGCAATAGACGATATAGGAAGTTTCAAAGTGCCAATGTTGACGCCAGTCGAGTTTGAGATGGTACTT
Organism: Methanobacteriota archaeon; assembly: GCA_963748445.1. Classification (GTDB taxonomy): domain Archaea; phylum Halobacteriota; class Bog-38; order Methanoflorentales; family Methanoflorentaceae; genus DASPRZ01. The sequence goes on from CAVVIU010000001.1 coordinate 179,682, forward strand.
AGAAGACGAAACCTCGAAAACTACGAGTTTGACGAATTTACGTGTCCATAAGTTGCTTCGCGGTGTGCTAGAAGGAATATAAAACATGAGACGCGAGACATGCTTAGTTCCTATTTTTCAATTGCTCCGAAAGCGCAAAAGATGAAGCCTGTCGAGTAAGCTCTAATGAAAAGTAAAAGGGGCAGCCATCCCTCTGATGAAACGTAGAAGCGAACAAACCCTACTGTATCATAGTACAGTACTCGCTAGGAGGCATACAATGTATGATACGATTGGTGCGACCCAGAAAGTTTTACGTTTTACGGTCGCAAAAGTCCCGTTCAAGCAGTTATGATAATCAACATTCGTAGTGCCTTACTGAGGAGAGTAGACGCACTCACGCGCATCGTTGTAGCTCGAAGCCCTATGCTAGCAGCATAACACCGCCCTCTATGAAGCGCACCGGAAGAAGTTTTTACCCATTTATTCGCCACTGCAAATTCGTGTAATAACAAGCTGCCATTTTTTTATAATCAATTTCCCAATTTATTGTTCAAATGGCCAAACTTATGCGATTCAAAAATTAAAGTCATGAACATAAGCAGCTCTTTTTAAAAATGCTCCATAAATGGATCAAAGATCTTGTCAAAGGCTGAAATTAGAATGTATTAATAGTTAATTAGATACTAACGATTATCACTCGTTGTCTAAAAAAATGAATGCGGTATCAGTCACAGCACGGTTGACTTCTAACTAAACATACTCGGAAAAGAGGCTTTTAAGCTACATCGAAGCGGTGCTTATTTCAGCAACGCTTTTCTTGCCGTTGTTTTCAAATTCATCAAGCTTCATCTGTGTAATCTTTTCAATTGGCCGTTCAATTGGGTAAATGCCAGTAAGACAACCGAGGCACAGTCTCTCACGAGGCAGGCCAATAGATTCAATCAACCCTTGAAGCGTGACGTACTTAAGTGAGTCAACACCGATCATTAGTCTAACGCCATCAATGCTTTTATTGGCAGCTATTAACTCCCCGTAAGTAGGCATATCAATCCCGAGATAGCACGGGGATATTATCGGCGGGCTTCCAATGCGCATGTGGACTTCTTTTGCTCCTGCAGCTCGTATCATATCGACTATCTTCCTTGACGTCGTGCCTCTAACTATTGAGTCGTCAATCATTATCACCCGTTTGTCCTTAACGTGTTTCTTTATAACGTTAAGTTTGAGCCGAACGGCCGTCTCTCTCAAGTCCTGACCCGGCATGATGAATGTCCTCCCGACGTACCGATTTTTAATTAAGCCCTCGGTATAGGGAAGGCCAGATTTTAGTGCGTATCCCATTGCAAAAGCGATTCCCGAGTCAGGAATCGGAATAACGATGTCAGCTTCGACGTCGTCTTCTGCTAGAGTCTCCCCCAATTTACCTCGTACCTCGTATATAAGAGAGCCGTCCAGTATGGAGTCTGGTCGCGCGAAATAAACATACTCGAACATACAATGAGCAGTGACGGACTTTTTCACTGCTCTATGGCTCGAGTAGCCGTCTGATCTTATGGCAATTATTTCGCCCGGCCTTACATCCCTCACGAGTTCGCCGCCGAGTGTTTCTATCGCAGCGCTCTCACTAGCGAGCACGTATCCATCCGCAAGTTTTCCTAAACAGAGAGGTTTGATTCCAAACGGATCACGCACGCCGAAGACCTCATTATTTATCAAAAGAGTGAGAGAATACGATCCAATCATCTTGTTCATAAGCTCTTTTATTGCAGTTATGTTATCGCGCCGCATAAGTTCCTTGACTAGAAGATGCGCTATTACCTCTGTGTCAGAATCGGATACAAAAATGCGCCCCTCTGCTTCTAGCCCTTTTCTGAGTTCGAGCGAGTTAACGATGTCGCCGTTATGCGCTATCGCTATAGTGCCCCCTATGTAATTTACGAGTGCGGGTTGGCAATTCTCTGCTTTGCTTCCACCAGTGGTCGAGTACCTAACGTGGCCTATTCCGGTAGATCCTTTAAGTCGCGCAAGCTTATGCTGGTCAAAAACATCGTGTACCAGCCCCATGCCGCGTTCAATGTGGATGGATACATTGCTCGTGGCTATACCGGCCGATTCTTGTCCTCTATGTTGGAGCGCGTATATGCCGTAGTAAATCGGTAAGGCAGCATCTTTGGAATCGAGTGCAATTCCAAATACGCCACACTTATCTCGTCTCTCTTCTTCTCTCTGCTCCATAGGTTTAAAAATCAGTATTTATTTAGGAAGCGGTACCCCCTCAGCCTTTTAGAGCGACCAAAGCCCGCAGTGGGCGCATGCCTTCGCATGATAATTAAAAGATACGTTGCCACAGCGCCTGCATTTTATGTGCGTCCTCTTCTGACGCTTACCCATCGATGGTGTTCCCTTTGACATTCAATACCTTTGTATGCGTGTGACTATGTTGTGTTATTTTAGGGGGATATATATACGACGTTGTCGCCGCGGACTACTATAGTTCCGAACTTCCTTATTACCTCACCATCTTTTAGCTCTTCTGCCTTATCGAGCACGAGATTCAGATGGACATCGTATCCTTGGAGCTCTCCTCTGAAATCTCTGCCCCCTTTAAGTCGAACAATCACTGCTGATTCTAGTGATTCGTTTAAGATATCAAGCGGCCTTTGACTCATCGCATATCCTCTTATAATAAACCCTTCGTTTGTAATATACTTAAAACTTATCTTTAATAGTCTAATAATGAGTGGTGATATGAAGGTACGAAAACGACATTTCGTAAAAGCTGATGCAGCAAGTGACGTAATACGCGCATTAACCGCTTATGAGCCAGAAGTACTTCACGAGGGATCTCTTGAGCTTGCGGAGGCTAAGAAATTCAAAGTCTTGCTCTTAAATGGCACGCCGTTTGCGATGTACATTGAAGGTAAACCGTTTTTCACAGTGAAGGGCGCACTTGAGCTTAAACCAAGAAGGCACCTCGTAACTGTAGATAAAGGGGCGATCAAGTACGTCATAAACGGGGCCGACATCATGAGTCCTGGAATCGTAAACGCCGATAGTGACATAATGGTCGGGGACCTGGTAGTTGTTATAGAAGAACAGCACGGTAAAGCGCTAGCAGTGGGGAAGGCGCTAATTTCAGGATCTGAAATGGTTCACAATACGGCTGGGAAGGCTGTCGAGGTGGTGCATCACATCGGAGATGAGATTTGGAATCTACATGCTTAAAATGTTCGCAGCTTTTTTTCCGAATTGCGATATATGTTATTTGATACAGGTGAAATAGCATATTGGTCCCTGCTTCAAAAGAAAAACTTGAAATGTGTCATAGATCTCTCCGATCGAATTAGAAGCACCAGTTATTCAAATTGGAATTGTTTGATGCATACGGCCCGTGCTGTTATTCTCAGAGTATTTGTGCTTGCCATACCATTTCACCTGCAATCCTGTCATATCAGGGGACATTTCGGGTTGTAGTATGACAACAAAGTAGATATTGAAACGCAAATATTATAATAGAAGGACAGTTTATTAGACACAAAGTTTAGTTTAGGGGAAGGGTCGATATGCCACAAAAAAGTTTGATTGATAGACTATTTGGTACCCGGCAGCATGCGGATGCTGAAGAGTATCTTGAGCTCGATCTCGGGCAGTACGAGGAGGTGTTCGAGGAAGAGCCAGCCGGTACGTATGTTAAAGTAGCAGAGATTATGAGCGTTAACAATCTGCCTGAACTCAAGGATGAGATTTATAAAGGCAACATAGTCATCGTTGATATAGCACACCTAAAAAACGATCGTATTGCTCTCGACAGAATAATTAAAGAGCTTAAACAGGTGGCAACCGATGTCCATGGAGACATAGCCGGTCTCGGTGAAGATCAAGTGATTATCACTCCAATGGCAATTAAAATCGACAGAAGAAAGCTTGGGGCATTGTCCTACTAAGCAATAACGTTAATACAATAGTAAAGAGGCTTTTACTAAATGGTTGATGATGCAGTAATTGCGAGCACCTGCCCTCTGTGTGCAGAGGCTCTTACATTCAGGTTTAACACAGATGAAATACCTTTTTTTGGCGAAATAATGTTAGTCAGCGCGACCTGCGAGTGCGGCTTTAAGTATTCTGATACTATTACGCTCAACGAGCGAGAAGCTGCCAGGTATGAAATTGAGTTTGGGTGCGAGGACTTTACGACCCGTGTGATCAGATCCACTTCAGGGACGATCGAAATCCCTGAAATTGGGGTTAAGATAGAACCGGGAACAGCGTCAGAAGCGTTCATTTCAAACGTTGAAGGAATCCTCATAAGAGTCGAGGATGTTATCAGGATGGCAACAAAGTGGTCATCCGCAGAACCTGAGAAGTTCGAACTCGGAAACAGGCTGCTCGAGAAAATAAATATGGTTAAAGCTGGTGAGGAGAGGATGACCTTGATAATAGATGACCCGTTTGGGAATAGTGCCATCATCTCTCCAAAGGCCTATAGGCGGTTACTTTCAGAAGAAGAAGTTCAGAGCCTTAAGACGGGAATGATCATTATTGACGTTTCTTAGTGATGCTATTTTTTGCATAGACACTTAATTAGAGCACTTTTAAAGCGATTTAAGGACACTCTTAGTCTTAGTAGCGAGAGTGTTCAATTAGACTATAGGCAAGAAATAAAGCAAAAATTGTTCTCGGCAAATTAAAAACAGGGTGTAAAAACAAATCCCTACCGCCGACAATGAAAAGGAACATGCGAACTGGCTAATGAAACCGATCCAGGAATTAAAAGCTACAAGCACGGAAAACCTCGATGTGCCGCAAGTGGGTGCAGCAGTTCCACACTAATCGGCACAACTGTCGAAAATCTAAACGCAGCAATTGAAGGTGAGCTCTATGAAAATACGATCAAGATCCCGAGTGTGCTGCTGTTGCGGGCAATGAGGGACTTCCCCACATCGCATAGAGGTTACTGCGCTCGCTGTAGTCGAGACTCATCATGAAGAGCGCAACAAAAAGCTTTTAAAAGAGGTAGAGGCCCACACCGTCTTTAAGAATGATAGGGCGGTTCAACGGATGTGTCGTGAATGTGGCTGTGTCCACACAGGGACAGAACCGCCTGAAAAGTGTCCGATGTGCGATCACGAAAGAAGTCATTACCAGGTAAAATGTGAGGAATATTAACTCTAAAAACTATTAGCAACGGTCGAATGAAGTGAAGGTTACTAAAAGTTGCCTTTAGTTCATTCAACTTTAATTGTTCACACAATTTTATTCAGTGGCAAAGCTCGTCACTCACTCTCAATTTTAAACCGAAGCAATGCAGCTATTCCACCTAGTTTTTCCAACCTCTGACCAGGTTCAAACTCTGTACTGAATACTACTACGTGACCATCTGATTGGTCAACACGCGTCAGAATTTGATCTATGTCATCACCTTGCTCTCGCTCATGCCTCAACGTCTCATCAGCGATGAGCAACGTATCAATAGCGCCCCACTCTTCAGCCTTTTTTACCTCGTCCCATCCATAGGCAGCCTTTCCATCAGTTGCGATCTCCTTCATAAGTTCTTCGATTAAACGTGCCTCCTTCGCGATGTGTGCATCCTTTACGAGTCTATCTAACGCCCCCCGTCTTAGCACTTCCTGAAAACCCGAAATGCCAACACTCATAACGTTTTCGACAACAGTTTTTTTTGCGAAGTCCTTATCCTTTTGTGTAGCAAAATAGATGAAATCTTCTTTTATGAATCCGGGACCAGCGACTATGTAGTTTTGTGCGCCGGTATTTATTAACTGCGCGTACACTTCTCCAAAGAATTCAGCCTGTGATCCTCCCTCCATTTTTCCTGCACCCTGCCGAGCAGTTGAGATCTCTTCAATTCCGTATTGTCTGAGTACCCCAATGTGTGCCTCTCCTGATTCAATTGTTAATACTGCAATTTCAGGACTGCTAGATTCCTCAACTGCTTTCTTAATTCTATCAAGTTGATCTTGCCGCCATCTTTTTACGATTGAGACGTCACGCATTGGCTCAACGTTTAACGTATGGTAAGATCCTACATCTTGGCCTGATTCAATTACGCCACTAATACGCAAACGATTGGCAAATTTGTGAAATTCAACGAAAGTGACACGCACACCGAGCCTCATCGGTTTGCGCTCCATTTTTTCAGGTCTGAGTTTATCAGTAGCACTTTCGACTTTCCTAAAGGTGAGGGTAAAGACGAGGTCGCCTTTTTCGATGAGGTACTTTAAATGCCAAAGGTCATCAAGTGATTCCGGCAACAGGGCTATTTCACCCTCTAGGCGAAGTAGTGACTTTTTTAAAACGCGCATATATACTTTTTATTTGGGCGTTAATATCCTTAATTTTTCCCGCGCCTTAGCAATAGTAGTCGGAATCGGATTGACGATTCCCTCAAAAATTCTGTATGCTACGGGAGGTCGCAACTTTGTTCTGCGCATAAGATCTGGGTCGCTAAATGCTTCATCAGGCGTGCAATCCCTCATTATCATCCCATCGTAAAGCACGCATACTCGTTCTGCCCACTCGCAAACGAGATCAACTTCGTGAGTCGCTATCAGTATGGTCTTCCCAGACGTTATGTAGGTCATTAAGGACGTCCACGAGCGATTCGGCGCTTTCGGGATCAAGGTTTGCTGTCGGTTCATCAAGCACGATCACATCTGGTTCCATTGCGAGTATGCCTGCCAAGGCGACTTTCTTTTTCTCACCACCACTTATGTGGTGAGAGCTGCGCTTTTCATAGCCTGTGAGCCCCACGAGTTCAAGCGCGTCCTCAACCCTACGCGCCACCTCCTCTTTCTTGAGCCCGAGGTTCATTGGCCCAAATGCAACATCATCACCTACTGTGGGTGAAAATACTTGATCATCGCAGTCTTGAAATATTAGTCCCACGGCCCTTCTGACCTCTTTTAGGTTTTTTTGGGTAATAAGCTGTCCATTTACCTTAACGGCTCCTGAAGTCGGGAGCAGTATGCCATTTGTGTGGAGCAGAAGTGTGGACTTGCCTGAGCCATTTGGTCCGACAAGGGCGACCCTCTCGCCTTTTTCTATTCGATAATCTATTCCTTTCAATGCTTCCGTGCCATCAGGGTAATTGTAAAATACGTTTTCGAACTCTATCATGGGACTACCTTAGAATGACAGTGAGTAATGCTATAAAAGCTATAAAAGTGATACCACCGAGTAAGTCATGCCGCGTTATGTTAATAACATCCAACGAATTTATCGTACCGTCGAAGCCCCGCGCGAGCATCGAGCGATAGATCCTCTCGCCCCTTTCATAAGCCTTGATGAATACTAGCCCTACCGTCTTAGCACTTGCGCTGAGCCGAAGTGTGTATTGAGCACCGTCTATGCACTTCGCTGCCTTTGCTCGCTCAAGCCGCTCAGCTTCATCTGTGAACACGAAGATGTAGCGATACGTAAATGAGATCATCGAGGTAATAAGGGGTGGAACCTTTAACTTTTCGAGTGCCGCAAGGAGCGTGGGAAAGCGAGTCGTTGAAGTAAGAAGGACTATGGCGTAGACTGAGATGTACGCTCTGAAGAACAGAAGTGCTGCTGTGGCAACTCCTTCACTTGTAAGATTCAGGATCCACCAGGAGGCAATGGGACTCCCAGACGTTGTTAACGCTTTGACTAGCGCAAAACTACCGGCGAAAGGAACAACTATAGAAGCCTTCACGAACGCCCACTTCAGCGGAACCCGTGAAACTATGAAAACTCCCGTGAGGAAAGCAAATGATACGATTAGTGCGTAGATATTCATAACAGAGGTTGCGAGCACAATAAATGCAAGCACGCAGATGATTTTGACCCGAGCATCAATCTTATGAATTGGTGAGTTTCTATCGGAATACTTGTCGATGAAATCATGTCGCATTGATGACACATCATTTCGTATGTTATTTATAATTAGTCTTACGGATTTGTAAATAAGTGTTACTAACTAGTAGAAATGATGTATCACGACCTTATAGTATCGAAAAGTTGTGAACCCCGAGCTCAAACCTCCGCTTGATGTTTTCTGAATGAACTTTAGAACGACGAAGCAGAAGATTGGTTTTTAGCGGCTTACTGGAGCCTATGGAAGCGGAACTCTCCCAAGGTCATCTAACTCCCTGAGGTACTTTAACCGCCGTGCCTCATAAGCTAATTTGTTAGAGCCAAACGGTACGTATTCTGCCACTCTCCAACCTGCATTTGCTAAGTCTGTCTTGGCGGTATCCGAGAGACCTTTAAGGAATCCAAATTCCACCATATCCCTCTCATTTTCCATTTTACGTTTTAGCCATCCAATAAGCTCAGGGTCGTGCGTTCCTACTGAAAATGGCTCTCCACTCGCGATACTAATCTCGACAAGCGCCTTGAAACGCTCTTGGATATCCTCAAACTTAATTGTGTCTCCCACGTAAGTACCTTTCACGATACGAGGTTTGATTTTACGTTCGATAACTTTCTGAAGGTCTCCCGGCGTGCGATCGAGGTACGCTTGCAGCGCAAGAGTCGGAGGAACACCCTCCTGAGCACATTGTAGAGCGATGTCGAGAGTGTAACCAACTAGACCGCGTCCCTCCATATCTATTTCGACTCCCACATTGCGGCTTGCCGTTTCATTCGCAATGGTGTTCACGTTCTTACGGCATAGTGCCAGATCAAAGGTCGCGCCGATACTTGTTAACTTTAAGGCAAGGGATGCATCAAGCGAATGTTCTTCAATAGTTCTTACACACGATAAATAAGCTTCAACTGATTGTAAAGCCTGCTTTTTGTCTTTGGCGTATTCCCCAAGGACATCAAGCATGCAACGAAGGCCTTGCGCATTTCTTTCCTCACACCACCGAACTGCGCTCTGTAGGTTTGGCAGCGACCAACGCTCTTCGAATTCACCCATCGCATTTTCTATGTCAGCTTAGGCAGAAAAGGTTATTGGTATGCTCATTTACCGCATAGGTGAGCGTTATTAGTCTATAAGCGAACGATCAAACCACGTTAAGAGAATTTCTTCAATCAAGACTGAACTTTGTGTACAGTGGTCGCGTATAAGTATCACCACAGTTGATTCGAATCCTGATCATCCCTTCATTTAGAAGTGTTATGAGCCACTCTTTATTCCCTGTCATTCTGTTACTCTGCAGCCGTATATTCGTCATTAGAAAAATTAGGTGAAAGGTTTAGCTAGGTCTCTTTTTTTAGGATATTATGATTCCAAAAAGCTAGCAGTTCATTTACACAATTCTCGCCTTTTTTACACTTGGTTTTAGTCGGTTCCTGTCGCTTGCCTCTTTATCATAGTTATTTTATGTGCGTCTGCAATTTACGTTAGGAGCCCTCGTTGACCGCGTACAGTAAAATGTAAAGCTCTTTTGTTACGAAGAAGATTTAAACAATATCGGTATATAGCAAACCATATGATCGAAGACAAGAATTACGTCGCAGAAGAAGTGGCTGAGGATATCCTCGACCTAATCAAAGAGTATGAAGAAGAATTGAAGAAGTTACGTGAAAGGGAGAGCGAGCTTTACGATCATCTCAAGAGAAATTTTAGCGCGGAGCAGGCCGAGCTGATTAAAAACTATCTATCAGTGAGGATAGACAAGTCTTTACGGTTATTCGAGCTAGATCTTCGGACGAGGTACGCAGAGGAAGAGTCAGAAAGCGCGCAGGCCGTAGACAGTTTATTTAAGGAGTATTACGATTTATAGCTTGTAGATTAACGGATCATTTAGCAGGTCCTACACTATTTTGCATTAGTTGACTGTTGTACACTCACTCGTTTATTGTTAGTTGCAAAATTTAAAACGTCGAACCTTAGAGTTTATATATAGTGTAAGTCTTAGAAGATGTCTAAAAGCCGCAAGGGGTTACTCGCACATATGAATGTCATTGAGACTGAGGGGCTTACTAAGATCTACGGGGACACGGTGGTAGCCGTAGACAGCGTTAATTTGATGGTAGAACGTGGGTCAGCCTTTGGGCTTCTCGGCCCAATTGGAGCCGGAAAATCGACCATCATAAACATGCTTATGAATTTCATTACACCCACCGCTGGCACGATAAAAATCTTTGACTTTCAAGTGCCTTCGCAGTTTTACGAGGCGCAAGAGAGAATTGGCTACTTGCCGGAGCGTCCAGGATTTTATACCAATTTTTCAGCGGAACGCAATCTAACGTACTTCGCAAGTCTCTCAGGAATAAGAGAGGATAGACAAGAGAAAGTCAGAAACGTATTATCGCTTGTCGGTCTTGAAGGAAAAGAGGATCTACCCGTTAGAGCTTACTCACTTGGGGCGAGAAAGAGGCTAGGAATTGCGGCTGCGATGTTGAATAATCCAGAACTACTCATACTTGATGAACCGAGCACAGGGTTGGATTTACAAGGGATGAAGGATATCACAGCTCTCATTCATGAACTTAACGTCAATGACGTTACAATGTTGCTCGCGAGCCACAACGTCAAAGAGGTTGCAGAGATCTGTGATATGGTTGCGGTTATAAAATCGGGAAGAATCATGATGACGTCTTCTACGAAAAAGTTTCTCACTGAAATAAGAGGAAAAACAGCTCAGCTCGAGGTAGAACTTGCCGAAATAAGTGATGCAGTCATACAGGCTATAAAGTCCGTTGAGGGCGTGCGATCGATAGAATGTGAGAAACTGAGCGTAATTTTGAAATCCCGACCAGGCATAAACGAGGATGTGAACGACGCTATCGTGAAGGCAGGCGGTCGTATAAGATCGCTCAGAGAAGCTCCATCTTTAGAAGAGGCGTATATACGAATGACGGGGGGAGAAACTCTTGAGTGAGCTCTCGCGAGAGGTGTACGGTTTTGTGGCAGTGGCTCAAAGGGAATTGAGCGCGATCGTCAGAACGAGGAGATTTATACTTCTTGGATTAATATTTGTCCTTTTTGCCATTATCGGCGCTTATTATGGAAATCTCAACTTGGGACGGTCAATATCTCCTGCAAGTGGCTCTCCCGATCTTAAACTACACCCAGTTAACTACGCTATGAGCATTGTTTACTCGTATAGCGATATATTTTTATCAATTCTTGGACTTGCGCTGTCTTATGATGCAATTACCAACGAGCGAACGCTGAGGACGCTTGTACAAGTACTTGCCCGGCCAATCCGAAGGGCTACGGTGATTTTTGGGAAGTTCTCAGCATACATAGTGGCTGCTGGAGGATTGTTTGTAGTAACCACACTCGTGCTGTTTGGCGTGCTATCAATCCTTACGCATCGTTATCCCGGTATTTATGACTTCGAGCTGTTGTTGCTTTCAATGGTCGTTATTATATTGTACCTTGCATCGTTTGTGGGTCTCGGTATGCTGATATCAACCCTTACTAGAACAAACCTCGACTCCATGTTGGGAGCTGTATTTGTTTGGGTCCTCTTGTTGACGTTCGCATATGCAGGAGTCATAACAGGCGTGAGCGCAGTGCCAACTAACATAGGTACAACGACGGATCTGCCGTACAGTCAGTTCCCCTTGTACTCGAAGGTGCTCCTGTGGTTAAATCCAGGCAGCCATAACGTAGCCGTACAGTCGCTTGCGGGGGATTTCTCGAAGCTGACGGCGGGACTCCCGTATATAGATAATGTGATTTTTCTTGTCGCTATCGTAATTGCGACATCTATCGGGGCGTATTACGTGTTTAACAAGGCTGATATCATTTAACGTTATTTAGCGTTTATTTTTTATTTCATGGTTTTTATTTTAATTCTTGAGCGATTAATATTTATAAGATTAAAGTTGAATGAATTTAAAAGCACAAAGGATATACAATCTTTTGAGAGGTGCCACATAGATGAAAAAGCAAATTAGTTTAATGGCACTAATCGCGATCATCGCTACATTCGTCGCGTTCTCCGGAGTGGTATCAGCTCAAGCTAATGTTCAAGTGTTGTTCTTTGAATCCCCATACTGTGGAGTATGTAAACAGATGGAGCCGGTTATTGCGAGCCTGCAGGCTAAAAATCCTGGGGCAAGCATTGCGAAGTACGACATTACTACCGCGGAGGGCAGAAACGTCGCCATGGCAAACGGAGTGCCAAACGGTGCCGGTACGCCCGTTATAATGATACTCGCAGGAGGTTCCCACGTATACTACCACGAGAGTACTTTTGTAGATGAGGCTACACTGCAGACAATCATCAACCAGCACGCAGTTAAGGCGACTCCAGTCGGTACAACCTACACAGCAACCTAAAATTACACCTTCACCTATCAAGCTCCAAGCAACAGCAACCCCGATGCCTACTACAATGCCGACCATAACCGTCGAAAAACAGCCACAGACAGTTCCTGAGTTTTCAATAGCTGGACTTGGAATTCCAGCGCTCATAGTTGGCGCCATATATTTGTTTGTAAGAAGAAATTAAGTCCGGGGTTTCGTCTAAAACCCCTTTTTATCTTCAGCTCAGCGTGCGTTAGATTTTGATAACTTATTTTAGATTAGAATATATGCTACCTAAGTCTCTGGCTGATCATCGAGACCTTTCCATTGGAAGTGAAGTCTCAACATGAGTGCTTATTTATATAGTCCGAGTTTAATTATGGAAATACATCCAGGTGTAGCCTAAGATAATTTTTTGCTTTGCGTATAGGAGGGAATAGCTCTGGAAAAGAGGCGCGTGATGAATATTCTGTTAATACTAGGTGTGGCTGCGGCGCTTTTCATCCAAATTGGGTCGGCTACCAGTGACTGTCCAAACTGTAAAGTTGTTTATGACAATGAGGCAACTCCACTTACAAGTGGAACGCAGATAGAAGGCATCCTCGGTTCATTATCTCTTCTTGACCCGTCAACGGGAGCACTCATGAGCGATACACAGGTGCATTTAGCGTCCATCATTGTAGGGCTTCTGTAAGTCCATTAGACTATCTGCGCCAGAAATAACGCACGGTTATTTTCGGATTACGTATGTAATGGGTTCTTAAACCACACGTAACGTTAAAGAGACGTTTTGGGTTCGCGCTCCTCATAGCTCGATAGCTCCTCCCCACGCACATTTTTAGACGAGTGGATGTGAGGAAAAAAACCTTACCCATAAATAGAGAATTAGAAACAAAGAAAAAAGAGGTGAGAAACGATGTTGGCACTTATACCAATAATAGGGCCGTTTTTAGCAGTTATAAGCCTTCGTATGGCAGCATTTATTGCTATTCCCGTGGGCATATCGGCCCCACTTTGGATAGTATTGTGGACGGCGATTGCATTTTAAACAAATAGCTGAGACACAAAATATTACCACAAAAGAATAATAGACACTTAACCCATTCAAATTTCAAATTGCTGCTCATAATATCCTTATCTTACCTCGCGATATTATTAAGGTCCTGCAGGCCAGCTGCAACCATAATTGCCTAATTGTGGTATACTACAAAAGCGCGTCAAAATAGTAATGTTCATTGTATATTAGACGCATTTCGCGTGATTTAACATAAATTTTAAAACGTCAAAAGTAGGGATAAACTTATACTCTCCGTCGCACTTTTAATTGTTTTTAAAAATTAAGGTTGAAGACGCGACTTTTAGTTCGACCAATGCAGAACAGCGTCATCTCGTATCTCTAGAGTCGTCTTATACTTGGTTTTAGAAACTTCTTAAAACAGAGTTTTAAAACTACGGGTGCTAACATGATCGTTAGTAATGTCGCACTAAATCTAGAGGAGGGGGTGGGCTATCGTTATTTTTTTAACGAGGCCGCTTTTTTTGAGCCGAAATCGTTTGTTTCTCAAACTCAGTCCCCAGGCTATGCAGCCGAGCGCAAGTATGAACATAATGCCACCAACGCTCCTCGGTGTGCCAAATATATAGGGGAGAAGCCCGATAACAAAAAGTCCGATCCCTAACAGCATGAAGAGATGTCCCACATTGTCATCGATTTTGAGCAAATAAAATGCAAGAACGAAGGCAAGAATAGCAAGTAATATGAGTGCGAGTACGTTTGCATCAACCACGTTGTCCTACCTCTTATGCGTTATACCCCTATGTAAAGCCGCTTTGTTTATATTTTTGGATTAAAAATTTGGCTCCACTGTTCTGGTAACCCAACTACTGAATAGCTCACTCCCGATACCTCTACGTATCAGTAGCTGAAGCATTGCATAGTTCCATGAGACAGTGTTATGAACAAACAGCTCCGTGATACGCATTTTTAGCTTTAGAACCAATAGAGCTAGGAACGCAGGTGCGATTTCAATAAACTAAGGTATCGTAGGTCTGTTCGTGCGGCCAACTCCATTGATATCAATTATAACCATTAGGCAAGTGCTCTCTTATCTTAAGGTCAACAAAGAAGGTCGAATAGAAAATATAACGAGAGAGGTATGGTCAATCAGTAGAAGTTAATAATTATCAGCATATTATAAGAGATTCCTGATGTAACCAATACCCCTTATTGTACCGCGCGTCGTGCGTGCACTTAAGATATAGTTCATTATTAGAGCTCACCTAACGTTTTTAAAACTGGATCTATGAAGGGCATTACCCACGGCATCAGAAATGAAATAATCGATATACCTATAGACAATAACATATTCATTTAACTTCCACCTCCTCTGTACTTTGGTCAGTTTTCGTGTTGTACGAAGCGGTATAGTTTTAGGTATATATAGATTTTCGTATTTAATTAACTCTTCAACGTTCTAATAGTGATAGAAAAGCAGGAGCGAGAGTAAGTAGCGCAGTACACCGCACATGCTCGAGGTGTTAAAGTCATTTAATAGGAGAGAGTAATACTAGTTTGTACTTTTCCCTTTGTGTAATAGCATTCAGATTTTGTGTAAGTAGACTCGACACGTATTACGTGGTAGAACTAATTGTTACGTAGGCCGTGTTGCTTGTCCGTGAAGATGCCGTTTGCTAGTGCAGGGCCATAGCATTGAATATAGTTTACGGTCGTGAGCTTTTGGTGTGTAAAGATTGACAATTTTGGAGCGATGTTCACGTAATTTTCTAACGTCAGATCAAATTAATTTCCTCATTATAAAACACCGTTGTGACGTAATTTCTCCATACATAGACCGCTAATATGACAGCGGATTACGTTTTAAAAAAAGTTTTTGCAAATGAAAGAATTATCAGGAATAACTACAATGCTAGTCGTATAGCTCACGACCACGTTTGTGTTACGTCTTTAACTACAATTTTATAGTCAAGTCGAGTTAGAAGAGTATCGCAAAAATGATCGCAAACACCAGTTTTGGAATCACTCCACCCGCTAGGGCAAACACAAGGAGCGGCCCCGCTAAGAGGGGAATAAGTGGTCCGAATGGCGGGAAGAATATTAACATCCTTATCACCTCCAATATCAATTTTTTTGTCTTAATTGATTTTCTCTCACATTCAATGTGGAGAAGCCCGTTCAATAGAATGAATATGCACGCCTAAATCTGTCGTTTCCACGTTCTGTATCGATCGTTGTGCATTTCTATTATGGTTTAGCTGACTACGCAACTCCGAAGAGGAAAGTCAATATGCCAATGGTAAATAGACCCTCAGATAGTAGCGGATTTAGTGTAGCGGCCGGTACCAAAGAGTGTGCTTGAGCCATTTCCGCAGCTCCCACGAACATAAATCCAAAACCGGGGATAAGTGTAAACGGCATTAACCAAGGCCAGCCAAAGAGTAACATTTTTTTCTCACCTCCTTTGAAAGAGCAGTTAGTGATAACTTTCGGTCACGCGTCATCACGCCATTTGAAACGCGTATCCGTCTAATGACGTTGCAATTCATTCTAGCTGCCTCCTGTAGAATGTCCTTCAACCTCTTTCAGAATAGCGCAACCAGAAGTCCGAGAATCGGGTTCACGTTAGCTATCATTAAAGCTCCACCAATTGCTAATGCGCTTATAACAATGGCCACTGGCCAAAGCGGTGGATTGAAGAGGATCGGCCACAACAGACACATCATTTTTTACAACCTCCTTTATCGATCTATCTCCTTTTCTGATGACGTTTCAACACTCGGCTGACGCGTATAACCAGTGTAGCGAGATAACATACTTCTTAACCTAATGACTGAATATGTAAGATATACGAGACATTGCTTACCATGATCAACAGCTCACTAAAGGAAGCGACGTTGGCTACACTAGAAGAATTCTGAGCACGACTATGGCAAAACTGGCTAGACCTGAACCTATGAGTGCCATAGCTATGCCGATATATGAAAGATACATGAGACCCTGGAACACCGCGAACAACGGTTGAATTAGCGTTAAGAAAGTTAATATTGCCGCAACTAACGTTGTATCTATAACTACCATACTACACCTCGTGATATACGATTTGTCTTCTACAAGTGTACAAACCGCTTTTAAGCAAAGCTTTGGATTAGAAATGATGCAACTGATATTTAATGATTTTTAAATGTCACGGTCATTGCCAGTGGAGCTAGGCAATCAGGTGCTTATGCCTGCCGCTGGCCTTAAGATATTTACGTTGTGGGACATTCACTTCAATACTTCATTAGATCTCGACAGTATACATAATCAGACTATAAGACGTTGTAACCAAGACGACATCAATAACTAAATGAGTTAAGAATAGAGATACACTGTGCTCAACAGCGTGAGAACGTCATGATATCCAAGTTAAAGAAATATAAGTCACTGACGCGTTAGAGCGTTATACGCATTTTATATTTTTTGTATAAGGTCACTCCCGCCTTATTAGGTTAAAAAGTGTCATTAGGTTAATAATATAACATATCTCTTAGCTTCTCTCACCGCATTGAGTAGAGCGTATTTACCATTTAGAAAAGTTCAAATAAAAGCGGGATAGTGCGAACATTTCTTATATGCATAAGGAAAAGAAATACGTGTAAGGATAAGGGACTGATGAACAGAGAGGGTAAAAAGTAGCGTAGTCAATTTGAGCGGAACATCGTTACGTTTAGACAATATCGCGCTCGAAATTCAATTTCCATAGGTAAAAAAAGGTTATTTCCGACAACAGCTCTTGTTAGAGGGAAAGGGTAGTTTCTACGAGAGTGGCTATCAGTGGACCTAGCTGTTCGTTTGACCCCGCCCCCGTCGTTCAATAAGTTGAGTCACAAACCGTTGAATTTCAATCCGCTTTTGACTTATTGTTCATCGACTACGAAAAAAGACAGTAGCACCTCAGACGTTGCTTGTGTTCCTACTGCGTAGGTCATAAACATTATTGAATTGTAATAAGTGAATAGAAAACCGTAAACTTCGATAATTGTGACTAAAGTGTGTTTTTTAAGCCGTCGGCACAGGTAACACTCAATTATAAAAGGAGAAAATAGGCAAAGCTGGAATGAGTTACTAAAACATTTAGTGGATCTTATTGTGTATCCGCACGAGTCATTCTTCAACTAAAGGGCAAGTTATTGCTTAGACCGTTATCTGTCAAAGTGTTAACTAGTCGTAGCTTTTCATCCTCTTTCAGGTTTCAAGAGTGAGCAGCAAAGGATAACCACTTATTCTTTGTTTTTACCCATTAGCTGAAATTAATGGGTAAAAAAGTGAGAAATTGATAAAAATAACAACCGTTTGTATCATCTGTTATTAAGCAACCAACGATCGTGCACAACCATTTTTCGTTATTATTTACCCCGTTAGTTCGTCGACTTCCCGTTTGCCTTTCTCTAATTCTTGAGCATGCTCTTCATCAAGTCGAACGAGCATTGCTTGAAATTCTCCAACGTGCGTCTTCTCTTCTCTTGCAATGTCGAGGAGGATTGCTTTAATATTCTCATTCTCAGCTAGCGCAGCCATTTGTTCGTAAAGATTAATCGCATCATACTCTGCAATTATACCCGCTCTTAAAATCTCTTTATCTCTGTCTTTCTTATTTATCCCGTCTAATTTTATAGGTATTGTTGATAGCAAGTTTTTCACCTGTCTGCTATAAAAGACATAAACTGATAAATCTTTCGCGTCAATTATTGACAACAATTAATCTGATTGTGTGTTTTATTAAGCTCCCAGCTTTTTGACTGACAGCTTGGAACTATCGACCATTCCTTCACATAGTAACATAAAGTTCAAAATTATGTTATGTTGTTGGTTCTGATTCTTGCCAAGTAAGAAAGCGAGCGTTTCTGATGAACCAAAAAATTTATTCATTATAATCTTTACATAAGGTTGCCATGAAGCTTTTCAAACTCTTGTTATGTACGTTTATCGTAGTTAGCTTCGTGCTTGCGTCTTCAGGTTGTACATTTAAGACTGAAAATGCAACTCTCAATCAAACACGTCCAGCAGGTGAAACGCAAAGCAATGTACTTGGCTATCCGAACGCTAATCGAACGTTTTACTTCAACAACCGACTCCTTGGGCTACTTACAACGTATCAAACCAAAGACAGTGCTACGCAGGTGATTGCTTTCTACAAGACTGAAATGCAAAAGCGTGGCTATAATATAACCAGTGACTTCATAAGTCCGTCCGAATCTGGTGGATTGATGATATTCACGAAAGGTAACGACAGGGTATATGTGACCGTAGGAAAGGATAGCCACGGAAACAGTACGTATAGCTATAAAAACAAAATATCAAGCTTGATTTCGCATACAGTTTTTTTAATTTACATGTTGCTATGTTGAAATTTAGCTCGTCGTTTGTAAAAGCTCTAAACTTGCGCGTTTGAAAAACAAGTCTATCACAATTGAAAAATGAGTTTCGATTGCTTGATTAACGACGATGCGCAGGAATCGCGCAAAGCCCTTTGGCTTCATCAACAGCTTTGTACGAGTTGAGGGGTAATTATTGGACGGAACAATTAGGCCATACGCTCTAAAAAGCTTGAGATGGTATTTATAGGGCGCGTGTTTAAATTAGTTTTCAAATATGGAACTGACGCCACTCATTAACGAACCAGCGTTAATTGCTGATGGATCTCTCGTTGTAGCTGACATACACATCGGGATTGAATACGAACTATCCCTAAGTGGCATACACATCCCGACACAAGTGCAACGCCGCACAGACAGGCTACTCAGATACATAGCGGATACAAAAGCTGATAGGGTAATCCTCTTGGGAGACATAAAGCATAACGTTCCACGGACTTCAAAACTTGAACAGGAAGACATCCCGCACTTTTTGCGGTCAATTGCAGAACGCGCTAGAATTGATATAGTGCCTGGAAACCACGATTCCGGGCTTACTTATTTAATTCCATGGCATGAACATCTTCGGATTGAACTCCATCGATCTAAGGGGTTTGTGTTACAAAACATCGGCTTTATGCACGGGCACACGTGGCCCGCGCGTGAATTACTTGCATGTGACTATGTAGTTATGGGACATAACCACCCATCCATTCGCCTTGCAGATCCTCTCGGCCATTTCAGCGCACAGCCGGTTTGGATTCGAACGCGCTTTGTTGAGGCGGTGTTTAGGGAGCGATATACAGATCTTAAATGGTTCGCTAATCCGCGTGTCGTCATAATGCCCGCATTTAACGAACTTGCTGGTGGTGTAGCCTTTAATGAAGCTACGTACGACACTCTTCTCGGGCCGCTTTTTACGAACGAGGCTGTAGAACTTGAGACTGCCGAGGTGTACCTGTTAGATGGGGCCTATTTGGGAACAATTTCACAATTACGGCGTTTTGCTCCAAAGCCTAAACCAAGGAAGACTCAACGACAGAGGAGAAAGCCAAACCACGAAGGCAACATCACTGAGCGAATGAAATTAACCATCTCGTTAGTGCCATTCGACGTACTAATCCTAGTGTAATTTTTAGCTTCTAATTCTATTTTTGAATCATAACAGACGTTGATTTCACTAATGCCGTGACACTATCCCCTGCTTTAAGGGTGAGCTCTTCAACGATGCCGATATCGTAGACGCATATAACAGCGTTGATTTTGGCAGTATGTAGCTTCATGTGCCATAGTATGAGTAAAACAACCCCATACCTCCGTTATAAATTTCCAAGAAGGGAAATATACTAGTTTGGAGACATAGTAAATTACAGTCATTGCGCTAAATGATGGGTCAGAATGAAAGTTCCTACTACAACTAAAAACGCATCTGAGTGCATTTGCTATAAAAATGATTGCCCAACTTATAAGCATAACTGCCTAGTTGGAAGTCTTTTTTGTTCGATAGGGAAAAGTGATAAAATCTCTGAAAAGAGGGGGTGCGTATGCATGAACTGTACGGTATGGAAACAATATAACCTAAAGAGCTTCCATTATTGTGCTCAGGGAGCCGCGGAGGAATAGCATTGATTGTACTATCAGTGTGTAATTTTCTGCTTTTTCGCTTCATTAAAGTTCCTTTAATCTTAACCTAACAAAACAAACCATATCATCTGTTTATTTTTCCTTTTTGATCATATTGCGGAAGTTATTCATGGAAACGCGCTGAAAGTGATGAACGGACAGGTGAACCGAAGAGTTGATGGCGAGCTCAGAATAGGCTTACTATTGTCCGCCTAATCATTCAACATTCACCGTTGGGGTTTTGATGAATTTTGATAACTCACGATCGACTACAAATTACGCAGTTGAGGCACGCATAAAGCTGCCTGTCAAAAAGGTGATGTATGCGTGTTTTAGGATAATATTTTAAGTAAATAGTGTCCATAAAATACATTGTGTCTCTTCGTGAAAGCATTTGTATATGCGCGGTGTCATCTCCGACAGAGGAAGAGCTCACGGCAAAACCAGGAGCATCTCCCAGAATAGTCGGTGTCATAACTGGTGGCGTATTTGGCGTTGTGCTTGGCGCAATCCTCGGTGGGGTGTTCAGTGCTGTGATCTATCTTTTTTTCAGCGTGTTATTCAGTTGGTTCGCAAACATAGCGGCTGGCGTGTATCTGGGTGGAGTGGTAGGTCTGATGGTTGGCGCACTGATCGGACTCATGCGCGGTGGAGATACCCACATAGCATTTTATACGGTATTCTACACTGTGTTCGGCGCCGTAGTTGGCGCACTAATCTATTTATCTCTTGTGAAATTACCCAGCGCATTTCCTAGTGTCATTACTGGAGAGATTGAGCTTGGTGGACTGATAGGTGGCATTGCTGGTTGCATTGCTGGTGGAATTACAAGTCTACACATGCGAAAGCCTCTTGGCGTATTTTTCAGTGTCGTTGGCGGCGCCGTTGGAAGTGCAGTCGGCGGAGCAATATTTGGAGCATATTTCTGGGCACACATTAGTCCTACTATCGATGTGGTAATCGGCTTGGTAATCGGCTTAGCCGTCGGTTCAGTGACTGGATATAACAACTATCGAGATGCGAAAATGCCGATACAACAATATTCTTCATAGCAAAGTTATTCGAATATGTAGAGAAATATCTCCAAAAATGGTAACTGCTTTTAATCGGAAGTTTGTGTCACTAAAATGTAATACTTTGCGGGTCATCTCTTGTTTTTTGAATCTTTTAATCTCTATTTTTGTTGCACCCTCCCCTGACTTCCGGGTAAAAGTAGGGTAAAAGTAGGGTGAAAACTGTGCGAATAGGTAATCACAATATGCCTCGTCAACGGTGTCCACGTTATTTAAGATAATGATCCATTTAATTAATTTATACAAAAATTTAATGAATAAAGTTAATTATACTATAATTTGATGTGCGCTCTGTTAAGGGATTTGAAGTTCATATCAACTAAACACTATTTAATTACGTCGAGATATTTCCCAATTACAACTCCATAAAGATAATGCTAAATGTGATAAATACTGCTAATTTTTGTAAGGCTATAAGACCGAAGTATTTCAACCCGCTGATTTAGGTCTTCTTGAAGCGCGAGAAGTCGGAAAAAGGTCAGGGGAAGTCCGTCTTTCTTTCGATCAACAATTTGACATCTAAGAAAGACTTACACGCACACAACAAAAGAAACGGCTATAGAGTCGAGAGCATATCAGTATCATTGCGTCTATCTGGGAGCCTAAATTAGAAGCAGAAAGTGAAAACATGGTACCAGAATGGTTTTATTTCGCAATTTTGTCGCTCATTTTGATTTCTATTGTCAACATCGTTGACAAAATACTCGTCTCAAACTATTCGATTACCCCTTTAGCATTCGTTATGATTCTTGGAGCTACAAGCTTCATGCCCTTCGTAACCCTTCCATTTTTTAGGCTCACCGCCCTCTCTTTATACGTAATCATACCAACGATACTGGTAGGATTTATTCGCATTTATTACACTTTGCCTTATTTCACTGCGCTTACCATAGAAGAGGTTTCGCGCGTTGTTCCTTTGCTACAATTGACGCCGATCTTTGTGCTCGGGCTCTCTAGTATTCTTCTAAATGAATCGTTGAAGGCCGACAGTTACGTAGCGTTTATATTGTTAGTCCTCGGGGGGACGGTGTTCTCGATAAATCCGAAAAAAGGTCTGCGGCTGTCTGTTGCATTTTACCTCATGATCATTTCATCATTTTTATTAGCGGTATACAGCCTCGCGCTGAAGTACCTCTACTCTTTTAACGACTTTTACACCATCTTTATATGGGTACAGGTTGGTTCGTTTCTTGCATTTTTTCAGTTGTTTACACTGAAACGTTTCAGAAATTATCTTAGACAGACGTACAAAACCAGTAGCAAACGCATTGGAGTGGCAATTGTAGGTGAGCAAGCAGTGGCGTATATCTCGCTGGCTTGTTCTAATTATGCGATTTTTCTTGGGCCAGTGGCGCTCGTTAGTGCGCTTGGGTCAATACAACCCCTTTTTGTGCTCCTCCTCGCCACGATGCTGTCTCTGCAGTTTCCTCGAGTGCTTGGTGAGAGCATGTCACGCGCGGACTTTTTACTCAAAGGGTTTGGCATCATTGCCATTGTCGTGGGGGCCTATATCATCAACTTTATGGGTTCGTAACCGCAGCATAAAAATGATGAAGCGTCGTTAAGTGAACTGCCGCATACGCAGTCGAACAAACAATTTAAGGCTAAATCGGACGTTTTTCCCTTAAATTTAGTCAGTCTGCGCCACCGATACATTAATATTAATGAACAAGTTAATTACTTGAGATGACCCCTTTTACTGCTTTAATTACGTTAATGGGGGTTACCTTAAAGAATTATAGTTGGTGAAAAAATGGCTAGGGAAATTACGTTTGGAATAGAGTTTGTTCCCGACATGCCGCCAAATCAGTGTGCTGATAGAGTCAAACTAGCGGAAGACAACGGATTTAAGTATGCTTGGATAACAGATCACTACAACAACAGAATGGTTTATCCGATGTTGACGCTCATTTCACTAAAAACAGATACTATCAGGCCTGGAACAGGCATTACTAATCCCTTCACGAGAAACCCCTTGATTACGGCTAACGCCATTGCAACGATAGACGAAATTTCTGGTGGTAGGGTTAACTTGGGTATGGGCCCAGGAGACAAGGCGACATTTGATAGGATGGGATTCGGGTTTCCGGCTCCGGCGATATGGAAAGGAGATTGGACCATTAAGAAACCGATGTCTGCCATAAAAGAGGCAAAGCAGGTTATATACAAACTGCTTGCAGGAGAGAGAGTGGACTTCGAAGGAGAGACGTTAAAGGTCACTGGAGCAAAACTCGACTTTACCGGCCCCCAGAAGGCAGATGTGCCATTTTACATGGGTGCACAAGGACCAGGGGCACTAACGACCGCTGGAGAAATCGCAAGTGGCGTACTTATTAACGCGTCTAACCCGAAGGACTATAAAGCGGCGATACCGAACTTAGAAGAAGGAGTTGGAAAAAGCGGTAGGGCCATGAGCGCGTTCGACGTCGGTGCATATACAGCCTTTTCAGTAGGACCTGATCTTGCAAAGGCGAGGAAATCTGCAAAGATCGTCGCGGGCTTTATCACGATGGGATCTCCGCCCCCTGTTCTGGCGAGACATGGAATTAACCCCGGTACAGCTAAGGCAATCGCCGACGCGATTGGTGCAGGAAAGTGGGGAGATGTCGGTGGGCTTGTTGACGACAACATGATTGACGCATTTGTCATAGCTGGTGATGCAGACTTATGTATCAAGAAGATCCAGGAGCTCTTGGACACTGGCGTCACACAAGTGGTTGTCGGATCTCCGACCGGTCCTGATGTTGAAGAAGCTATCAGGATATGCGGTAAGGACATCATTCCATCATTTAAGTAACCTTACCGTTCATAACAGAAGAAACAGCAATCCCCATACCCAAACTTAAGCAAAAGGGCTTGGGGAATTTAATTTTATTTTCCTTACGTCTTCAACTTTAAGGTTTGTTACGTAGAAGTTACCTAACGCGACCGATAAATGAGAGACTGGTCTAACACCGTTTAAAAGACGGTAGATCTCTCTCCTATCTACTAATTTTGATGCCGCAGTATTACAAATGATGCCGTATCCCTCGCATCTATGCTTCAACAAATTTTCGTATATTGAAAGTAAGGTGAGGTGGCGTGAGATGAAAATGGCCACTCTAGTTTTTTTTTAGGCTTCAATTATTAGTCAGCAAGAATCTCTGTTATAACATTGACGTGCAACACCTACAGTTCCACGTTTAGTAAGGAGCTTCAACGATCTACTCCGTTCGATTTACCAATAGCCAAACACATGTGCGTTGAGTCCATCGTACGTCCTCGCCATCAAATGCTAGTTATGGGTGAGTCGTGCTTAAGAATTGTGATAGCCCTTTCTTACGGGGAGGACCTCACTAAGTCTTAATTAGTGGGTAGCACATAACATCTATAGATAGAGAAATATCTGTCATCCTAGCTGTGTGCCAAAATCATTTAGATATTTAGGTTTACACATCACCCGCAAACTATGACATCATATAGAACTTGTTTTGAGACAACCTCGGTATTTCGTCTCTTACACCCAAGAATTCAGGAAGTATTGCAAGATCGGTTCGAAACACCTTCCGAGGCCCAGCAAGGTACAATCCCACACATATTAGAGGGCAAAAACGTCCTTTTAATTGCACCAACAGGCACAGGTAAGACTGAATCAGCCATACTGCCAATTTTTAGCAAGTTGATCGGTCAAAGCGACAGACAGGGCATATCAGTGCTGTACATAACCCCGCTTCGGGCACTTAACCGCGATATGCTCGACCGCCTCGAGTGGTGGGGTAAACAGCTTGCTATCTCTATAGAGGTCAGGCACGGCGATACAACGAAATACGAGCGTCGACGGCAGACCCTCCAGCCGCCAGATATGCTTATAACTACCCCAGAGACCCTTCAAGCAATCCTCATGGGAAGGCGACTTAGGAAGAATCTTAAAAGCGTGAAATATGTTGTTATTGACGAAGTTCACGAGCTTGCAGATTCAAAGCGAGGTGCTCAACTCGCATTAGCTCTTGAACGGCTCATTGGTGTTGCCGCGGATTTTCAGCGGATAGGGCTATCAGCTACTGTTGGTAGTCCTCATGAGATCGGGAAATTTCTTGTAGGAACTAAAAGAGAGTGCACTATTGTTGAAGTTTCGGCCTCAAAAATGCTTGAGTTCAGCGTCACCAGACCTACTGTAACTGATATCGATTACGCCGTTGCAAGGAGGAAGCTTGTTAACCCCGAACTTGCAAGCCACGTGAGGCTTATAAGGAAAATCGTTGATGAGCATAAATCGACCCTCATCTTCGTAAATACGCGTCAGGCAGCCGAAGCACTTGGCGCGATGTTCAGAGGGTACAGACATCGGGGTGCACCACGGGTCTCTCTCGCGAGAGGCGAGAATCGAGGCTGAAAATGACTTTAAGTCGGGCATCTTAAAAGGACTGATTTGCACCTCCTCGATGGAATTGGGGATAGACATAGGGGATGTGGAGCACGTAGGTACAGTATATGTCCCCGCGCGAAGTAACACGGCTGCTCCAACGAGTTGGACGTGCAGGGCACCGAATTGGCGAATTGTCGCGCGGCACGATTATTGCAACTTATTCGGATGATGAGCTCGAATCGTGGGTAATTACTGATATGGCAAGGCGAAGTGATATTGAGCCCGTAAATGTTCACAATGGCGCGATGGATGCGTTAGCCAATCAGTTGTGCTTTATGGCGTTAGACGGCGATATCTCACTTAATAAGGCACTGGCAATTATAAGGAATGCGCACCCTTACAAAGATGTGACTCTCGAAGCGCTCGCTGACATCATCAAGACGTTACGAGATCAACGACTTTTGAAGGTAGAAATTCAGGGCAATAAAGGCACGATAAAAAGGCGAGCTAAAACAAGGAGGTATTGTTATGAAAACCTCTCAATGATCCCCGATGAGAAACGTTATGTTGTATACGACACCGTAAATGGCAAATTTGTTGGGGCTCTCGATGAGTCGTTCGTCATCAATTTTGCGTCTCCAGGAGCGGTATTTATTATGAAGGGGGAGATGTGGCGGGTGCTTGAGATTGATGAAGACAGGATAAAAGCTGAACCGGTTGAGACGACAACCGGGGAGATTCCAAGCTGGATTGGCGAACAAATCCCTGTTCCCTTTGAGGTAGCAACAGAGGTTGGCCGTATCAGGGAATGGTTGTTCAATTTGATAGATGATCACGAGTACGCCATAGGTGAGATCGTAGCCCGCTATCAAACTGACATCATGACGGCTAATGACGTCATGCGCCTAATAGAACGGCACAGAGGATTCCCCCTGCCAACCGATAAGAGAGTGGTCGTAGAGTCGGCTGGGAAGTCTGCGGTGATCAACGTTTGTTTTGGACACAGAGTCAACGAGACCATCGGGCGCGTCATAACGTCTCTCCTCGCCGCGCGATTTGGTTCAAGCGTAGCGATGGAGATCGATCCGTACCGGATAAAGCTTGAGCTTCCTAATGTCGTTAGTGCAAAGGCGATAGCTCAGCTGATTAATGACGTAAAGCCAGAATTTGTTGAGCCGCTAATTGAAATAACATTGAGAAACAGCATGCTCTTGAAGTGGAAGATCGTGCACGTTGCGCGAAAGTTTGGCGTGCTTGAACGCGACGTCGACTATGACCGCTTAAATCTCTCCAAGCTAATTGACATTTACAGAGACACGCCAGTCTACCGAGAGGCAGTGCGCGAGATCTTGCACGATAAGCTCGACGTTCGGCGGGCGCGGGATGTGTTCAAACAAGTGGCAGCAGGAGAAATAACAGTTGTAACGTCAAAAGTTAGTCCAATTGGATCAGCGGGTTACTCTGGTGCGAGAGAATTGCTAGTACCCGAAAATGCCGACCGGTCAATACTACAGGCATTAAAAAATAGGATCATGAACGACCGGGTCATTTTGTTCTGCGTCACATGTAAAAAGTGGAAATCGAAGCGAAATGTAGGAAGAGTACCGGAGCATCCCGAATGCCCACTGTGTGGTTCAAAACTCATAGCTGCTCTGAAACCGTGGGAGGATGAAGAAATAGTCTTGTTGAGCAAGCAGGAGGGAATTAAGACAGCTGAAGAAAAAGCAAGGACAAGGCGCGTCTACAGGAATGCTAATCTCGTGCTGTCTCATGGTAAGAAAGGTGTCATTGCCTTAGCTTCACGGGGGCTTGGCCCGGAGTATGCCTCGAAAGTTATCAGAAAATCTCGTCTTAATGAGGATGGTTTTTACCGGGACATTTTGAAATACGAGCGCCACTACACAGCCACACGACGATTCTGGCACGATTGAGCATTTAAACCGCACTGATAGGGTACATTAATCAATTTCACTTGCTGTGATTTTACACATTCATTTCTCTAGCATAAAGGGCTGTTCTGCGATTGTTTTGAGGTTTTGGCTCGTTTTTTATGATCAGACGAAGAGTTTGGAATCTTCACTGATTTAACAACCCCAAAGCTCATTTCTTAACAAAGAAAGAACCGGGGCAACCGTATCTGATTATATAATTACTGCTGGATTTTCAGTCTCGTTGCACGCTATAATCATTCAATCATCCTATGTCGGTCAAAATCGAGATTTCCTGAACATCAGCCAGAACATATAAATGCAAATAGATTTTATTAATTATACTGCTGCCATACAACATTTAATCAGTGTTTATTATGAGCATAATTGATGAAAAATCGGAATTACAACGTCAAAGGCTCGAAATCATACAAGAACTCCAGGACATAAGAGGCACTCAAATAATCTGTTATATAACGGGCGACAGGCCAACAAATGCCAACATTCCCGGGATGGTAAGCCAAGTATCACAAGAGCATCTACGAATTCTCTATGACCACTTGGATCACCTCGGAGAGACGAATCATATCGATTTGTTCATTTACACGCGCGGAGGCGATGCAGACGTCCCGTGGCCAATGGTCAGCTATATCAGAGAGTTTTGCAGCAAGTTTTCAGTTTTAGTCCCATATCATTGTCACAGTGCTGGTACGCTCATCTGTCTCGGGGCTGATGACATTTTGATGGGCAAGGCAGCAACGTTGAGCTCTGTCGATCCGACAACGGTGAATCCGTTTAATCCACGAGATCCACTAAATCCTAATATCCCCCTCGGAATAAGTGTTGAGGATGTCACAGCTTATTTATCGCTTGCGAGGGAATCTGCAAAGATTACTGAGCAAGATCACATCATCGATGTATTTAATGAACTTTCAAAGCAAGTGCATCCGTTAGCGCTTGGAAATGTTTATAGACAATATACCAGAATTAGGATGCTCGCAACTAATTTACTAAAGTTTCACATGCGCGGCGAAAAAAATGAGCCGCGGGTCACTCAAATCGTGGAGATCATGACCGAAAAGCTCTACACGCACACGCACTTTATTAATCGACGTGAGGCGAACAAGGTGATCGGTCTGAACGTTGTTGAGCCAAATAATCAAATCGAGAAACTTATGTGGGAACTCAAAGAGAACTATGCCGCTGACATGCACCTAAATGAACCCTTTGATCTCAATATGTTCATCGGAGAGGAGACCTACAAAGAAGGAGTAGCGCGAGGGGTATTCGTTGAGAGTCTTGGGATGACAGACGTATGGGGGTCGATCTTTGCAGTGTCAAAAGTTAGAGCACTCCCGCCAAATCTTCCGGTCCCGCTCTCTCCTGAGCGCATGCAAGCCTTGCAGGGATTACCTTTTAAACTCGACGTGAACATTCTTAAGTATGGGTGGGAGAGGACTATCAGGGATGCACAGAAAACGTGAAGCTAACAAAATCTGTCAAGCACGGCTATTCGTTTGTGTCCGCTGATCCATCGAATGTGATCCGTCATAGTGAAAAAAAGCAGAAGTTAAGATCGAAAAGTTAGACAGTTCAATCTTAACTTATATAAGCTTCAAAGCTACGTAGCCAATTATTGCAATTACCACGATTATTATTATAAGCCCTATTATTGTCTGTATAATAGCGCCAATAATAAACCAGCTCAAAGGTAAGATCAGGCTGCCAATAAACCAGCCAAGACCTAAAAATAGAACTATTACAACGATAATTGCAATAACTAGTAGTGCTGATGTGAGCGAATCCCTGAGGCTCATTTTCTCCCTCCTGAACTTTAATTCTACTTACTCTAACGTCTTTTTTTTACTTACGTTCTTGTTCTAAAAATGTTTCCCTACAATCCACGTAGTTAGTTATTTTATCAGCGTAATTTCATCGTTGGTGATAAATTAACCTTTCGTTCTTGGTTCTAATAAGATGTCTAAGTAACTCATTATACTATTATCTCATGTAACTTCAAAATATGTCCGAAATTTTGTCCAAAAGTAATTTAAGCGGTTGGCTTCAACGTAGTTGGCGCAGGTATGGGCACGTGTCGCATGGATTTTATATCGTGTTCATTTCACCGAATATTTTCGTAAACTCGTATAAATTTGCGTTGTGAATTGACACTCTGCAGAACTTGACGCTGTTGCACTTTTTTTCAGCAAGTCTTATCTTGACCGCCACGACAACAATGCAGTTGTTTGAGCTCGGTACTGCTTTAATAAGGTCTCATGTATCTTCATTAAGCTAGAAACTGAGAAGCCGGTCACTTCTTGTTTTCAAATGTCAACTTCCACTGTTAGTTTTATTGTTGCAAGCTGTTAGAATTTTAGGTTCTGCAACAAAGACAATTTCACGGAATTAAAACCCAAAGACTATTCTTAAATATAAGAACTGGGCAATCAAAAAATACAGGATATCTCCAATGTATTATCAATAGTTTTGGAGATGGTGAGATAATGATTGTCCTACAACTAGTATCCTTGCAAAACCCTAATTTTACTATAGTCTTTATTGCTGCAGTCGTAGTAATTCTCCTCCTCATCGCAATTGCATTTGCATTAACGAGAAGGCACAGAACGCCCATTAAGTCACTTAGTAAGAGCGAAAAACTTTCTGAAAAAAAGAAAAGTATGGGAGTTGCTACTTCCGGGAAGTCTTATCAGGATGAAGCACACGCTGGAATAGCAGCAACGGGAAAATTGATTGAAACGAGGGACACTGGGTTTAAAGTGAAGTCACCCCAAAACACTACAACAATCGTAAAAGGAAACATAAATGTCCCGACCGTGAATGCGAGTCAGAATCAAGCGGACAACGTTCACGATGAACTTTTTCATTCGTCTCCGAACATTGCCCTAACTTTGAATGAGACGATGATGGATGAAGAGACTACGGCGGCTCTTATTTACGAAGTAAAGAAAAGCCTCGATAGCGATGTACCTACTGAGCCCCATACTTGCAAGTTGCATTGATATTGCACGATCTTTAGGCAGAACAAATGACGCAATGTGGATGGAGCGCGAGTCGTTTGGCGCGCTCGAGTGGAGGACTTCAGCGATTGTCGACGCTACGGACGGTCTTATCTTCCCTGAATATCGACTTATTGATGGAAAAATGTATCTTAATTACAAAAAGGAAGGTGAATCTCATTCAACAATTGAAGAGTACGACGTTCCTATATTTGAGAGTAGACCAGTGTATCTCTTAGAAAAGGCTGTTTTAGATGCTCAATCAAAAAATGCTGATTATGTGGCGTTTAATGTTCCGACTCCGTTACAGTGGTCGAGCATCGCGTCACTTGGGGAATTTGTACCAATAACCATCGATGTTAGGGATTACCAGATCATTTTGAAAGAGATAAAAAGGCGTATTTATGATTTTATAACCTACATATAGTGGCCCAAGCTCTATATTTAAATTATAGGCCTACCAGCTCACGTGTGAAGCAGCACAAAAATTATTCGGTTGCAGTGCTTTCTGCTAGAAGCTGCTTCAGTTTGAGCTTTTTCTATTAAGTCGTATCTCTCCGAAGCTAAAATGCTCCACCATAAAGGGGCTTATCTTACGTTCTTAGCGGACAATTTAAAAAGCTATTTATAACGTAGCTATTAAGTGATTAAATCAGGTGAGACTCTAACACACCTCCTAATGGTAGGGGTGCCAGAGAGAGGTATGGTGTAGTTAATGAACATAAGTGACGGAATCGGAAAAGCCACAGCGAAAAAAAGGCGAAAAGGATCTCTTATAGCCTTCTTATCAATAGTGCTTATCTTATTGATGTTAATTCCGCCGCCCGAGGTTTATGGAATAAGTCAATCATCTTTGACGATTAATCCTGTCACTCATAATGTCCAGCCAGTCGGGGGAAATAACAAATTTTCAGAAGTCGTCACTGATTCAATAGGCTTGTCTGGTAAGGCGGATACAGGGTCACAAGTAGTAGTCCAAAAGATAGAAGACGGCAAAGTATCTGAAAAAGTTGTTTCAGTAAACCACGATGGGTCGTTTTCAACAAGCGTCGATTTTACTGTCGGACCTGACTTCTTGTACAAAGTTAACTCAGGTAGAGTCAAGTTAAAAGTTGTGTCGGCCTCCTCAGCTAACGAAGTAGACGTGTCTTTAGTTGACAGTACCTCGTTTCATACAGCTAACGCGAAAGAAATCCAGAAGCAGACAAGTGCGTCACCTGGACAACCGAAAACGTTTGTGGTCTACCATAATTCATACTACTTCAACATTGGTTATTACATAGATGATAACGGAAACGCCGTACGTAGCTCTAAAGATGACGTGGCAGCGCAACTTTCAAAATTTAGCATGGTCTCACTCTACTATACCGAATCAGCTCAAAATATAGGCTTGATAAAGGCACACAATCCCAACGTTAAGATCTTTGCATATTTTAATCCGGAGTTTTGCTGCATCTCAGAAGACCCGAATAGCGAATTTCAAAAAGTTGTTACCCATCACCCAGAGTGGTTCCTCAAAGATACAAATGGCGCTGCCATTACGAGCTATAACGGGAGTGAGCAAGTAATGGACCTTACGCATCCAGGATGGAGAGGGGAGGCAGTACGACTGTGTCGGGAAGCGCTTACGACAAAGGGTTTTGATGGCCTCTATCTTGACAATGGAGTAAACGATCCGGCATTGGGCTTCGACGTGTGGCGTAACGCAAATACAACATCAGTCGCCAATTGGCACGCAGCTCTGAACGCGTTTTATGATCATGTGCGTATCCCTGGGAAACTACAATTTTATAATGGACAGTCTCCCTTAATGGACAGCTCCATGCAAGATTACTTGAACAGAAATGACGGTTGGATGGATGAAGGATATATTTCGTATAAGGGCTGGATGAAAAGCGCAATAGAAATGCCACAATTTGCGAGCGCTCAAAAGAAGTTCTCCATTTTCTACGCGAATAATCCTGATGGAAGCGTTAGGGACTTTTATTACATGTCGGCACTTCTCTCTGACGGTTTCTTTTTCTACGCTCCTACGTCAACTCAGTGGTTTAATGAGTATGGGTTTAACCTCGGTAAACCAATGGGAAAGGCCTACCAACTCGACAACTATCCTGGGATATGGGGTAGGGACTTCGCGCAGGCCAAGATATTCGTAAATCCCACGCCGAACAACATCACAATAAGTGCAGCAAGCTTTAATGGTCATTTTCGGACGTTAGAGGGCAAACCATTTTCGTCGATTACCATCGGCAAGTTTGATGGGGAAATAATTGTTCCAGAGTATGCGGTTACAGTGCAGCTAGCTCCTCAGTACCAAAAATACTTCCAATGGGAACTAACAAATTATGGAAACGTTGACACGTGGGTTGCCCCATATGCGACCCTCTACGCGCCGACGGCGGCATCACCTTACTATAGCAAGGGAGGCACAATTACGGGTTTTTACTACGTAGAAGGCGGTACGGTGCGTAATGCGCCGCGATATGCCGGACTCGGGTGGGTGCACTTAGCTCCAGGCATGACGGCAAATGTTTTTTCGCAAGCGTGTGTTCCATCAAATGCAAAATGGTCAGTTTACAACGTATATATGTATTATAACAAGGGTTTTCGCGGTTGGCTGTATCCAAAATGGGACCAAAATGCACAGTTGAGATAAAAAGGCGTCGTTCTCCTTTTTATCGTCTTTTAGTCTCTTTTACACTTTTAACCGTTTCACTCGCGTCAGCAGATACCAGAGTTGCGCAGAGCTGCCGTTACAAACTATAGTACAGTTCGATACAGTGATAAACGGCCTTACATCTTTCAAAATAACGCGTTCGAGTGCAAGCTTTTACCTCACTCCTAACTGCGGCCAAAATGTTGTTGAATTAAGGAAAATTACTTGGACAGAGCGCATCTACCAGCCCCTTGTTTGTAGAATTTCCTCTTTTGGAATTTGACTTACCGAAAGTCCTTTCATGGGTAATCCCAACCCCTTGGAGATTTCGGCAAGAGCCTTTGGATCGTCATAATTTTGCACCGCGGCGACAATCGCGTTCGCCATCACTGCCGGGTGCTCTGATTTAAAGACGCCAGAGCCGACAAATACTCCATCTGCTCCGAGCTTCATCATAAGAGCTGCATCAGCGGGAGTTGCAATTCCGCCTGCGGCAAAGTTTACGACAGGCACCCGCTGGAGTTCAGCTGTCTCTACGATAAGCGCGTGGGGAGCTTTAATTTCCTGTGCAATCATCATCAATTCTTGATTGGTTTTCCCTTTAAGCTCTCGTATTTTGCCCATAATGGCGCGCATGTGACGCACTGCTTCCGCTACGTCGCCGGTCCCTGCTTCGCCTTTTGTGCGAATCATAGCCGCGCCTTCATCGATCCTCCTTAATGCTTCACCGAGGTCACGTGCACCGCAGACAAAGGGTGTTGTGAACTCTAATTTGTCAATATGATATTGATCATCCGCGGGCGTGAGCACTTCTGATTCGTCAATCATATCAACGCCAAGCGCTTCTAATATTTCAGCTTCCACGAAATGTCCAATTCTTACTTTCGCCATCACAGGTATTGATACGGCCTTCATGATCTCAGAAATAACTAACGGATCGGCCATTCGCGCGACCCCGCCTGCCTTGCGGATATCAGCAGGAACTGGATGAAGCGCCATAACGGCAACTGCTCCCGCTTGTTCAGCAATTACAGCCTGCTCCGGCGTCGTAACGTCCATTATGACGCCTCCCTTTTGCATCTTGGCAAATCCTCTTTTTAGAAGTTCTGTCCCGTGGCGTAAATTTTCTAGGTCCACTATAATCACTCTTCATCCGACTAATGTACACTCCAAATGATAAACTTTATGTAGCCGTTTTTTCTTTGCTTTAGAAAAAATTGCTCTAAAACCTTCCTATTTGAAACCGTTCTGTATAGTCGGGCTTTATTGAATATGTTTTAAAATTTTGTGACTTTTTTCATAAATTCAGCACTGTGCAACAGACGTGAGTTTTTTAACCAAGCCGTGCAGTCGCAGTGTAGCCACTATACACATTGACAGATCTACCTATCTTATATATCAGATCATATTCCTGTGTGATTACCGAGTTTAATATGCGTATAACTAATTAAAAAAGCACTAAACTGCTTTTGGTGTAGTTTGCCACCCAACGTAACTTTTTAATACTTCTTAAGCAAGTTGACTTTAAGAAAGAGGCTTTTTGCTGTCTTTTTATCCTTCAAATTTAATTTGTTGATGTGTAAGTAATGTCAGAGATTCAGTTGAGCTTGGGAGCTCAGGAGTATCTAGCAGGCGACTTTGAAAAGAAAGAGTGCATGAAGTGCGGCAGCCAATTCTGGTCCAGAGGGTACGATGAGACCTGCGGCGACGCTCCGTGTGCGCCATATTCTTTTATCGGTTCACCCGTACTTAAAAAGCGTAGCCTTGACGAGATGAGGGACTTCTACCTCACATTCTTCGAGCACCACGGGCATAAAAGGATTGCTCCGTATCCCGTCATCGCTCGGTGGAGGCAAGACGTTCTTCTCGTAAACGCGTCGATCTATGATTTTCAACCGCTTGTGACTTCAGGCCTTGTGCCCCCTCCTGCAAATCCTCTGACGATATCACAACCGTGTATCAGGCTCAATGACGTAGCCGCAGTCGGCAAAAGTGGCAGGCATTTGACAAATTTCGAAATGATGGCACATCACGCTTTTAATTATCCCGACTGCGAGATCTATTGGAAAAATGACACGATAAAGTACTGTGACGTGCTGCTGCAAGAGCTAGGGGCGGACCCTCGTGCCATCACGTACAAGGAAAGCCCGTGGTCCGGCGGCGGAAACGCAGGTACAGCACTTGAGGTGCTGCTCGGGGGGCTTGAACTTGCCACGCTCGTATTTATGGATCTAAAGCGTTCACATTCGGGCATCACAATCAAGGGCGAGCACTACCAAACGATGGAGAATTCTATTGTTGATACAGGATACGGCTTAGAGAGGTTCGTGTGGGCGTCTAACGGCGCGCCGACCATATATGATGCCGTAATGCCTGACATTGTTAGCACCTTGATGATAGAGGCTGGAATTGAACACTCGCTTGAAGACCCCTTCTATGCGAACATTTTAGCTCAAAATGCCCGGCTAGCGAGGTTTAATGGACATAAAGGGCTCAAATTTACTCTCTCTTCGGAAGCGAGTAGCAGAGACTATCGGGATATCAGTAGATGAGCTTGTCAAAATAGTTGAACCTGTTGAGGCAGTGTATACATTAGCTGATCACTCACGATGTCTTATGTTCATGCTTGGAGATGGCATCGTGCCATCTAATGTAAAAGCCGGATACCTTGCCCGACTAGTGATACGAAAAGCACTACGTCTCGCAGAGACTATCAACCTTCAGGTTGCGTTGGAAGACATCGTGCGGATGCATATCAAAGCCCAAAAGGCGTATCCCCAGTATGCTTGAGAGACTCGACACCGTCGTCGACATTATACAGCACGAGGCTCGGAAATATAAGAGTACTATAGACAAAGGTAAACGACTTGTTAAAGTTCTAGCCGAGGAATATAAGGGACGAGTCATACCCCTTGACGAATTGATCAGACTTTATGATACCCACGGCGTCCCACCAGAGATCGTCGCATCTGTGTCTAAACAAGAAGGAGCGAGCGTTGATCTCCCTGATGACTTCTATGCACTTGTATGCTCAAACGCACGATCAGTTAGTCATTCAAGAGGAGGTTCGCGCAGAGCACCTTCCGGAACTCCCTTCAACATACAGAATGTTTTACGATGAGCCTGAGATGACAAAGTTTGAAGCTAAGGTAATTGATGTTATTGATCATTATTTGATATTGGACAAGACGCTGTTTTATCCCGAAGGTGGCGGACAACCTGAGGACACAGGTTTAATCACGTCGAGTTCAGGGGCTGAAGTGAAAATGGAAGACGCACGGCTTGTGGGGGATGTAGTACTTCATAAAGTCAGCGACGCTACACCGTTTCGAGTTGGTGAGAAGGTAAAAGGGGAAATTAACGATGGGAAGACGAATGTCTCACGCTAGGCATCACACGGCAACGCATATCTTATTATCAGCTATAAAAGAGACGCTCGGCGATCATATATGGCAGGAAGGGGCACAAAAAGGTGAAAATCGGTCGCGGCTTGACGTCTCTCATTACAAAAGAGTAGATGTTGAGGAGCAAAATAAAATTGAGCTGAAAGCTAACAAAATAGTTATGAAAGACGTCCCTGTGGAAACTAAGTGGATCGAGAGAAATGAGGCAGAACAGAAGTATGGGTTTGTGCTGTATCAGGGAGGTGTACCGCCTGGAGAAGTGATAAGAATCGTAAAGGTTGGTAGGGACGTTCAGGCTTGTGCAGGAACTCACATGACGAGAACAGGCAAAGTGGGACCTATTCGAATCATTAGAACTGAAAGTATACAGGATGGAATTGAACGCTTTGAGTTTGCAGCGGGAAAAGGCAGCTATAGAGTATGATCAGGAAAGAGATAGGATATTAAGGGAGTCGTCCAACGTGTTGAGGGTCCCGCCGGATAAACTTCAATCAACAGTCAGTCGCTTCTTTATCGACTGGAAGGATCTCGGAAAGAAAAATGCTGCCTTAACCGAACAATATGCTAAACTACTTCCGAGTTTGTTACGCTTAAAGCATGACATTGAACCGCTCCAAGAAGCAATTAAAACTAGTTTAACCTCAGAAATTGAAGAGTTCCAACGAAACTTCGTACAGTTACAGTCTCAACCCGAATTACTCACAAAGGCACTTCAAGCCAGCACACCTCCACCAGAAATAAAAAAGCTCCAATCAACCCTCGCACATTTACAGTCTCAATTTGAACAACTCGCAAAGGCATTTCAAGTCAGCACCCCCCCACTTGAACAACTCGCAAAGGCATTTCAAGCCAGCACCCCCCCACTTGAACAACTCAAAGAGACATTTCAAGCCCAGCACCTACCCACTTGAACAACTCAAAGAGGCATTTCAAGCCAGCACCCCCCCACTTGAACCACTCACAAAGGCACTTCAAGATTTAGCTGAGGATTTGCCGCCGACTATTCAGGCTGAAAAAGTTACAAAAATTAATATAGATGGGGATATTATTAGGATTTCACTTTTGAGGATTGATGCAGGCATAAAAGAGCTAATGCAAACTTCACAGGAGCTATCAAGGGATAATAGTATCATAGTTCTTGGTGGAGTCAGCGCAGGGCGTGCAAATGTTGTAATTACAGCTGGAAAAAAAGTTATTGAAAAAGGCTTCAAATCGAACGATGTCGTGAAGGCGTCGTGCGCGTTACTCGGCGGTGGTGGTGGAGGACGGCCTGAGCGTGCACAGGGAGGCGGGCCGAACGTAGAGAAGATCGATGAGGCTTTAGAACTTGGAGTGAAGCTTTCCATTGAACAGTTAAAAGGCCTAAAACAAAGGCGTGAGAAGTAATGCACCTTCAATGTATTAAGTGCGGTAAAGAGTATAACATAGCAAACATCATCAACACTTGCAGCTGTGACGGTCTTCTTGAAATCAAATATGACTTTTCTGACTTAGATTTCAAAATAGAAACTATGACGCACATCGCGCCGAATGTGTGGAAGTATCGGGATTTGCTTCCCATAAAAATGAACCCAATAACACTATTCGAAGGCGGAACCCCTCTTTATAAATGCGAAAGGCTTGGAGAACAACTTGGGTTAAAGGAGCTCTACGTAAAGCACGAGGGCATGAATCCTACAGGATCATTTAAGGATAGGGGTATGACCATCGGTGTCTCTCGGGCAATAGAACTAGGGATGAAGACGGTTGCTTGTGCGTCAACGGGTAACACATCAGCTTCGATGGCTATTTACGCGGCAAAGGCTGGAATAACAGCACTGGTTCTACTGCCGAGTGGGCACGTCGCGTTAGGGAAGATTGCCCAAGCGCTTATGCACGGCGCAAAGGTGCTCTCGATACGTGGAAATTTCGATAATGCCTTAACGCTTATACAAAAGCTGTGCTCAGAAAAAGGCTTCTATTTATTGAATTCCGTGAATCCCTACAGACTTGAAGGACAAAAGACTATCGCATTTGAAACTGTGGAGCAACTTATGTCATACGGTAAACAACGGTTGCCTGATAGAGTTGTTTTACCAGTCGGCAATGCAGGCAACATTAGCGCGATCTACAAGGGATATAAGGAATTTATGGAATTAGAAGTCACCGATGGAGTGCCTATGATGACCGGAATTCAGGCACAGGGGGTCTGCACCAATCGTGGAGGCAATCAAAAACGGAGCGGTTGATATCAAGCCTGTTAAAAAGCCAGAAACTGTTGCAACTGCCATACGCATTGGGAATCCGATAAATGCACCAAAGGCTCCTGAAATGCTATTCGTGAGTCGGGCGGTACTGCTGAAGTGGTGACAGACGATCAAATACTCGAGGCCCAGAAAGAACTCGCGCGCCTCGAAGGTATTGGAGTTGAGCCTGCAAGTGCAGGATCAATTGCGGGTCTAAAGAAACTCCTAGAGATGGGAACCATAGATAACTCTGAAACTGTGGTTTGCATTGCAACAGGGCATCTATTAAAAGATCCAGAAACTGTCATAAAGTCCTCACACCCCCCTATTGAAATTGCTGCTGATATGAAATCTTTATATAATGCATTAAACAACCTGTAACACCACCTACTGTAGCTAAGGAGATCAGCGAGGAATACCGATGAAGAAGATCGTTGTACTACTCATCACTATTGGCATAATCGGAGCTGGGGCAGCGACGTACTTTTTTTGCCTGCAACCTCCGATCGTAGAAAAAGTGACGCTGCTTTCAGTCGATGATATAACGAGAACCGGATTCACGCTTAAGTATGCAGTTACGATTCACAATCCCAATCTTATAGGTATGAATATCACAAATATGAAATATAACGTGCTATTGAAACCGACAAATCAAACGGTTTATAATGGTACATCCGATGGGGGCTACATCCCATCAGGAGGCAGCATAGAGCTCACTCTCGTTTCAACGGCATATTTTGGACCGTTACTAACTGCTGCCCTACTGGCGTTACTTAGCAACAGCGTGCCGATGGAAACTAATGGTGTGCTTACCGCGACTATTATGTCCATGACATTCAACGTCCCATTCAGTCAGTCTTTTGATGCGTATTCATCCATCAGTGATGCATTAAGAAGTGTTGTCTGACTAATACTATACTTCATCTCTTTTTTGGAATAATACTATTATTGAGTGTCCTTGACCACGAGTCCACTTTCTCTAGAACACAGTAACATCTATGTTCTCGAAAGGCCTATCTCCTTTTGTAAAGCGTGGATATCGGCTAGCCTGTTCCCTTCTGTGGCATTTGCCAGCTTAATGTTATTTTCTTATTACTGTTCAGTTCGTAGCCTAACTCTCGAGAAAGTAGCAACCCCAATGACAAACAGTATTGCCGTTAAAATGATCAG
Source organism: Methanobacteriota archaeon (assembly GCA_963748445.1). Classification (GTDB taxonomy): domain Archaea; phylum Halobacteriota; class Bog-38; order Methanoflorentales; family Methanoflorentaceae; genus DASPRZ01. The sequence continues at coordinate 219,712 of CAVVIU010000001.1, forward strand.
CAACCTCACTTCGGCAATAACATCTCCTGTTAACCCACTTCCGTAGGTAAGCACAGACCTAAGCGCAGACACAGCATGGGTCCATGGGAGAACATCATACAACTGGTAAGTTTTTCCATTGAACTCACCGATTACTTCCTTTGGTAAGGGAAAAAAGACTCCGGCAAGGAAACCCATTGGTACTGCGATCATCGCGCTCAAGCTTGCGGCCTGCCTCTCATTCGTCACGAATGCTGCTACCAACAATGCCAGCGAAATAGAAGCCATCCCGGCGATTATTCCAATTACCGTCGCGAGTAACAATGCATTGATATTGCCCCCCCATTTGTATCCCACTATTATGGCGACTATGATAAGGACAAGCACCTGCAAAATGGTGATTAATGACCATGTGATGAGCGTCCCGAATAGGAGGTCAAACGACCGCATCTTCGAGAGCTTTAACCTGTCCAACGTCCCCGTTTGTACCTCCCGTGAGAGGGAACTAGCGATAATACTCACTTGTATCAATAAAGCAAAAATAATGAGCCCCGGTACCATATAGTCAAAGAGAGAAAATGACTGCGTCCCAGGAATGGGTATTATTTTCGCGGACACGAAGTCACCAAGTATTTGGCTCTTTACCCCTCCATACGATGCTGATGCTTCTGCTATAGCGCTACCTTTAACGTCGTCTTTATAATGTTCTAAGAGTCCGGTGACAGCAGTTTGTGTCGTGCCAAAATCCAAATATCCAGGATCTCCTTTGATGGTAAGTGCTGCAGTTACGTTGTCCGCCTCAGGCAGAGGGGTATTTGCGACGAATGCATTAATTGTTGGATTTGGGCCAGTTACCGTGTTCTCTTTAGTTTGCTCACCGATCATAGAAGTGATCTCTGTTCTGACCGAAGTGTTAATCATTGAGACGAATGCACTTGAAAAATTCTCTGGAATGATAATGAGTGCATCTATGCTTCTGCTCTTCAACATTTCATTCGCCTTTTCCTCGCTGACGTTATTCAGATGGAATAAATTCGTACTGCTGTTTTCATACGTCACGTTCCCGAGCAGTTGGGAAAAGCCGTCTCCAAAGTTCTTGTGTTGTGCAGCGTTGCTTGAAAATACGGTCGCACCTGTATCGTGATTTATTACAGCGAGCTCGTGTGGGGCATCGCCCCTCGTATAAAATGGAGTGAAACCGCTGCCAAATGCAAATGCAAAAATAACAATGTAAAGCAGTGGGAAAGTCAGTATAAATACAATTCCCCTTCTATCTCTGAAGGTCTCCTTTATTCCCTTGGATGCGATATTTGTGAACTTCATATTCACTCTCTCAAGTCTCTGCCAGTTAAATAGATGAATACGTCTTCGAGCGTATTTCCTCGAATAGAGATATCTGAGACATGCCCCTTTGCACCTTCGATGAGAGCGATCATTTCTGGGAGCTTACTCGCGGCATTCAACGCTCTTATCGTAATCCTCCCCTTGACCTCCTTGACTTCTTCAATTCCGTCCAGCGATTTCATGAGCACTATAACTTTATCGTTCAGTCGCTGCATCTGCGAGCTGTATTTTAACGATATCCCCCCTCCCAATCGTCTTCTTCAAGTCCTCTGGCGTATCTAAGAGCAGCAATCTCCCGTGATCTATAATTGCAATTCGGTCACTCAATGCGTCAGCCTCCTCCATGATATGGGTGGTCAGCACGATGGTTTTGCCCTCTTTGTCCCGTAGAGTTCGAATAAAGTCCCAGAGCAGGAGCCTTGACTGAGGGTCCAAGCCTGCAGAGGGTTCATCCAAGAATAGGATCGCGGGATCGTGGACGAGTGATAGTGCAACATTGAGCCTGCGCTTTATACCTCCGGAGAGCTTAGAGACTACCTCATTGCCTTTATCTGAAAGGGCAAGCGTATCCAATAATGTGCTTATCCGTTCGTTTAAGACAGGTCTAGGAATTCCGTACATATTACCCATGAAGGCGAGGTTCTCCCTGCACGTCAAACTTTCCCATAGAACTAACTCCTGTGGACAGACCCCGATAATTCCTTTGTCTACCGACCCAATCTCTCCTCCGTTGAAGAGCACTTGTCCGTTTGTGGGCCTTAAGAGTCCAACCATCATTCTAATAGCTGACGTCTTCCCTGCGCCGTTCGGTCCCAAAAAACCAAAAACCTCTCCTTCTTTTATCTCCAAATTGAGATTGTCAACAGCAAGGAGGCCATTATATTTCTTCGTTAAGTTTTGAGTCTTTAGCACGTACCTGTCCACAAAATCGCTCCTATCAGCCTCTGACTCTGACTCTGTAGAACATCCATAAATTGTAACGTTTCATAAAATACCTCAGGATTTATTAAAGCATTTTTACTTCTGATCTTAGTATCTCATTTGCTGTCTTCCGTTTTTATACTCCTGACATATATAACTCTTTAGTTCTTGGCAGCTCTTGAATTCTCAACAGAAACTTCTCATCATCGTTTTATTTTTATAATTTCAACGATTTTTATTCCTTGATTTGGCTGGATGATTATTCCTCTGTCATAGCTTTATCGACTAATCTAGTTGGTTACCTCCTCTTGGACCGCTGAGAACATCTGACATGAATTCTAAATGTAAGTGTGGACTCGACCGACATGAGCGATCATTACCTTGCCGGTTTGGAAAATTGAAAAAGTCACAGTTTCTAGGAATTCCGCATTATCAGTGCTTTCAGCAAATTACTCGATTTTTTCGTTGTTTCAGTGGATCTTCTTTACTTGCTCCGGTTGAGTAGGCTTTTTACGTGCTCTCTAGTTTGTGAAAGTGATCATGTCTCTCTTAACTTCTTTAGAATTTCCTGAGCAAAGCCTGAAGCATTTATTTTTCAATGACGTCAGTTGAGAGATCATAATATCATTACCTTTCAATAACTAAAATGAGCATTGGAAAGGTTGCTGCAACCTATTGGTAGACAGCACTCTTCGAGTTAGTCAGTTCTTTCTCCCTCAATTCCATAGCGCGCTGCGTTTCTATCTGCAGACGCTTGAATGCGTTTAATTTGCTCCTGACCGCCGGACATCTTAAAGAGGTGGGCAAATCGTTTCTGCACTGTGAGATACTCGTCTACTGGTTTTCTTTTCGGCACTTTCATTACGTTTTTGATCTCTCCGTATTCGATCTCGTACATCACCCACAATCCAGTCTCCACGGCGAGTTTCGCTACCTCAATGGTTTTTGCACTATCGAATCCCCAGCCCACATTGCACGGGGCGTGGATTTGTAAATAGGCCGGGCCGTCTACGGTCACCCCTTTTTGGACCTTCTTCACGACGTCTTGGGGATAACCGACAGACATAGTTGCGACATAAGGAATATCGTGCGCTGCGGCAATCGCAGGCATGTTCTTTTTGGGTCGGTCGTTCCCGAAGCTTTTTTTGCCGGATGGGCTTGTTGTGGTAAAGGCATCGAGGGGGGTGGACCCGCTCCGCTGGTTTCCGGTATTCATGTATGCCTCGTTATCATAACAGATGTAGCAAACGTCATCGCCCCTTTCAAGCATTCCGGAGATGGCTTGCATACCGATATCAACCGTTCCGCCGTCTCCTGCAATCACTACCACTTTGCCCTCGTCTGGGCGCCCAAGCGCTTTTAATGCTGTCGCAATACCTGTTGCTACTGCCGCCGAGTTTTCAAACAGTGAGTGTATCCACGGCACTTTCCAGGCTGACTCGGGATACTGAGAGGACACGACTTCCATGCAGCCAGTAGAGCTGACTACTATAGTAGCTGCCTCCAGTCGCCCTGAGAATTGTTCGCACCGCCAATGCTGCGCCACAGCCTGCACACGCTCTGTGACCTGATGTGAAGAGCTCGATCTGCGGCAGTTCACGTTTTTTCGCCGTTGTCGCCATAGCTTTTTACACCTCCTCGAGTATGTCAGATCTAAGATCGATGAATTCACTTTTGGCAGATGGGCTGCCAGATCTGATTCTTTCGACCATTTTTTTGACCGTCCTCTTCGTAATGTCTCGTCCGCCGAGACCGGCGATGAAGCCGTAGGCGTCGGGCATACTTCCATTGTTGTAAAGGCACGCCTGTACCTCGCAAAATAGTGCGCCTTCAAAGCCGAGTGAGACGTTTCTGTCTATGACCCCTACTGACTGCACCCCTTCTAAGGCCTTTCGTATCTCCTCGGATGGGAACGGCCTGAGTGCCCGCACTTTAATGACGCCTACTCTTCTGCCCTCTGCCCTCAAATCGTCGATCGTGTCTTTAACAGTACCTACTACTGAACCCATTGCCATAATGACGTGTTCAGCATCGTCACATCTGTACGCTTCAATTAAACCGCCGTAGTTCCTCCCAAATGTCTCGCCAAACGCCTTCGAAACATCAGAAATAACGGTCTTGGCATTTTCAAGCGCTTTATGATTTTGATATCTAAACTCAGTGTAGTAGTTAGGATCTGCAAACATTCCAAATGATTTCGGATCATATACCGTGAGAAAATCAACTGGTTCATAGCGAGGTAAGAAGTCATCCACGAGTTCCTGGTCTAAAAGCTCAACTGGCTCGTACGTGTGGGTTAGCGTATATCCGTCCATACAAATCATTATGGGAACTTTAATTCTGTTATCTTCTGCTATCCTGTAACCCTGCACCGTCATATCGCTTGCTTCGGTATTATCTTCAACGTAGACTTGTATCCAGCCTGAGTCCCTTTCTGAAATCGAATCCTGCTGGTCGTTCCATATGTTCAAAGGCGCCGAAAGCGCCCTATTCGCGACGGTCATAACAATTGGCAAGCGCATGCCTGCCGCGTTAAAAAGGACTTCATGCATTAGCGCGAGTCCTTGTGACGTCGTTGCCGTGTACGTTACGTGCTCCCGTTGCACTTGCGCCGACACAGACAGACATAGCCGTATGCTCTGATTCTACCTTCACGTATTCAGCATCGAGCTCACCGTCAGCTATTAACTGCGATATATCCTCAACGATGTGGGTCTGCGGGGTGATGGGATAGGCTGCCACTACATTTGGCCTGCACGCCTTGACAGCCAGTGCTACAGCGTGAGAGCCCTCCATAACTTGCATCATACTACTTCTCCTCCAAAATCATCTTAATGCCTTTGATCGGGCACTCATTCGCGCAAATTCCGCAGCCCTTACAGTAATCGGAATTAAGTACGTATCGAATTTCCGCTTTCTTCGCTGCAGCTTTTTTTATCTTTCCGGCTTGTTCAAGCTCTTCCGCCCGTTTCTTTGCCTCTTCCGCCTCCTTACCGCTGAGTGTTTTCTCAGTTATGGCAAGATCAGGACATACTTCGCTGCACTTGCCACAGCGAATACACTGTTCCATATCAAATTCAGGGTAAAAAACTCTCCAATCTCCCGTCTTAAGACTTTTAGAACCGCCAGGTTCTCCGACTGCACTCGGAGGTAACTTTTGTAAAGATTTTGACCTCTTTTCAGGCGACTTTCTGCTCTTTTTGACCTCGTTTTTGTTTGGTAATCACCGGCGACCCAGTGTCTTGCATTATCTCGTAAGCTCTCATAGCTGCCTTAACGTTAGACTCTCCAATTTTGCCGGGGAATCGTTCAAGGATGGAGCGCTCAATGGACTCGATGCTGATCTCTCCTGTAGCTCCCGCAAAGCCGCCGAGCAATGTTGTGTTGACTATTGGCCTCCCGATAATTTCAAGGGCTATACCAGTTGCATCGATAGTCTTGACTTGTATTCCCTCACGGATCCCTATCTCGTCAGGTGGCTTTTCAGAATTCACAATCACAATTCCGCTAGGCTTCAACCCAGCAGTGACGTCGACTGCCGATATGAGAGTTGGATCTTGAACGATGACGTAGTCGGGTTCATAAATTTGACTTCTAAGTCTAATCTTTTTGTCACTAATTCTCGCAAATGCTGTGACGGGAGCCCCGCGTCTCTCAACGCCAAAAAATGGAAAAGCTTGACTAAATTTTCCGTCTTCAAAAGCGGCTACAGCCAATAGTTCAGCTGCGGTGACTGAGCCTTGGCCACCTCTACCGTGGATGCGTACCTCTTTCAATTGTCGACCTCCGTGTTCATCATAATACCAATTCTATCATTTAATTGTTTCTAGTTACATATATTAGTAATTATAAATATCAGTCAATTCCAACGTTTACAGCATAGATTTACGTTAGAGGGAAGTGTTATGTGTGAACAGCTCTCACTTGTTCTCAGCTATCCATTTTGAAGACGTGCCCTTAATTGTGTGGTAACTGGGCATCGCGACTACGTCCATTTGTCGTAATTCCTAAGGTCAAATTTAAGACATTAGCGAGGTGAAACGGAACTCCTTACATGCATTTATTATAACCAGCAAGTGGACAGAGTTACGGTCTCTTTCAGTGGAAATGAAGCAAGAAATTATTTATATCGTGGTGTAAAAAAGGATAGTAGACTGGAAAGTCGTTCGGCATAAAGGAGGTGGATGGTGCTGGAGAAAAGACAAACGCTAAAAGTGTTACTAGTCATGATTACGCTCGCGCTGTTCTTTGTCCAAGTTGCATCAGCTTCAAACAATTGTCCAACCTGTAAAGTCGTTTACGATGACGAATCTGCCACCACAGGTTCGCACGCAGCAAGCGACACTCTCTATCCACTCGTTCTTCTTAATCCATCATCGGGAAATTTCATGCACAATGACCAAGTAAACTTGGCTAGCGTTGTATTAACTCTGTTGTGATGAGAGTTTGGGTTCTAATCCCTCGCTCTCGAATTTTTTTTACGCTTCACACAGCTTGGAGTTTAGAATCCAAAGTTTTTATATAATAAGTGAACAATTGCATCGCTGGCAAATCGAGGAAAATTTACGCATGAAGATAAAGCTAATGGCTCCACTCCTCATCACAACGCTTATAATAACTGCAGGTGTCCCAGTTTTTGCATTGTTACCGACTCGGCAACAAGCTCCGGGTTTTTCACTGCCTGATTATTACAGCTTGAAGTATCACAGCTTGAGTGATTATCGAGGAAAAGTAGTAGTAATTGACTTTTTCGGTATATATTGTGGCTACTGCAAGGAGGACTCCAAGAATTTAGCAACTATGTACCGTACCTACTACCAGCGAGATAATAGAGTGCAATTTCTGTGCATCGAGTCTGAGTCTGGGCCGACTAGCGTACAAGACACTAACTATCGGTCGATGGTGAACAGCTACGCTCAGTATGCAGGCATTCCTCAAAATGCTGCTCAGTATACAATACTAGTGGGTGGTCAGGGCACGTATAATGACTATAAATGTTCGGAAACGCCAACAGTATACGTATTAGACAAAGATGGGAAGGTCGCAAAGGGCTTTGGATATCCTATACCTGCGGCGTCGGTAAAGGCGGCTGTCGATAGCCTTGTAGGATCAGAACCAACTCCGACTCCTGCAGCATCGTTATCTATCACTAACGTCCAACTCGTGCCAGGTCATACAAATTATCTAATGTGGGTAGTGACGTACAGCGGGGCAGGGTATGCTGCTATTGCGCCGATGGCGAATCTATACGCTGCCACTGCAACTCCATCAGGATACTCTGACAAAGGTAAAATAAGTGCCCAATACGTCTACGATGCGACGACGAAAATCACCAGTAGTACCACAATGTCCTATGGTAGTGGATGGGCAGAGGTCAAGCAGGGACATACCTACTGCTTCATTTCTGGACCAGTAGTTCCTTCTGACGCGAAGTGGGCGTCATACAACGCACAAGCGTGGTTCGACGGTAAGTACCACGACTCGTTATATAGTTCCTGGCAATACAAGACTTTACGATGAAGGGAGGCATTAGCCCGTTTATTTAGTTTTAAAAGTCGACGGGGATGCCCATTATATTGTCTGCGCCTTCGTATACGTCCTTCGCGATTTCGGCACATCCTAGTGCCGCGCTCCAAGGCTCTAGAAGAATTGATGAAGTGCTTAGAAGCGTATCAACTCGTTGTTTTATTTGAGGGGCTGCAGCACCAGCTAAAAATATCGATCCATTAACGTCATAATCTTTTAATAATACTTGGAGAGCGTTTATTTCCATGGCGACATACAGAGCAAGGGTATCTATCATCTCTACTTCTGCCATGTTTCGCTTGAGTATCCCACCAGTTGAAAATGCCTCATTTGCTGTTGTGAGACCTGCGTCAACATCTCGTATCGCTTGAAGGTCGAGAGGACCTTGAACTAATCCAGGAGCGAATATCGCAGCATCTATCGCTCCCGTTATTCTTCGTTTAGTTATAGCTAAAGTCACGGTATTTGAACTGACGTCGCAAATTATAAAATTCTCTTCGCCGTGTTTTTTTATTGCGTGATAAGAAACTCCAATCTTTTCTGGTGAGGCCCCATGTGAGAAAAACTTCATTCTGAAATCGACGTCTGATTTGTCGTGTAATCCGGGGAGCACCACTGCTGGCACTCCAGAATTATAAATCGAGTCGTAGACAGCAGTACCTCCTCCTATGTACCTGCCGGCTCCCCCCTCCTCGCGTAACCCCCTGTTTTTAACCTTCCTTATGTTCGTTATCTTGTTGATGCCGTCACCCATCGAGTAACTGAGGCCAATTAGTTTTACAAATTCCAACTTGAGATTGAGCCCCTCTTCAATGTCTTTGAGTTGACTGTGGATTCTGTTATGTATTTTCGCGGCAATTCGAACTTTCTGTCATCCAACGTAGCAAAACGAACGGCTTGAGTGCCGTGATCGACTCCAATAAACATGAAGTTTACTTCCCACGTATCTAGGTATCCGTAAAATAAAAAGCCTCAGGCGGAATTTGAATCCGCGACCTCGTCCTCTGTGTGCTTTGCACATCTTGTGCTGCAAAACTTACCAAGGACGCGCTACACCAAGCTAAGCCACTGAGGCACAGTACTGCAACGTTATATACAAATTGCTGTATATAAATATTTGACCAGCAGTGATATCTTGATTAACGAGAATTCATACCATATTGAGTCACTGGCAAACCAGAAACGAGCTTCTGTTTTGAGGATTGAAGTAAAAACTATTTGTTTACGAGGCATTTATCGGTTGTTGGAAAAATCGACCCTCATCCGATTGCATTAGCTTGGCGACGCGACGCTATAAAACAGACTAGAGGCATTCGAATGCTTGATGATAGCTTAATTGTGCAAAAATTGGTAAAAGGAGAGCTAAAACTTCCATCAAATAGATCTTCCTGCAGCGAGAGCTGTAGAGTTACGGGCTACTGCCGTAGAAAAGCTGACAGGGACATCTCTCGACGAATTGAGGAATTATACGATTGATCCCGAGCTTGTATCACAACGAAACATCGAGAATATGATAGGGGTTGTGCAAGTACCCGTTGGAATTGCAGGCCCACTGCGGGTTAATGGAGAGTATGCCGTGGGTGATTTTTACGTTCCCCTTGCAACCACCGAGGGCGCCCTGGTGGCTTCTGCAAGCAGAGGGTGTAAGGCAGTAACCTCCTCAGGTGGGGCAACCGTGAGGATTATAAAAGATGAGATGACGCGGGCGCCAGTGTTCAGAGTAAAGGGGATCGTAGAAGCAAGACGAGTAATTGAGTGGGTGAGCAAGAGTGAAAACTTTGAGAACTTAAGGGCTGCAGTAAAGGAAACGACGAAACACGGGGAGTTACTCCGGATCGATCCCTACGTCGTTGGCGATAGCATTTACTTGCGGTGTGCATTTGACACCAAAGACGCTCTTGGCATGAACATGGTAACGATTGCAGCAGACCGGCTGGCGGGTATAATAGAGGAAGCGCTCAACATAACAATGGTAGCACTCTCCGGCAATATGTGCGTTGATAAGAAGCCAGCAGCGATAAACTTGATTGAAGGTAGAGGAAAAAGCGTCGTCGCCGAAGCAATTCTTCCGAGGAGCATTATCGAAGAAGAGCTGAAAACGACACCTGAGATGATGACTGAAGTCCATTATCGCAAGAACATTATGGGTTCAATTAAAGCTGGTGCGTTAGGATTTAATGCACATGCGGCAAACATTGTTGCAGCTATTTTTATTGCTACCGGACAAGATGCGGCGCATGTGGTGGAAGGAGCTAATACTATCACAAGTTTCCAAATGAGAGGAGAAGAGGTTTACGCTTCAGTAACTATGCCATCGTTACAGGTTGGCACAGTAGGGGGTGGTACGAGAGTAGAACCGCAAAAGGAGTGCCTTTCAATATTGGGGGTTGCAGGAGGTGGGGATCCTCCGGGTGCCAATGCTAAAAAATTTGCCGAGATCATATGCTCAGCAGTGCTTGCAGGAGAGATTTCATTGGTTGCAGCACTTGCAGCACGGCATCTTGCACGCGCACATGCTACATTAGGGCGCTAGGACATCTTACTGAAACTTTTGTTAAATAATGTGGAGGAGAAGTAGAGAAGTTAACGAAGTTGATAACTACGCTGAAGCTGGAGGGGGAACTATACTTTTTAAGAAAAAGCAGGCACAAAAATCTGGGGACATAGATACCATCAAGAATGAACGTATCATGAATGAACGCCCCCTTGCGGCAATGAAAATCCTCCAACACCTTGTATAAAGGATTGTCCAACGTCAATGAACTGCAAATATAATATAATTAATTTCAAGATGTAAATTGGGACCACTACGCGACCTCGCCCATTCAAATCGTTAAGGTGCACGGGGAGCAGGCCGTGGGGCCTTTTACCGTTTACGCGTCAATTGTGTGTTCAATTCGCTTTTTGAGGCAGTTTCAACTGATTTCGTTGTTATTGCTACCGCCTTTAAGAATAGGGCTAAAAAGACGCCTACAATTAAAACCACAATACCCCCAATCAACCCATTAACGATATACGAGGGGATGTCTGACCCATAGTCGATTAACTGACTAAATGGGGGATTATAAGCTGGCTCTTTTTCCTGAACGTGGTTTTCCTCTAACTGTTTATCCAGGCCGTCGGGAAGTCCATTCGAAACAGCGAAATAAACGGGCACTAACACTACAAAGAGGATAAAAACTCCTATTAACCCGATCGTCAGTGATTTGTTTCTTTTGTCGATCTGCACTGTTACCCCTCCACCTGCGTTGTCGGCATCGGCGTTTTCGACAGCCGTTTATCTTTCATAGTAAGGATAATGTCTGGCCTCACAGCTGCGATATATGCCACGACAAGCACCGTAACAGCTCCTTCACCTATTCCGATGAACATATGCGTTATTACCATGGTGGGGACTGCGATAATTGACGGAATACCGTATTCTGGTGAAAGTGCTGCAGATGCGCCCAGTTCGATTCCACACATCGTTGCAGATAGTACAATTGATGCCCACGCTGCAATGAATATAGTGATATACATTCCGACTTTCTCCGACGTGATTGTTTTACCGAACGCATATATAGCATATGCCACAAATGAGCTTACTATGGCCATGTTTAGGATATTAAGGCCAAGCGCCGTCACGCCTCCATCGCCGAAAAGAAATGCTTGTACGACCAGGACTATCGTTAGTATTACGACTGCGGCATAAGGGCCAAGAAGTACCGCGGCAAGCGCTGCACCGACGAGGTGTCCCGTCGTCCCCCCTCCCACGGGAAAGTTCAACATCTGGGCTACAAATATCCCCGCAGCAAGCACTCCTAATATAGGTATCTGGGTGTTGCCAAGAGTATTCCCGGTCTTTTTTGTTGCGTACGCTAAAATAGGTATTGCTATGATATATCCCAGCACCCAGATGGGCGGGGCCATTATACCATCGCCTATATGCATTTTGCCTCGCTAACTAGTAAGTTGCTACGGTATTTCAAGAAGTTGTTACTAATTATTACATAAGTATCTTGTGGTATGCGCTGTCTAAGATGTCTTAAAAAATAAAGAGGAGTGCACAACTTTCTAAACTAAATCGTGAGTTCTTATACAATAATATAAAAGATGGTTAGAGAATAAACTAGTTACACAGGGACAAATTTGGTCCCATAATAGATAACACCTTCAGGTCCATCTTCGCTCAGCCTTCTGAACACTGGTTTCACTCTCATTCCAGTTTTGACTTCTGAGGGCTCACAGGCGAGTTGAGCAGTGAGATTTGGCCCCTCGTCAAGTTGCACAATCGCCAAAACATAAGGGATGTGTCTACTGAAATTGTCGGGAGCAGAATATATTGTTGTGTATGTAACCACCGTTCCCGTACCTGAAAATTTATGCTCGCGAATAACACCATTTCGTCTACACGGTGGGCAGATAAGCCTCGGGGGGAAGTAGTAAGTGTTGCAATTTTCACATTTTGTGCCAACTAAGTTGTACCTATTTGGTATTTTTCTCCAAAACCTTGCTACCGCCATCGTGGTTACCTCGTCAAGATATGTACGACTGCAGTTCCGCCAGTACCACCAACATTGTGGGTTAGACCAACCTCAGCCCCATCGACTTGTCGCTTTCCTACCTCTCCTCTAAGTTGTTCAACAATCTCAACAGCTTGTTTTATGCCCGTCGCTCCAACAGGATGCCCGCATGCTTTAAGTCCACCACTGGTGTTTATCGCCACTTTTCCCCCTATCGCCGTCTCTCCGTCAAGCGTAGCTGGTCCGCCCTTGCCCTTTTCAAAGAATCCCAAATCCTCAATTGCCATTATCTCGGCGATGGTGAAACAATCGTGGACCTCCGCAACGTCTACGTCGGACCTACGTAGGTCCGCCATTTTAAATGCCCGTTGGGCAGCCACAACCGTTGCGTCGATCGTGGTCAGGCTCCGTCTATCGTGAAGTGCTATCGTGTCGCTCGATTGAGCTGCGGCCTTTACGTAAATCGGAGTGTCCGTGAATTCTCGAGCCCTCTCTGCGGGAACAAGCACGACTGCAGCTGCTCCATCAGTGATGGGCGAGCAGTCAAATAACCTTAAAGGATCTGCTACGAGAGGGGACTGTACAACAGTGTCGATAGTAATTTTATTTCTGAATTGCGCTCTAGGGTTTAGAGAGCCGTGATAGTGGTTTTTTACCGCCACCTGCGCCAGTTGCTCTCTAGTAGTACCATACTCCTCCATATGGGCCCGTGCCATCATCGCGTAGAGGCCCGGAAACGTCGCGCCAACTGTAGCCTCCCACTCTCTATCAGCTGCTGATGCAAGAGTGTCGATGGAGGATCCAATACCAACGTCGGTCATCTTCTCTATCCCCGCAGATACTACAATATCGTGATAGCCAGACGCGACAGCCATGACGCCGCTTCTCAGAGCGAGTCCACCGGAGGCACACGCCGCCTCGACCCGTGTGCTTGGTATGTGAGTTGTTGAAAGGCCTGAATAGTCAGCAATGAGTGAGCCTATATGCTCTTGTTCTATAAATCTCCCTGAACTCATGTTGCCGCCGTAAAGGGCTTCTACGTCAGCGCCACTTATTCCCGCGCCTTCAAGCGCTGCGACGCCAGCCTCGATGAAGAGGTTGCGGAGAGATTTTTCCCACATCTCTCCAAATTTTGTGCATCCTGTGCCAACTATAGCTACTTGTCTCATGTATTAACAGCCTTAAATGTCAACTTAAATTGAATCATGTTACTATCTTGTTCTTGTGCCTCGCATAAAGAGCATAATCAATGTATATTGGTTTTGATAATAGTTCTGCGACCGTTGGAGCCCCCGTCCTTACACTCTTTATGTCATCAGTCACCTTGATGCTAAATGAGTCACTGCCGGCCCCAGAACCAAATGATGTCACAAAAATCCGAGCGCCTGGTTCTGCTACGTCAAGGATCGAGGCAAGTCCTATCAGTGTTGAAGCAGAATACGTGTTCCCGAGTCGCTGCACTACTAGTCCCTGTTTTATCTGATCTACTGTAAAGCCGAGATCGAGTGCAGCCTTACGGGGAAACTTACCATTCGGTTGGTGGAATACCGCGTAATCGTAGTCTCGTGCTTCCGATCCGAGCTTCTTTAAAAGCCCGTTTGAGGCCGCTAAAACATGTTTGAAATAGCCTGGTTCTCCGGTGAATCTTCCGCCGTGCCTCGGATACTGCTGACCTTCTCGCCTCCAGAAATCAGGGGTATCAGTGGTGTATGAATACGTGGACTCAATTTCAGCGATGATCCGCTTTTTTCCAATTATGAATGCGGCCCCACCTGCAGCTGCGGTGAATTCAAGTGCATCTCCTGGTGCCCCTTGAGCAACGTCGGTCCCTATTGCCATGCCATAGTCGATAAATCCCGCAGCTACGAGTCCCATGCTCGTTTGTACCGCTGCGGTTCCTGCCTTTACATGCAAATTCATAGTCTGCTGCCATAAGTTCCGGCGTAGCGCCAGTTGCCTCAGCTACGATAGTAGCAGTGGGCTTCACTACGTACGGGTGTGATTCGCTCCCAACGTAGATAGCACCAATCTTTTGAGGATTGAGTTTAGAGCGGTTTATAGCGTGTCTTGCGGCTTCAACCGCAATAGTGGCGGCATCTTCGTCTTTGTCTGGAACCGACTTCTCGAAGACTTTAAGCCCTTTTTTGATGTCTTCTGCATCGTCTCCCCAGACTCGCGCAATTTCTTCGATTTTTATTCTGAATTTTGGTATATAGACGCCGTAGCTTGTGATTCCAATGGGCACTTTGATTTACTCCAACCTTTTTTGACGTGTATATCGCTGAGCTTCGTTAAGTTTTAGAACAAGCGTTATTTTATGTAATCGACATGGAAGTAAGTCGATTTCACTAAAGTAAATAATGCACTGTATGGGATATTGTTCCCCACATCATATAAATCTATTTACCCTTGACTTCTGCTAAGTTGGTGTACGTCGCTACGTCAAATGTAATAATAGAAATCTAGAGGCAACAAATGGGGCCACTGAGATTTGAACTCAGGTCTGAGGACCCCCAGTCCCCAAGGATATCCAGACTACCCTATGGCCCCTACTTCAATATCTTCCATCTTTATATTATTTACTTATATAATTTTATAAAGTCAATAGAATTTCTGTGAATCTTGCTGTCTACAAGGGCCTTCGTTGTGCTGAAGTTAATCTAGTTTCATCGCTTAGTTTTTGGTTCCTTAAGTCACTTAATAATGCTATGTGAAGGTCGCAAAAAAAGCCAGTGTGACAGGGAGTAATAACTGCTGTAGGCATCGTATTATTCAGTAAGGGCTGCAGATCACAAAGCCACTTTTAGGTAAATTGGATAAGTGCAAACTGACAAAACCAAGAGTCAGAGAACCTGTGCTGATAGAGTACTTTTACTTTACATGAAAAGGTAACTGTTATAGTTACAACGGAAGTAGTTAGGTACAATTTAAACTATTAGAGTGAAAGTATGAGCTTAAGAACGCTTGACAGGTTTATTGAACCACAGGAAGAATCAGATGGAGAACGATGCTTTTTAACTATTGAAACAACCGGACTACACGGAAATCCTGAGATAATTGCGTACACGGTGTACTTCGGCGAGAGATCTGCTAGAGGGCGAGGGATCTTGAATGAAATCGACTCAAAGAAAATTAAACTGAGGAACTCTCGTCAGCTCTCCTACTTTTTACGAACAAGCGATACCGACGAACGGGATCTCCTTATCTTTTTAAAAGATGACCTGAAGACCGCTAGAGACAGGCAGGTTAAGGTTTTGACCTACAATGGGAGCAGATTTTTATTTCCGTTGCTTAGACTAAAAGCGATAACTCACGAAGTTCATGAGCCTTTACGCGGGATGTGCCATATCGACATCTTTTCTGATCTTGTGCGAGATAATATTTTTGCCGAAAACAAGGGCTTCTCAACGATCTGCAGTCTGTTGAATGTAGGAAGTGCGCCGCTTCTAGACTCACCTCAGATCCCGGAGCTCTGGAGAGACTGTAGGGCTGGTAACGTAGAAGTCCGCGAGAGGATTTTTAGCCATAGCTATGAGAAAGTAAAGCGAATGAGTGAGTTGTATAAAAAGCTTGAGCCTGTTACTCCTTTGAGATCTTTACACGGCACGATGTTATAGGCTTCTTTGTACGGCAATCATCTAAATGTTATTTTTCCGACCGGCTCACTTAACAAGAATTCTCCTCTTTCAATCATCTCTTTAAGACTGTCCATAAGCTTCACTGCCTTGCATTTATCAGACTGCCGTAACGTAACCGGTATTTCCATGCCCTTAAAGGGAATATGCCCGAGATCGGCTTTTAAAGCGCCGTATATACAAGCAATAACACATGCGCCGCAGTTCGTACATTTTTCTTTGTCAATGCCTTTGCCGTATCTAAACGCGCCGGTAGGACAGAGTTCTGTGACGAAGCACTGCTCACACGCCTGGCACATCTTTTCTTCGTATGTAACTGGCGCGCACTTACTTTTCCACACGTCACTGTACTTTGCGTATCCGAGCAGCTCTCTACCATTTACATCTACTATAGGGAGCGGTATCTCTTCATCAGTCTTCTTTACGTTTTCCAGCACTCTGTTGTTTGTGATCGGAATTGGAACTGCCCATGAGCAAAAAATATCAGGTCCAGCAGAGGTGTTGTACCCTCCAATATATCGGGGGTGCATATCCCACATTTCAGCATACCCCGATAAATTAGGTCTTTCAGGCGAACTTCGAGTTCCGCGACCTGTTACGTATCCAACAGCCCCATTCAACAAAACTTTCGTGCCTATGCCTATAGTTTCAAGCTGAGGATCCTTCTCTAGCGGGTTAATTTCGCCACACCCACAGAAACTCGCCTCCTCATACGGCCCGTGAAGGCACCGTACAGAAAAAATGGATCTGACACACCCTTCTCGAGGGTTGATAAAGGCGTTATAGTTTTTAAACGCGTTTCTTGTTGCAAACAGGGCGGCGTAGTGCATCTCATCAAGGTGCGTCTCGATTTGAAGGTGACGTCCTTCATCGGTTTCCAGTTCGACGCTCACCTCTTCTCTGCGCAGCAAGTCACGCAACAGGTGCCCTCCTCCGTATTTGTTGTCGCTTCTGCAAATCGCTGTCCCTGAGATGATCACATCGACAATTCCAAGTCGTTCATTTGGACACGGTCCGACAAAGGCCGGTACGTCGTTTAGCCAAACCTTCTCTGCCCGCTCAAAAGTGTTTGGCTCTGCAACCATAAAGGAGAGCGTCCCATACGTGCCACTCATTATCCCTTTGGTGCCGCTTGTGACGACGTCAACGTCGTACACCTCGTCGCCGTCTCTGATCATATCGCACAGTTCGGAGGCAGTGAGCACTTTAACATCTCCCGATGTTATTTTGTCGTTAATCTCTTTAATGGTTTGAAGGGGCTTATGCGCAGGCGTATTCACGTCAATACCTCAAGTCTCGCTTTATGAAGAGTCCATCCTTGCCTCTACGAGCTGACCCTTGTTAACGCTATTTGCTCGAATAGCTTGATCAAATGAAATGAGCCGTTTGTGGAGCCCCACGAAGTGGGGAATATAGACTCTGTATATCTTGAGCCGTGCGGGATCAACGCCGAGCTTTTGAACATCTGCGCTCAATTTATTGAGTTTTGCTTCAACGGTTTCGAAGTCTTCGCCGCAGCTCTCTGCCTCGAAGCCCTGTCCGATGAAAACACCATCAGACCCCAGCCCAAACGCTGTGTAGATGTGATGGGGCGAGAGTCGGAGCACTGACGGGACGCTAATAATCCGTATCGAATCAGGGTACGAAAGCTTTGATGCCCCCATGTTATCTGCTGCTGGATAGCCGATTTTCTTATCAAGGAACGCGATCATACGTACTTCGCCGTCCTTTTTGTCTTTTAAAACGCCTCGTATTGAGGCTTCGAGTTGTGCTTCAGTGCTGCCGTGCAGGTCGAGCGAGGAACTAGGACAACTCGATAGACAAGCACCTCCACCGGTGCAGAGCAGGGGATCAACCACTGCTCGCCTGTCAACGATCTTGAGTGCATTGTTCTTGCAGGTGTGTACACACAAACCGCACCCATCACAGCTCTCTTTGACGAATGCGGTAAAGGGATCAAGTGAGAGTTCCTCTTTTCCAACAAGCGACAGCGCTTTGAGCGCAGACGGAATCAGCCTGTAAGACACTCTGCGTTATATCCTTCGGCCCTTGAGCTGTGCCGCAGACGTAAACTCCCTTGATGCTCGTGCTTGAGCCTTCAAGCTTTGGATGTCTCTCTTTGACGAACATGTCAGCACTGAGTTCAAGCCCGAGGAGTTCTGCCACCTTGATAGTTCCAAGAGATGGCTTAAGACCGTTCGAGAGAACTACTAGATCAGCTTCAAGTTCCAAAAACCGTGAGCTAAGTGTATCCTCAACGCTGACGATCAGTTTTCCGTCGTGGTGCTTAACGTCTCCGGCTCTACCGCGAATGAACCGAACTCCCTTTTCCTGCACAAGTCGGTAATAATTTTCGTAAATGCCCGGGGCTCTGATGTCTGTGTAGAGAATAGTAATATCGGTTCCTGCGTAGTAATCCCGTATGTAATTGGCGTGCTTAAGCGCCACCATACAGCACACCGATGAGCAGTACCGCAAACCATTGGTTTTTTCGTCCCTCGAACCGACGCACTGTATCATCACGACCTTCTTAGGAGGGGTTAAATCAGATGGTCGTAGGAGGTCACCGTTCGTAGGACCGTTGACACCAATAAATCGAGCAAGCTCAAGCTGTGTTACTACATCTCTAAATCGTCCGTAGCCGTATTCAGGTCTAAGACGCGCATCAAACTCATCGTGTCCAGTCGCAATAACGATAGCTCCAACGTTTATGCGTCGTGTGACAAACTCCTCATCAAGATCAATTGCCCCGGATTTGCAGACCTTCACGACTTCCCGCAGCCAATGCACTTGTCAACGTCCACAACGTATCGATCTGGAACAGCCTGTGGGAATGGTTTGTAAATAGCCTTCCGTTTATTTGTATCCGCATTCCACCAGTCATCTACGTCTACCGGACACATCGAAGCGCATTCTCCGCAGCTCGGTACAGCCTTCGTTAACTCTCCTCGGCGTGAGCTTCACTTCCACATTGAAGTTGCCTGCTGTGCCGTTGACACTGAGCGATCTCCGCGCTCGTCATGACCTCAATATTCGCATTTCGGTAGACGTCATTCATGAGCGGACTCAGAGAACACATTGCACACTCTTCGACCATCTTATGAGGGGAAAACACCTTCCCTACCCTTACTACGTTTCCACCCAGTGAGGGCTCTTTTTCTACGAGGTAGGTCGTAATTCCGTTCTCTGCGAGCGAAAGCGCCGCAGTTATCCCAGCTATGCCTCCACCGATCACCATTGTGGCGTTGTTGATACGTACCTTGAAGTCCATGAGTGGCTCCGCGTGCTCAATGCGATATATAGAGGCAGTAATAAGGTCACGGGCTTTTTCCGTCGCCTTTTCATGGTTTTCAGTAACCCATGAGCACTGCTCCCTAATGTTCGAGAACTCTACCAGGTGCGGATTCAACCCTGCTTCGCTGACACACTGTTTAAAGGTCATCCCGTGGTTATTAGGTGAACATGAGGCAATTACAACACCTTCAAGGCCGTTTTCAAGTATCGCCCGCCGTATCTTCTCCTGTCCCTGTAGCGAGCAGAGGTGCTGGTCGGATAACGTTAAACACTCGCCTTGAAAATGTCGCTCAAGCCTGTCTACATCGACGACTTGGGAGATGTTACCATCGCATTTACAGATAAAAACTCCATGACCGCCCATATCAGACCTCCATCTTCTTAAGGAGTGGAGCGACGTCTATTGATGAGAATTGGAAACATGCATCTTTGTAAGCGTCTGCCCCAAGCAGTACAGCCATAAGCTGTGCCACATTCAATATTGGGGCCCTGTAATCCAGTTTGTCTGCAAACATTTTTTGGTATGTGTCGAGCACCGTTTGACATCCTGCGCACATTGTGACAATTACATCCGGTTTCCCTGAGAGGATACTCGTAAGTTTCTTCAAAGACGTTATTTCGGTGTACTTCCTATCGCTTATCAAATGGTTAAAGCCCATACCGCAGCACAACGTCCGCTCTGAGTAGTCGACCAAGTCGGGTAAAAATGGTGCGCATATCTCATCCAGCAACGTTGGGTACTCCCACATGCCCCCGATAACCTCTTCGTAAAATATCTTCGTGTAGTGGCACCCATGGTGCGTAGCGATTTTAATCCCTTCTAAGGATCTCTGTGCCCTTTTTTTGAGCATTTCACGGAGCGCGTGCAGCACTTCAGCAGCGTGAAAGACCTGAACATCGTCACTGTATACCGCGCCAATAGTCTGTAAGACTGTATTGATCCTATCCCTGGTTTTTTCATCCTTAAGCTCCACCATGCACTCCTTTAAGGTGCCGTAAGAGGTTGGACACGTGCACACGACTTTCGTGTACCCTGAATCGAACGCTAGCGCCAAATTTCTCGCATTGAGCGCAAGGGTGGTTTCTAGGGGCATTATCCCACAGTGCATTCCGAAGCCCGTACAAGATGATTGGCGGGGATCGTCAAAGTAATCAACACCTAGTGAGTTCAATATGAACCTGAATGATCGTTCAATGCCGGGGTAAAAGGTGCCGGCAATGCAGCTCTTGAATAAGTATAAGCGCTCGGGGCGCTTATCCATTCGCGTAGAGAGAATATTCTTATTCACTTAATCATCCTCTAAGATGATTCCTGTGTGTTTTAAAATAGTTCGTATTTGCTCAAGTGCCTTGTCTGGGATTTTAATCTCCCTTGTTTCTGCACCTGCTAAGCCGAGATCAGATCTTGCCTGTTGAAGTGCATCATAGTCGACTAGATCCGCGAATACTCCTTGCGTGATAAGTTTAGGGGATACAGTTACCCCTCTTTCCCATAGCGATCTCATCATTTTCGACGCTTTTTGGCATAGGTCAGCGTTTGTTAACCCCTCTTTGAAGGCACGCCGTCGTAGGTCTAAAATGATAGATGCAGGGCTGTTATTTCTCGGACATCGCGAACTGCACGTATAGGCACTGACCGCAGAGCCATATCACATCTTCGTGTACGAGATCATCCCCCTCTCCATCTTGTACCCGTCGCATAATCTCACGCGGGCTGTACCCTTCGAAAACTCGCGCCGCGGGACAGCTTGATGTACATCTTCCGCACTGAAGGCACTTTATTATTTTATCCCTATTGTACAAAAAATCAAAATCATTAGTATTATGAGATATATCGGCTTTTTTGGACGGCAATTTGCTTTTTTCCATGGTCAAAATGCAATTTTTGTTAATAAACGTATTTATAATTATCTAATAAAAGAAATTATTATCCCATTTGTGGTATTTTTTTGCTGAAATTATACATTTATGAAAGAAAGCGATGATTATAAATAAATAACGAACTAAAATGATTATTGTACTAGCTTATGAATGCAAACCTAAATAAAGGCTACGACATCGTCTGCTTAGGATGTCATTCTAGTGTACGCTACAGAGGATACGCACTACGATGTAAGTGCGGGGACGCGTTGTTGCGGACAGTGTATCATAAAAGGAGACTTGAACCGACTAGTGATAATAACATCTGGAAATTTGGACAGTGGTTGCCAACAAACGGGAAGCTTAATACTTGCGGTCGCTCCATCACCTATAAAAGTGTGGGGTTTTCAAAAGAGCTCGGTTTGAACGAATTGTACATCAGCTTCAATGGCTATTGGCCGGAAATGAACGCGCACTTCGAAACGTGTAGCTTTAAGGAACTGGAGTCGTCCCCTACCGTGCAGAGAGCGTTAGAAAACGGCATTAATGCTCTTGTTATCTCGTCTGTGGGCAACACTGCACGGGCTTTTGCCCATACGGTCACCACTTCCCAGGCTTCACTTAAGTTGATACTCGTTGGGCTTGAAAGCTCTTCAGATAAGCTTTGGTTGCCGGAAAAACCGTCAAACAATGTCAAGCTCATTTATTTAAAAGCCGGTAATGATTACTCAGATGCTATAGCTCTAGGGGAAAGACTTTCTCAGGCTGATGGGCTCTCACCTGAAGGGGGGGCGAGGAACGTTGCGCGGCGCGACGGCATGGGTACGGTCATGCTTGAGGCCGCACTGACTATAGGAAGAACCCCTAAGTATTATTTTCAAGCGATAGGGAGTGGAGCAGGAGGTATAGCAGCGTGGGAAGCCTCGTTGAGGCTACAAGATAGTGGACAATTCGTAAAGGCGAGGCTTCCGCAACTGCATCTTTCACAAAATCTCCCATTTGTTCCCATGTATAACGCTTGGAAAGGAGGGAGGCGATTTATTGTCCCTTCGATAGATATGCAACATGCGAAGGATAACATCGTTAAAATTTATGCAGACGTTCTATCGAATCGAAATCCCGCGTACTCAATCAAAGGTGGGGTGTATGACGCGTTACAGAACACCTTAGGCGAGATGTATGCGGTGACGAACGACGAAGCGATTGCGGCGTCAAGCTTATTTGAAGACCTCGAGGGCATAGACATTGTTCCCGCCGCAGCGGTAGCGACGGCTTCATTACTGCAAGCAGTTGAACATCAGAGCATAGGCGCAGATGAAGTGGTTCTTTTAAATATCACTGGCGGCGGAGAAAAGCGGCTTGCAGAGGATAAACAGCGTTATACAATTGAACCCCTGTTGATTGTTGACGATCCTCAAGTAGCGCTAGAGGAGATACTGGAGGTTATAACGTAAACCATAGGGCTGACGAAACTAAAATGGGCATGGCAGCAGAGCAGGCAATTATTGAGCTATTTAAAAGAAATAAGATTGATTTAGTTGCGACTCTTCCATGCGACAGGCTTAAAAATCTGCTGCCTCTTGTCTCTGAAGACTTCTTTGAAGTAGAACTAACACGGGAGGAGGATGGGGTTGGCATATGCGCCGGAGCCTACCTTGCCGGGGTGCATCCGCTCATGCTCATTCAAAGTACAGGCATAGGGAATCTTTTAAACGCGCTCTCTTCTTTGAATTTTACGTACGAAATACCCCTCCCGATAGTAGCAAGTTGGAGAGGCGTGTATAAAGAGGGCATAGAGGCGCAAGTGTATTGGGGCACGCATTTAAGGGCTGTTCTAAATGCGTTAGAGGTTCAAAGTTATGAAGTACACACAATTGACGACCTCTTTCTAATGAGCGAAGGAATACGTACATCTTTTAAAACGCGTTTACCTGTTGTCATTCTTGTATCTCCCCAGCTGTGGGAGTGCGCTTCATCCGATGCTCATTATGCGGTGAAATATGGACGAGCTGAATGCCCCATGACGACCAATGCGTCTCCATTCGAGCACGCACTTATGACGCGGTACGATGCGATTCGGGCAATGTCATCTCATCTAAAGGGTAAAATCAACATCTCGAACATCGGCGTGCCAAGTAAGGAACTTTATGCAGTGTGCGATCAGTCCACGAACTTCTATATGCTTGGGAGCATGGGACTCGCATCTTCTGTGGGTTTAGGGGTATCTTTGTACACTAGGAGGGATGTTATTGTCCTCGATGGCGACGGAAGCCTTCTTATGAATCCCAACGCTCTCTGTAGTGTATCACAATTCGGCAAAGAAAACCTCACGATTGTCGCCCTCGATAATGGAACGTACGGTTCAACAGGCAACCAACAAACGGCAAGTCAAAAAATGGACCTTGAATTGTTAGCACGGGGCTTCGGGATTGAAAACACCTATAAGGCATATAAGGCAGAGGATTTGAACGCTGCACTTGAACAAAGAGGAGGGCCGAAGTTCATCCACACTGTCATAAAGCCCGGAAACGCAGATGTGCGAGATATTCCATATACTGCAGTTGAGATAAAAGAGCGCTTTATGAGGGGTATTTAAAAAAAGAAGCATAAAATCCGAAAAATGATTCATCGTACGGTTTAGCCAACCTTACACTAACTTTTTACTCCGCAGATGGACTTCGATATCTGCGCCATATACCATTTTTGTGACGAATGACGCATTATGCATTTGAAGCGTTTTTATAGCCTCTGATATGACGTCAGTTGGCGACTTACTAGAACTTAGACGAAAATTCCATTACTACTCAGACAGTTGTTGTAAATCCTTGAACTGAGCTCTCATTTAGTGGAGCAATTAGTAAGTGATTCGTTATTAAGTATTTTTTCGGCAATTTCAATGTAATTTTCGTCCACCTCAAATCCGATGTAATCGATCCCAAGCTTCTTACACGCTACCGCTGTACTTCCAATTCCCATGAACGGATCCAAGACCAGTTTTGTATTTTCTACGCCGTGCAATTTTATGCACATCATCGGTAATTTGAACGGAAAACTTGCAGGGTGTGGCCGATCTCTCTCCCTCGCTTTTATGGTTGTATATGGTATAAACCATGTGTCGCCACGATCTCTTATCCCACGTTTTGAACCCTTCCATCGTCGTATATTGCTCTTGTCCTGATACGGTACGCCTATCTCAAGTTTGCTCAGTTCGACATCACCATATTTGGTAAAGTGAAAGACATATTCGTGGCATTTGTTGACAAAATATTTGCTATTCACGGGTTTGTAGTGTCCGACAGCGATATCTCCAGCTACGCTTTGTGCTTTGCCCACGTCGTCGCGGGAAATCGCTATTGACTTTATCCAATGGATCACGTTTTGCAGTTTTAAGTGTGCCTTGAGTCTAAAAGCGACTTCCCAGGCAATCCACGGGTCTTTCGGTTTGTATCCCAAATTAAGAAATAGTGAGCCCTTATCATTTAACGCTCTTTTACACTCCTTTGTAACGTTTTCTATCCAGCTTAGATACTCTGCCCTCGGGATTGCATCATAATAGGTGCTATACTTAACGCCGATGTTGTACGGGGGTGAGGTGACGATGACATCAACTTGGCCGTCATCAATGTGTTCGTTAATCCCGGTAATACAATCCTCGTGTAAAATTTTATTTAGTAGCATTTTTAACGTTGCTTAGTCACATAGACGTAATATGATAAAGAGTATAGATTGTGATTTAATATAATTTAAGATTGCTACAGTTAAATTTAGCCAAGAGCCCAAAGAGAGTGCCACCAAGCACACGAGAAAACACTAAAATGCTAAAAGAGTTAATAATTCAAATAGAGAAATGTTTTTATTAGAAGCAGCAAATTTCAACAGAAATTCTAAAAGCTTTAATTTTACAAATTAAGAAAATAGCTGTTCTCTTGTAAATTCTCCGTATGGTTATTGTTCGACTTAGTCAACTATAACGCTCAAATATATTTCTTGATTCAGATCTCACTCGCTCGATGTTGAAATTAAAAATCTATTGATTTAAGGAATTACACCATCGCGTGTAATTTGATCCTCCCACTGTTTCTTTTTATCATAATATGTTGAGTCTCTTTTAACTAAACAATTAAGTATATGTTCAACTTCTTTCCACATTGATTGTGGAGTTTTAGAAAGTAGATCAACGACTTTTTCGATATTTCCAATGTTGCACTTAAGCGGATAATTTACTAGCATCTTAAAAATGTCTATAAACTCTTGCTTACTTAAACTAAATATCATCTCTAAAATATCGCCATTCCAGTAATATGGCGCCCATGTTTTATTGGGATATTTGGGATGAGTGCTTAAATATTCATATTCTTTTGCAATACACGTTTTATAAATCGATATAAGATCTTTTTGATAACCAACTTTGTTTAGATTATCTTTAACAAGGGAATAGATGCGTTCAAAAGAGTTTTCATCGTATTTTTCTACAATCTTTTTTATGTATCTTAACGTATTTTTTATATAATTCTCGCCTTTATTATCTTCTTTATTAGATAATAAATGCATAAGCAGAGCTATTTGAGATTTCACCCGAGAATCTTTATCGATCAAATCGAAGATTATTTCCGTGAATTTGAACCTTTGTTCTGAGCTGAAGGTTTCGTTCAACTCAGCAAATATAATTATTGTTTGTAAGTACGTTCTCAGAGCGTCGACATCTGCATGGACGAAATAATCGGTAGCTTTTAACGCTCGTTCGAAATCAATAAGTGTCAAATAGTTAAACACGCGGGCCATCCACTCTTGTATAACCGGTATCTTGTTATCTGAATTGTCAAGCATTTGAAAAGCAAGATTCTCTATCTCTTGAGCAAAAGCTTCAGGAATAAGTCTGTTGCCTTTTTCTGTTCTACTATATCGTGTTTGAGCAAGTCTAGTTAAAGCTACACAAGACTGCAGTCTTACGTAGAGATTTTTATCTTCAGTGAGGTTTCTAGTTAGCTCTATCACTTCGCCAATCTTATCTTCTATTCCCGGTCTCACAATGTGCCGAATGGCCCAAGGAATTCTCCCTCTTACCGAAGTTATAAGGTTTGGTTTTTTACCATCGAGTATTTGTTTATGATAATTATGTTCTCCTTTTGGATCATCCGGAGAATTTTCGTTACTTGGATCTGGGTCACAAGTGAATCTTTTGGCTATTTCAAAACTTGCAATTGGACTAAAGTCTGTTTTAGCTCCTTTAACAATAAATTCGATGACTAACTCACGTGAATGTGCAAGAGAGAACTTCGATATGAACTGTTCATATCCAAAGGTAAGTGCATCTATGGTACTAAATGCTGTCTCAATCGCTGCTTGATTATCTATGTCTAATAGACAGAGCAATGATCCTGCAAGGAGTAATTGCTGGTTGGTGGTTAAGTCATCTTTCTGGTTTAACTCGTTCCATATTCTCCAGCCTTCCCCCATATCTCTTGCAATTATTCGTGAAAACAATTCATAGACTTCATGCGCGTAAAATTGGTCAGATCCCTGCACGAAATATTGACTGGCAATAAGATTTTTGAATATTGATATAGCGTCCCTTGGAGCAGAATTCAGCAATTTATTAATGTTCGGGATGATGTTGCTATGTAAAAATGAAGGTCTCTCATAATAATTAGGATCGTTCGCCCAAGTCTTTAGTTGTTCCTTTGCCTGTTTGTGTCCCTTCAAAGCCAAGTCGCCAACAATTTGTTCTACGAATGGATTGGCCGGGAAGCCGTACTGATCAGTATCTTATCTTAACGAGATTCCATTTCTGATTATCAGTGAATTCGCCAGCTTTCAAGTCCTGATATATTAACTCAGCTTTATCGGGTACCTTTCTTTTAGACAATAGGAACTCTTTTAAGATTTGTAGGGCTTCAGGATTACCCCTCCTGTATTCATTTAGAACAAACGGAATAGCCGCCCGATTAAGGAAATCCGGTCTTTCTTTTGAAACATTTTGAGTCGAAATAATACAGTTTTTTTTGATAAAGTCCCATCTAACGTCTCTCGGTAAGTTTTTCAAAGCAGGCCTTAAAGTCTCCTCAATGAAGCATTTATCAAAAACTTGATAATCGTAGCCCCAGAAAGCGCCTAAGTTTCCGATTAGATCCCAGCCTCTGAAATCAAGCTTCTTTCCTAATGTCGCATAGTACTTGCTGGTACTGGGCTGCCAATTCTTCTGCCAGTTTTAAAAATCGTTGTTCAAAAAACTGGTTGTTTTTGTGGTTAAGATAGTCTCTTAGAATCCAAAATATTTCTTTGGGAGTATAAAAATTATAATTGTCTTCATCTTTAATTAAATTGAAAGTATCAGTTATAAACTTATAAATTTCCTCTTTTAAGTCTTCTGAGGATTTGTTGTAAAGTAATTGCAAAGTGCTACATAATTGTACCTTACGGTGCAGCGTATCTTTATCTGTTTCTAGGTAAAAAAGTTTATTTCCGTATTTTTCGAATTGCTTTTTAATGATACTCAAAATCTCACTATGTAGTAAGCCATCTTTTTCAATTACACTCTTTAATAATTTGGCTAGATTATATTCTAAAGAAATATCACGATAAAAATTGTTCAGCTGATCTAAGTTCTGCTTTACAAAATATAGCACATATTTTCGATTCTCTTTTGTGTATAGGTTATTATTGAAAACGTTGAACAACTTGAGTGGATAAATATAGACTTTACAAGCTTCGAAGATTGAATTCCATCGAGTAAGCTCTAAATATTCTTTATCCGTTAATTTATCAAGCAAAAGGTACATTAAATTTGGGTTTTGCGATAAAGCAGAAATATCGCTATCTCCTGATCTAGGACTATTTATCTCGACATCACTAACAATTTGCTCGATCTGCTCCTCACAGTTATTGTAGTCTTTGTTAAAACGAGAAGAGCTTTTCTTAATCCTACGCTCTTTAGATTCAATGTCAGAGAATATGTCCCCCCTCGTGTAAATATTACCCTCAGCAGACCCTCGATGAAACCTTTGAATCAAAACACTTCGTACGAATTCTTTAATATCTTCATCTGGCAGCCAGAAGCCAATGATCTCGGTGAACAATGCGTGAACGCCTTCTTCAAGCTCATCTCGAGTCTTTAACCAAACATTAAGTTTCGACACAAGTTTAATCTGCTTTTTTGAATAGCCTTTTTTATTAAACTCGTTTTCAAATGTTTCTGGAAAATATGCAAGGTTTCTTATTTGCTCAAATATATCAGTCGTGTATTTGCTACATATGATTAATATCTCATCATCTGGACTGACGATCTTTGATTTGCTTAGTTTATCGATTATTTTTTTAACGTCGTGGTCCTGTAATCCACGACTCCAGTCTTTAGCTTCACAAATTATTTTATGGCCATCCTTAAACACTAAATTGAAATCGTTTGAGTCTGGGGCCTCTAAATGAATGTAAGAAAAGTTAGGATCTCTCAAATATTGTAAAGTTAACGACATTTGTGCAAGTGTTTGATAAGTTGTGCCTTTGAAAATATTACGCCCGGAATGCCTCATCTTATCATATCCTTCTCCATCTCTAACTTAGAAAATTTGTCCATCCAACCGGCATTCCGCTGTCGTAAAAAATCACTTCGAGAAATTATCTGAATAAGTTCTGGCCCTTCTATGATGTCAATATAAGGAAACTCCTGACGCATTGTTAAAATATATTCTTTTGCTAAACGATTAACGCGTCCTGATGCAATTATGTAATACCCATCCAAATGCACTTCCGTCTTGAGGTTTGATGGTGCAAATGTTTTTCTAAAAGCCTGTTTTATTTGAGTATGAATAGTAATTATACTACTCGGAATATTTTTAGATGACTTATTCAAATTTCCTTTTTTTGCACTTATCCCAAAGTATTTAGTTCGACCAAAAATATCTTCGATCTCAAAATAGACATCAACTCCCCACTCTTCAGGACCACATTTATCAGTAACATTTCTACAACCAATTTTATTTAATAATGGGATTATTATCTCTTTTCTTAGTTTAGGCTCAGGTAACGAGATTAGCTTCTCTTCTGAAATGTTTTTTAAGTCAGGTTCCATGTATTTGCCGCAGTATTTTGCTAAATTCAATTATTATTAGTTGATATAATTTAATCTCATAAGATAAAATTTACTTAACCAAACGTGGGATCTATTAAATTGATCTTTGATGTTCATTATCCTCACGTCAGAATTCTTTCTCCTTCTAGTGAAATCGTTAAAATACTGATTGAATGATTTATGTAGATATAGAAATAGCATTGAAAGAATTGAGCTTAGCCGAGTCAACCATTAGCAAGCATTTCCTTGTTGGAAATATTATTTTTTCAACATATGTGTAGTCTCAATCCGTAAGCTTAGTTTGTTTCATCTTAAAATTTAGACTATTGTTAAAAATTATTACTGGACAGTTAAAACCTATAGAGAGGCAAATGTTGAAGAAGGCGTTGATTATGACATTTACTATAAAGAATTGTCTTTACAGCTATGAAAAATTATATAAGGCGGTTTATTTACCCTCTTCTGCGCAGTGACTTAAACAAGGCATCCAAGTCAGAAAAAAGAAGTTAGAAAGAATTAAGTAATCACCCTAAACACTAGACAAACTCGAACTGTAAAATATTAACGTTGGCGACCACCTAGTATCGTCCACTTTAGAGGCGTGAGTAGAGTGAACTGTTTTGCTCAGATTGCCTACGTGTAAAAACGATTGGGAGAAAACAAAAATGCTTAAAAAATCTGTTATTCTCTGGGAAACTATTAAATTCAGATTTTTTTTACTATAAATAGATCAATTAATAAACGATTTTTTTTTGCTCTACTGTTATTGTTCTGTATCGTTGGCGTCCCTAAAGAAATAAAACCGCAAGAAGGGAGGGTAAGTCTTACTCCTTCCGCAGTCAGTGTATTAACAGAAAAGGGCACGAAGGTCGTCGTTCAAATCACTGCAGGCGAGAAAGCGGGGTATTCTGACGACGATTATACAAAGGCATGCGCAACAGTTGTCCAAACTGCTGAGGAAGCATGGGGTAAGGCTAATCTAATCGTAAAAGTAAAAGAGCCCATGCAAGAAGAATACGATTTAATGCGGCCCGATCACCTTCTGTTTACCTTTTTACACTTAGCGAGCAACAAGCTTCTTGCCAAAGCGTTGATGAAATCCGGGGTTACTGCTATCGCCTATGAAACGATAGTAAAAGATGGTGGAACCATCCTTTTAGAGCCCAGCAGCATCGTCGCCGGGGTATTAGGAGCGTATCAGGCTGCCTTTTATCTAACACACGCGAACGTAAAGAACGGTAAAATAGAGGTCTCCGTTAAAGAGAAAGAGCAGTTGGAACGCCTCCTCAACAGCCTTGCATCTAGCACATTATTCGATGAGCCTCCTTACTATCTGACAGGTAAATTTGCTCTTGTGTTAGGAAGAGGTATTGCAGGAAAAAATGCCGCAAAGATATTGGCCAAAATGGGTGCTAAGGTTTACATAATTCAGAGAGAGGGAAAAAGGATACCAGAGCTCCAACTTTTTATCTCCTAACATCAATTAAAAGATTTTAAAATCCAAATCTTGGAAACGCCTAGCGTCTTTCGTGACATAGATATAGCTCTTACCTTAAGGAAAAATATGGATTTGATCTCATTCAAACAGACATCATCATTGGTGCTGCCTATACCGTCGGGAGAAAAGCGGCTCTCATCATTGATCGAGAGGTTCTTAAAAAAATGCGAACATCTAGAAAGAGGGTAATCGTCGCCATCTCAATTGATCAGGGGGGCAATATTTACGGCTCACGAGGAACTACGCATAAAAACCCTGTTTTCTTAGATGAGTTTGATAATATACGATATGGGGTTACTAATATGCCCGGGCGAGTCCCAAGAATTTCAACAACTTTGTTGGGGCAAGCGATTTTTCCTTATGTATCAGCTCTCGCAGAACACGGAATAGAGGCGATATATGACTTGCCAGAATTGAAAAGTGGCATAAATGTAATTAATGGCAAACTTGTTAACAAGGAAGTGGCAGAATCTTTAGATTTACCTTACACTCCGTTGGAAGACATCATCGCTGAAAATTCTCCATAGAATCCGGAAGTCTGTTATTAATCCTGCAGCGAAATTAGTTGCTATGGCAATGAAGCTTGAATAACGGTGGCCTTCTGCGTATGCTCTACGTGGAATAGAACCACTCAAGTAATAACCAATGTGAAGATGTGGTCAAAAAAGTTAAGAACCGCATTTACAAAGACCTTAACAGTATAAGAAACGAATATTGGATCGCAGCTATGAAGCGCTGCTCTAAAAACTTCTTCTATTGTAAGCAAGTTAAAATATAGACTGATCTGCATCGTTCATATCAGCCTGTCATATTATGAAGTGAAGTCGTCTAGACGCTCAGACGCTTAAATAAATCATGAATTAAGCGAATTACAGTCTTCTGGTAAGTAAGGCGCTTATGGCAAGTAACACTACTTGTATTGTGAATGCAGTAGGTTTGTAACATTGTTAACCAGAATTATATCAATAAGGCAATGATCAATCAATAAACCCGATCCGATACATAATTAAACTAAAATTCAATTATTGAAAAGCTTCAATAAATAAGTTTTCGGCGTTATGTCTGTTGAAAAATTTTAGTAGCTAATTGTTTCGCAAAAATCAAAAGAAGGTGAACACTGAAAGTTGTAAAGAGATATGGACTGTTTATGGACATTTTAACTATTTCTCAATAATTCGTAGAAGTCTGCTTATTTTAGTATTTGAAGCACTTCTTCTATGGTATTAATTACTACATCGGGCGACTCCTTCTGCAGCGCATCGTAGCCAAATAATCCTGTAGCTACAGCTATTGCGTGCGCCCCAGCTGCTTTTGCGCTTAGTATATCACCTATCGTATCACCAACAGCCACACATTCGCTCGGCTTGCTTCCAAGCATGTCCGCAGACCTTAAGATGCCCATTGGCGAAGGTCGCGTTTCTTCAACATCATCCGATGAGAGGAACGGCATGTCCCAGCCAAACGTTTTAAACATCGTATTAACAACGGATCTGGGAAAGGCGGTAAATGAGCAGATTTTGTACCCCAACTTCTTCAAAGTTCGAATTGTCCTATCAGAGCCTTCAAATGGTTTGAGCAAATAGACGTGATCATTCATCACTTTTTCATAGTCAGCATAGACTTGTGGCGGGAAGACATTTTTTTTAGATCGTCCTGATACATTGAACATCTCTCTAAATTGGGGTGCTGTTAATCCGTTAGAAGTAAACGACTCCACAATCGCTTTATAAACAAAATCAGTAGTAGGAACAAGGGTATTTCCTATATCTAATATCACCGCATTAACATCTAAAGTATTGTTGACCATAGATAATTAATGTAGGGCAGCGAATAAAAGGATTAGTAATGAGTGTAGTTTACGAAACCACCTTGGCAGTCTGTCGAGAAAGCTCCACAAGGTCATTTGTTGTAACACCTCAAAGGTGAACTCCCAAAAAATATAGAATTATTACGAGTATTGCGCCAGGCACCCCGCCAATTGCACATATAATCACGGTTTTCCAATCTATTGCAACACCAATCCCAATCAGACGGGCAATAAAAAGAACAATTACGCCCAATATTGCGTGAACAATCAAATACTTAGCTGCCTTTAGCGCTAGGTAGACTCCAATTAAAATTGCAATGGCTATAACAAGCAGTATCACAAATCCCGTGGGATCCATACCGCTCATTATTATTTGTTACTTTTAAATAGTTTGCTGCAACGAGGCAAGCATCTCTTCCAACAGCCCGCCAATCTATCTGCTTTTTCTATAAATGCCTCCGTATGAGCCTAAAAAGATATCCGAGAAAAACCCTTTGAGTTCGTGAAACTCTTGATAGCATCGCCTCAGTTGAAAGAAATTCCCTTTTTAACGTTGCCATTTCCGTGCGTGGCGCATACACTACATAAATGGGCACTCCTATCAAAATCGTGATAATTCCAAAAAGTATTGTCGTAGCACCACATATTAGCAGCAGGTAAGTGGATAAAATTACACCCGCAATAGGTAATATCGGGCCGGTCATCTTCTCTATAGCTGTCTGTCCAACCTCGGGCTTCCGCCTCTCTCTTAACACCAAGACTACTGAAGACGTCACAAGGTACACAAAGGCGAGGTTGAAGACAGCGAACACTATGAGCTGACTTAATCCGCCTATTAGCGACCCAAAAAGGGCAATTGCAGATTGCGCTATTATACTTTTGTACGGTGTGCCGTACTTCGGATGTATCTGGCTAAAAAACTTAGGAAATAGACCGTCAATAGCAATTGCGTACGACAAACGGGAAGTCCCTAGAGTTCCAGATTCGTCATACCCTGAAATAGACAGAAGCGCACCGATTCCGAGTATCGCTCCCCCGATTACAGCTAGTGCGGGGGTATATGATAATACCACACTCCCAGCTGACGCTAGAGGCGCTGGGTCAAATTGCAGCGTAGTCCAGTTGATAGCCCCAATAACGACAAAATTTGTTAGTAAGTAAACAAAGGTCACGATCGTCATGCCAATGATCATAGCTTTTGGGATTGTTATCTTAGGATTATCTATTTCGTTTGAGGGAATGACGGCAAGTTCAAATCCTGAGTAAGCCCAAAAAGCGAGAATAAGTGCCGGTGCAAAATTGCTAAAGCCGAGAGGAGCAAAGGGAATTAAATTAGAATACGTTTGGGATGGATGCACTCCTAAATACACTAGCCCCATGATAATTAAAAGTAGCAATGGGCTCAGTTTTGCAATGGTTAGTATATCGTTCGTTTTTCCAGCGAGTTTCGTCCCTCTGATGTTCACGTAGGTGAAGACAACAACAAATAAGACTTTGATTGCGGCGCCCTGAATCCACGTGAGGGAAGGGATAAAGAAGGTAAGATATCGCACAAAAGCGACCGGCATAACCGCAAGTGCAGCAACCTCGGCAATCCAGAGTCCCCAGCCAACGAGGAAGCCAGTGAAGTTCCCCATGCTTCACATGCGTAGGCATATGGACCACCTACATTTGGTATGAGCGCGGCACATTCTGCAAAAACCAATGCAATGATGATTGCAATTACCCCACCTACAATCCACGCAACAAGATTTGCCGGTCCAAGATACCCGCAGCCAAGAGCGGTAATGATATAGATATCCGCTCCAATAGCAGACCCGACTACTAAATTTGTCACATCGAAGGAATCAAGCTTTTGGGACTTCGAAGCGTTGTTCATTGGTAGTAATGCTATGAATAAAATATTAACTTTTACGGTTCGAGTTCTCTCGCTTTTTTGTCTTATGACAGACCTATCACTATAAGTGTGACGCTCAACCCTATCATAATAATCACCGTTGCCAAAGCGATATAATTGAATAACCGGGAGTTTACGTACTCCCGCATTATCGTTTTATCATTAATTATGACAAGCATGAAAATTAACACAAAGGGTAGCAAAATACCATTTGCAACTTGAGACAGATACAATATCGAGAGTAATGGTGCAGACGGTATCATAATGATAAGAACCGCAATCACAATTAGTCCAAGGTACAACCCATGAAATACCGGTGCCTCTTTAAAACTTTTTGAAACGCCTGCCTCTAGACCTAGACCTTCACTGACAACGTACGCCGTGGAGAGCGGTAAAATACTAGCGGCAAACAGTGAAGCATTAAGAAATCCAAATGCAAAAAGAACACTTGCATATTTTCCTGCCAGAGGGAGCAGTGCTGCTGAGATGTCAGCAACGTTATTCACTGGAACTCCACTGGCGAATATTGTAGCAGCACATGCTACGACGATAAAAAATGCTACAATGTTAGTAACTGCAGCCCCAGAAATTGCATCGATTTTTGAATACGCGAGATTTTTTACCGCAACGCCTTTCTCCACTATCGATGACTGAATATAGAATTGCATCCACGGCGCGATCGTCGTTCCCACCAGCCCTACGATCATCGTGATGTATGCCTGATCGACAGTGATTTGAGGCACGAACGATCTCGCTGCCGCTGTGCTCCAATCTGGGTGAGCTAAATACCCTGAAATAATGTATGAGACATAGAGAAATGAAGCCACCAAAAATATTTTCTCTACACTTTTATAGTTCCCTTTTACGACCAAACCCCAGACAAATACTGCTGCCAATGGCAGAGCGATAAATCGTGGAGCACCAAATATTTCGCCACTTACCGCTATTCCTGAAAATTCAGCGAGTGTGTTCCCAAAATTGGCGACTAACAATGCTAGCATCATGAAAAAGGTGACTCTCACCCCCGTCTTCTCGCGGATAAGAGCAGCAAGCCCTTTTCCGGATACGACGCCCATTCGCACGCCCATCTCCTGAATGACTGCTAACGCGACGGTCATGGGGATAAACGTCCACAGCATGAGGTAGCCAAATTGAGAGCCTGCCAACGAATAAGTGGTTATACCACCCGCATCGTTGTCTACGCTGGCGGTGATTATTCCAGGGCCCATAATGGAAAGAAATATGATAAGCCGCGTTAACGTTGGCCCTCTAAAATTTCGTAAGAAGATTTCAAAATCCAAGACCCGGCCCTCCTACTTTTCAGCCAAACATCTTGGGAACCTTCTTTTTCCAGGCAGTTGGCAATACGATATCTATTGCATCATCTACCGTAATGATACCTTTTATCTTTTTATTCTCTTCCACAACGGGGAGCGCAAGTAGGTTATATTTTGCGATTTTTTGTGCTACTTCACGCTGATCTTCTAAAACGTCGGCCTTGATGATGTTCTTGTGCATAAACTCCGAGAGCTTTTGTTCAGGGGGCGCGAGTAGGATCTCCCGAAGTGAGGTCACCCCCGCGAGGTTGTCACCGTCAGACGTAACATAAATGTAATAAATTGTTTCAACCTCCTTTGCAACTTTTCTTACTTCATCTATCGCCTGCTGCGCTGTGCACTTTTCATTAACAGCCACAAACTCTGTCGTCATAATTCCGCCAGCAGTATCTTCGGGATATCCAAGTAGCTCTCTTACATCTTCCGATTCGTCCGGCTCCATTAATTCGAGAATTTCTCTGGCTTTATCAGCCGGAAGGTCTCCAAGCAAGTCTGCTGCATCATCCGGCGACATCTCATCTAAAATGTCTGCGGCACGCTCTGCGTCAATCCTTTCAATCACCGAAAGCTGTCTCTCCTGGGACGTCTCTTCAAGAGCATCGGCCGCCGATTCTTCATCGAGTGCGCTAAACAGAGCAACACTCTCGTTGATGGTAAGTTGATCCACAATTTCTGCGATATCAGCTGGGTGAAGTTTTGTGAGGTTGTATTTCGGGACTTTTAGCTTCACACTTAATGGGCCACTATGTATGGTGTCGATATCATTCCACGCAATGTAATTTTCTTGGGGCCGGATCTTTACGCTCTCAGCAACTCTCTCCAATCCGAGCCTTCTGAGTACTCCAGTGACGCCAATGTCAACCCCGATAAGACGGTAGTAGCCATTAATACGTGAAAGCTGCAAGTCATTTACTCTTCGCAACTTTTTTCCCTCGACGTCTACCACCTGTCTATCTAGGACGTCACTGACGAGTTGCACTTCGTGCTCTTGCAGGGAGTATGCACTCACCTCGTGTAGTTCCACATTGAGTTTTATCTGCCTTCCTAAGTCGTGCACCTGCCCCCATGGCACGTTTACGTCATTCTTATCTAGTGTATGAATTCGTAAAGCCTTAACCTTTGGATAGGGTTTGTCTGCTGACACAATGACATCTGTAAGCTTTCCAACTCTTTTCCCCGTGATATCAACCACAGGCCGCTTCACAAATTCGCTTAGAAAGGGCACGTTAAACTCCTCCATTATAGCAGTACTGGGGTCATCTCCTCCTTCACGCGCTCCATAACTATCATCTCAGTTAAGTCTTCAACTCCGTCAATTGAGCGTATTTTACTGTTGATGAGCTGATTAAGCTCTTCGATAGTGTGGGCCCACAGCTTTATCAGAAGGTCGTATTCACCAGAGACGCTGTATACCTCTGATACTTCTTCAAGCTTCGAGAGCTCCATTTTCACCGCTCCGTGCTTTTCGGTTTCTGTTTGGATGATAATGATTGCCATCATTGCGAGACCAAGTTTATGGTAGTCTAATACTACGGTGTAGTGCTTGATCACGCTCTCTTCCAACTTCTTAAGCCGATGCGAGATAGTTGCATCAGGCACATCAATATCATCTGACATCTTGGATATCGTGATCCTCGCATTTTTTTGCAAGGAGTGGAGTATCGCTAAATCGATTTCATCTAATTCAGATTCAATGCCTTCAGTCATATGTAAATGTTGATATATTCCTAAATATTATATATAATTTTCGGGAAAATACTATAAAATTTCAAAAAATTTTAGTATTTCATCAATATGTTCAGGATTTTTGAGTAATAATATTTTAATTAAGAAACCTTTCATCGATTATGCAAAAAATCTTATAAACAATTGAAGTCAAATGCAGCTACTGTTTTAGACTCCTAAGTAGCTACAGATAGAGCCTGTTTCACTGTAATAGTACTTCGACGCGTTATCTCTCTTTAGGCCTCTTCTACCAAGCCTAAATAAATACGCAAAAAAGGTTTTCTGAGCCCATCAACATTTCTTTAATTTTTTTGTATGCTATTTGTTCAAAATCTTTTTCTATAATATGAGTCGAAGCAAAGAGGCCACGTCAATTACAGCAAAGGCAAATCCAGCAATCAAACCATCCCTTCAGACAACTTATCTTGCTGTCGATCCAAATTGATCAGGTAAAACTCAAAACCGTAGCTGTGCGATAACACTTAATATCTTTTAGAGCCAGAATTGTTGAGTTTTTATATTGGTTTAACATATTTAACATTCTGGACTTTCCGGTGCTACATCATCCCGATGACTTAAAATCTCTGTTTCAATTCGCTGCTTCTATTCCATCGGCGCAGCATTTAAGTGCACTTCAAGATTTCTGCCCCTCTTAAATAGTTAATAACTCGTGATTGTTGTTCATAAACCTAATGATATTAATTTTACAACTCTTGGAGAAGACTAAGTATTATACCCAGCGAAAACAAGAGATTTATAAATAAGATGTTTTTAAAAATTAGTTCCTAGACAGTCAACTAGTGCCAATATCCAAGTACATGATATCATGCTTCTTTGACATGCGGGTCAACCGTAATGCCAAATAGAGACTTAAACTTCGACTTCATAGCACCTTTAAAAATGGTGTAAAAAATAAGGAGAAATAATAATTTATCCTTTTTGAACTGTCTCAACAGGTATCCCGGCCTCATATAAAAGTCCTTCCAGGCCTTTGTCTGCATAGCTCGCAGCTCATCGAGGGAAAATTCTGTTGTCTCGAGAACCGGCATAATCAAATTAAAATGAGTCCAGTCTTTGACTTTTATAAGTCCCATCTTTTCCGCAAAATCAAAGAACTTCGTTCCCGGATACGGGGTAGCAAGCGAGAATATGGCGTAGTCTGGGTTCACCCTCCTCGTAAAGCTCATTGTTTCATCTGCTGTGACTTTAGTCTCTCCCGGCATTCCCACAGTCATGGATGCAATTGTGTGCATTCCAACATCTCGTGCAAGTTTAAAAGTCCTTCGAGCTTGGTCAATTGTCGTTCCTTTCTGGACGTTGTTTAAGATCCCTTGATTACCACTTTCTACTCCCAGAAGAAGCGTCCTGCAGCCAGCTTCCTTCATTTGCTTAAGAAGCTGTTCACCCATCCTATCGACTCGTGCAGTACAACCCCACTTAACGTCAACGCCTCTTTTGGCAATAAGTTCACAAAATTTGTTAACCCAGTTTGGATATAGGGTAAAAGTATCATCCATAAAACCTATCATATTAACCCCATAGTCGTTCACGATCTTCTCTAGCTCATCTACTGCATTTTCCGGAGAGCGGAACCGTGCATGTTTCCCATGCATTGCACTTGACGCACAAAATGAGCAACTCATCGGGCACCCTCTGCTGCAAATCATGGTTGCGAGTTGCTGCTTTCTTCCAAAAACCATGTATTGATCCATTGGCAAAAGGTGCCTTGCAGGAAATGGAAGTGAGTCAAGGTTCTCGATGGGAGGCCTTTGCGGGGTCTCTATCAGAATATTGCCATCTCTGTAATTTATTCCATTAATATTTTTAAGCGGCTTATCGTTCTCTATGGCATCTGCTACTTCAAGGGTTGTATATTCCCCTTCATTCCTCACGATTACGTCAACAAAGCCGTTTTGCCTTAGGATTTGATTCGGCATGAACGTTGCGTGATACCCGCCAAGAGTTACAACACAATCAGGATGTTCTTCCTTTGTGATTTGTGCAACTTGAAGAGCCTGATTTATTGTAGGGGTAGTAGTTTGTACACCGAGTACGTCAACATTTGACTTTGAAACTACTTTTCTGTATTTATAGAAATCCATATTGAGTGCTGGTGCATCCAGTATTTTGACCTTAATACCGTTTTCTTCTAATACTGCAGCGATATACGCTAAGCCGAGCGGAGGGGCTGTTAGACCTAAAAGCTCTTTATACTTGCTCTGAATTTCCGGAGGATTTACCAGCAAAACTTCCATGAAGCTCCCTATGACAATAATTCTACGGTTGATTGTATAAATCTTAACCTCAAAAAATGAGGTGTCCAATTTATGAAGCGAGTGTGTTTGGCATCAGCAAGCAAACATCAAGTCTGATTTTTAGACCCGTTTTCGGTGAAGTGCCTCTCCAGAAGCGCTATGTGTTCCGGCTTCCCGGCTTTTGGCAATTCATCTATGTTCGTAAATGAAAGCGCTTTGTAAAAACAGACGTCGATACAGGCCATATTTTCATATCCCTTGCATCTGTCGCATTTATATGCTTTTCG
Source organism: Methanobacteriota archaeon (assembly GCA_963748445.1). GTDB lineage: Archaea > Halobacteriota > Bog-38 > Methanoflorentales > Methanoflorentaceae > DASPRZ01. The sequence goes on from CAVVIU010000001.1 coordinate 259,647, forward strand.
AATTCTTCTCGCTTTCGGATTCGTTGGCGCTGTTTTCTTAGTTCTGCCCATTCGAAATATCATGGACAGAATGCTCCGTTCGACGTACGTAACTGTTGGCTTCACGCATTCTTCGTACATAAATATGGCGTGAAAGGGACACGTTTTTACGCACTTTCCACAGCCAATGCACGTTTCGTCATCAATATATAAAATGTCACCCTCCCGAACAATAGCGTGGGGCTTGCACACGTCAATGCAAATAGGATTTACACAGTGTTTACAATTTACGGGAAGTACGAAGTTGCCGAACGTGTGACTCCTCGATTGCGCAGCGTCTTTTATTTTAAGACGGGATCTTCCCTTGTCGTGCCTTGCAGCGCATGCTTTCTCACACGCTCCGCAGTTTACACATTTTTCAAGATCAACCGTCAGTACCTCGACCATTGTTTTTACCTCAATTGCATTGAATTCAATATGACGTTTGAATACTCAATATCCTGTAATCATCTGTTCTCCTCCCTTTAATAAGTATTTATACGCACTTATCGCTGCCTTTGCTCCTTCACCCGCAGCTACAATTATCTGTTTTTCAGGTACGCTGGTCACATCTCCCGCTCCAAAAACTCCTAGCATGCTTGTTGAACAATCACACCCCACAATTATCTCACGATCTTGGTTAAGTGCCACTAAGTCCTTTACAATATCGGAGTTAGGGATTAGTCCGATTTCTACAAAAATTCCGCTCAATGGGATTGTTTGGAGTGATTTATCCGAAATTTTTTGTATCACTGCAGCACTCACCGAATCATTTCCTACGACCTCAACCAATTCGTAACCGACTAATATCTCAATATTAAGCGCATCTTTCAGTTGTTCTGTATAGATTTCGTCAGCCCGCCAAGGGCTTCTATTTATCATGTAGACCTTTCGTGCAATATTTTTTAGTTCAATAGCTGTGGTAATTGCTGAGTTTCCACCGCCTATTACAGCAACATCGACGTCGACAAACAGAGGCCCATCACAAGTTGCACAGTAGCTCACACCACGGCCTATATAAGAGTCAATTTCCTTTGTATTGAGAGTTCTTGACCGCTTTCCTGTCGCTATGATTACAGTCTTTCCATAGAGTCTTTCAGTGTCTGTTGTGAGTGCAACGAAACAGTCACTGTCCTTATAAACCTTGGTTACTTCATCATAAACGGTCTTCACGTTGTACTGCCTAACCTGCTCTTCAAACTTGTCCATAAGCTCTTGGCCTGAAACAAATTGGTAACCCATATAATTTTCAATTCCTATGCTCAATAATGCTTGCCCCCCAATATTCTTGGTAATTATAAGGGCATTTAGAGCTTTCCTCCCTACATAGGTAGCTGCCGTCAATCCGGCTGGTCCGCCGCCGACTATTATAACATCATAAATCTCAGCTTCTTTCATGCCAGTTACCCATTCAATAATTAGTTATATGTCTTTAAAGACTATGGTTTTGGAAACTATCTGAAATTTTGATATTGCAGCTAAAGGAGTGTTACGTTCTATAAGCTCTCCTTTGAACGATGGTGCCCCTCATCAATGCATTGAACAGTGAACATATATTTGCTTGAATAGGAACGGGAAGCGTTTGACAACTAAGTAGCCCATGAGCTTTCGACCCCTAATTGACGTGTAATAATGGTGACATAGTCGAAAGTATCTCTAAAGAGACTTTCTTCTATACGTGTAACGCCTCTCCAGAAACTTAAGCCTTTTCTCCTGCAACAAATGAAGCAATTTAAGATTCAAGGCCCTCTCCTGAAGGTTGTTTAGATTCAAGCTCGTCTTTTGCGACTTCTGCCTCTGGCTCTTTCGATATAGTCTCGTCGGTTGCTTTTTTTCGCACTTTTTCTTTGACTTTACGCTTTATCTCTCGCGTATTCATGGTGTCCATCGAGAGCCTGTTGGTGACTACGGTCTCCCATATCTTCGTCATGGTGATAGCAGAAACTGGACAGATCATTGAACACTCGCTACAAAATATACAATGCCCGACGAAAATCCGCACGCTTTTTGCTGTAGGCGTTGTGCTGAGCGTGATTGCGCCAGCAGGACACACTTTGCCGCACCTCCCGCACAGTATACATTTTTCTGGATCCAATACCGGAACCCCTCTGAAGTTGGTAGGCACCTCTACGTCAGAGTCGTTTGTCACGGTTGATGTCTTCCCTACTAACCCAAACGCGAATGATCTTATTAAATCCATTAAAAAGCCAGATGTCATAGTTACAATCCCACTAATCCGCTTATTATAGTCATATATTTTACTCCTGCGAGAAACAGTACCAAGTCAGCAATCGCAAGTGCCATCGGAATTGTCCAGAAGTACTTAAGCAGTCTTGTAACTCGCATCCTTCCCGTCGTCGCCTGCCAGAATGCAATAAATATTGTGACAAGTACGGCTATGATCGCAAAATGTATCACAAAATTAAGGCCATTTTGGTAGTGATAAATCGTCGTTCCAAAAAATACGGCTGATATTAACGAGGCATAAAGAAAAGTCTTGAGCCACTGCCCGAGTTTAAGGAGCGCGAGGTGAGGTCCTGAATATTCTATATATGGGCCGGATACGATTTCTGTTTCAGCTTCAGGAATATCAAAGGGAGGCACACCTGCCGCTGCGGGAAGTGTCCAAATAGCCGCAATTGCGGCGAGCGGAAGTACCGTAATATACGCGGTTTGCGATAGTGTACTTAGCTTAAAAGTACCAGCGGCTATCGCAACAGTCATTAGTGAAATGATAAACGGGATCTCATACGCAATGAGCAGCGCAACCTCTCGTGCAGCACCGATGGCACCGTAAGGACTTCCGCTTGCGGATCCTCCTAGCACGAGCGCTATTGGGGGCAATGTAAGGAGGTAGATAATGAATATAAGGTCTCCTGCGCCAACAGCCGGCTGTGAAGCTGCCAACGGAACTATAAGGGCTGCGACAATCATCGATGACGCACTGAGTATCGGAGCGACGTTAAATAACAGTGGGCTCGTGACATTTGGCGTTAGACTTTCCTTGCCCATCAGCTTGAAGAAGTCGTAGAAACCTTGAAATATGCTGGGTCCTTTTCGGAATTGGCTGTGGGCGACAACTATCCGCCGGATCCCCTGAAGGAGTAAAGCAGATATGAAAGCGTATATTATCGCTATGAGAGCTTCAACAATCATTACACCCGCCCCGCTCTCAACTGCTCCTTCATCACGGTTCTCCGCTTTCCGTCTTTTATGACCGTGACCCTATCAGTACAGCTAAAGCAGGGGTCTATTGATGCGGCGATGATGGGGATATCAGCCACCTGACAGCCAATAAATTTTGGCACATATGACGGGATGTTCGCAAGCGTGGGAGATCGTATTTTTATCCGCTCAAAGAAGTCAGTCCCATTACTCTCTACAAAGTGCGTCAACTCACCTCTGGGAGCTTCAACCCTGCCAACGCTTCGTCCTGGCGGGATCTCGTCATAGTCCGTCTTTATCGGCCCCTCGGGCAACTTCGTAAACAGCTCCCTTAACAGCCATACCGACTGCTTGAGCTCTGATAACCGCACCACGGCCTGAGCAACGACATCTCCCCCCTCAGCTAATTGCGGTTCGAGGTCAAACTCACCGTACGCGGCATACTTACACATCACTCGCGTATCCTCCGGCACTCCGCTCGCCCGCGCATTGGGGCCCACCGCACCGAGTCGGACGGCATCCTCTCTGCTTAACCCCCCAACTCCTGTCCCACGCTCTGCGATGTTGCTGTCCTTCAGAACCGCCTTTGTCACTTTGCCAGCTATTTTATCAAGGTACTCCAACGCAACAAGTGCCTTTCTCGTTTGCTCTTCTGATATGTTCCACTTGACGCCGCCGATAGTGTTACAGCCGTAATTTACGCGATTGCCGGAGAGGAGCTCAAGGAGATCCATAATCTTCTCGCGTTCCCTCCACGTGTACATAAAGAGCGTGTGGTAGCCGATCTCTTCACCCGCTATGCCTGCCCACAGCAGATGAGAGTGCACCCGCTCCAACTCTGCATAAATTGTCCGAATGTACTTTGCCCGATCTGGAACTTTAATATCGGCGATATCTTCAACTCGTTCAACGTGGTTTAACGGGTGGGAGTGGGAACAGATGCCGCAGATGCGCTCAACCAGATACACGACTTTCGGTATCGCTCGCTCCTGACAGAGCCGTTCGATACCTCGGTGATTAAACCCAATCTCATAATCGACGCCGACGACCTTTTCTCCCTCTAAATCGAAGATAAACCGCGCTGGTTCTTCAAGCGCCGGATGGCTCGGCCCCACAGGAACCTTGAGCCGTGCAAACCCTCGTTCGTTTATCCCCGCCAATTTAAGCCCTCCTCAGTGGTGGTAACTTGTCAGTATATTTTGGCGGGATTTCCAGTGGTCTAGGATCCGGTATACCTTTGACATCTATGCCGAACAGTCCAATAAGCTCCCTCTCATACAGTATTGCAGCTTCGAAGTAGGTAGTCATTGTTGGAATTTCCGGCTTTTCGTACGGTATTTTAACAATAACGGTATAGATGCTGCCCCAAATGGCAAAGTGGTAGAGCACTTCGAGGTGGTCGCGGGCATCCAAGCCGCTGATGGTGCTTATTCTTGCCCCCTCTACAAGGAAAAATTTCGCCGCTTTTTCAAGATCATCTACGGCAATGTAGTAATAAGAGTTAAGCCCTTTATGACTTGACTCTGTAACGGGCACAACCTCCTCGAATCTCTTCATCCTACTTGCCTTCTGGGATATCGTCTAAAGAGGTAAATCTCGGCTCTATTTTTGTCTCGCTGAGCATCGCGTCGTCAAATCGCTTTGTGGATGTTGCCTCCTTGGATTTGGCCTTTAAGTCCAGCATTTTAGCCGCTTTCAAAATGCCGTTTATAATGTTCATCGGTCGCGGCGGGCAACCCATTACATATACGTCAACCGGCATGACGGTATCAAGGGGTCCCGCGATTGAGTAACTGCCGTCAAATATGACGTTTGAAGTTGGACAGTTTCCTACCGCTACAACTGCTTTAGGGTTAGGGATCTGTTCATAGATCATTTTAAGTCGATCCTCCATCTTCTTCGTCACTGGTCCAGTTACCATCAGAATGTCGGCATGTCGTGGGCTGCCGACACGCAATATCCCGTATTTTTCTGCATTAAATCTAGGATTTTGAATCGCTATGACCTCTATGTCGCATCCATTGCAGGACCCCGTATTTATGAAGTAAACCCAAGGTGATTTAGCTCTGAACATTGTTACATCATCTCAATAGGACCAACGATATTTTGTTTATCTGATCTAAAACAGGTGTAGGGTACACACCTAATAATATACAAAGTATACTTAAAATAATTATTGGGATTATTATATAAGTAGTTAAATATCCAATCTCTTCCTCTTTTTCCGTCTGTTTCTCATCGACGCGGAAAAATATTTTTTGAAACACTTTCATATATGCAGCAAACATGGGCAACGTCAATATGAGCATTATTGTGCCTAAAATTGGATAGTACCCCCCTTTTTGAAAGCTTGCCTGTAATATCATATATTCACTTAAAAATCCGTTTAGCGGTGGGACGCCCGATAGCGCAAAAGCTCCTATAATGAATCCAGCGGCAACTACGGGCATTTTCCATGCTAGGCCGCTCATGTTGTCGGTATGTCGCTGTTTCGTAGCTATGATAACCGCCCCCACACAGAGAAATATGAGTGCTTTCATCAACATATTGTTGATAATGTGGAAGATTCCTGCTGTTACAGCTGCCGACGAGCCTATGCCGATGGCGAATACTATTATCCCTGCTTGCTCAATAGAGGAGTAAGCGAGTATTTTTTTCAAATCTTTTTGTGTATACGCCATTAAAGCTCCTACGCCTACCGTAATTACAGCAGTAACTGCTACAAAAAAGAGCACTAAGTCAAGTGTCGGGTTCACTGCAAATATCAGTCTTATAAGCATAAACGCTGTCGCGCCTTTTACGGTACTCGCTAAGAACGAACTTACAGGCGTGGGGGCTTCACCATAAGAATCAGGAACCCAGGCGTGCAGTGGCACTATCCCAATTTTTGTACCGATTCCCACAAATAGCAACAGGCTTATTAAATAAGCGGAGCTCTTGGGAAGCGCACCAAGAGCGGTAATATCTAAAGTACCACTGTTGACAAATAGCAGTATTACTCCCAGCAATGCTAGCGAACTTCCGATGCTATTAAGCGCTATAAACTTCGTAGCCGCCTCTAAAGCCCTGCCCTTGTTGTACGCTACGAGAAATGCGGCTGCAAGTGTACTGATCTCGAAGAATACGTACAATGTTGCCAAATTGTAACTTAAAACAGCTCCTATCGTAGCGCTAATCATTATTAACAGTAATGGATAGTACGTCGGACGCACGTCTTTGATGTACCCCACGCTGTACCACGTCACAATCGTTCCGACTGCCAAGACGACGTACGCAATGAGGAGCGCTACCGTATCCAATCCAAGCGTATTTGCGATTGAGTTTAAACTAACGAACTCTCCTCGACCCGTGTACCAATTCACGGTAAACAAAATTAAGCTCAACGTTGGACCCGATACAGCTATGTATGTTGCAATTCGACTTCTTCCGAGGAGATAAAGCACTGCACATAGTGCAGCGGCAATTACTGGTATGATGATTGTGTAAAGGAGATACATCCTGATTCACTCCACGCTTACCCACGTAATCGCGTAAGTTCTCTCTCATCAACGGTGGCATATTCTTTGAAGTCCAGTAGCGCAATTACTGCAAAAGCCAAGGCAATAAGTACAACAAAAGTCTCGGTAATCAGTGTGAGCGCCGCGGGATTGTAACCCCACGAGAGGATGAGCGTCCCAATGTTTTCAAGCACAAGTATCCCAAGCAAGAACTTGAAGATGCTCGTTTGGGATACGATGATAAGTATCGACATGCCAAAGAGTATAACGAGGAAGTAGCTCTCCAACAGTCGATCCCCGGAAAAAACCCCCCTCATCACATATGCCACAACATATGAAAGGGCAATTGTAAGTGCTATTCCGACAAAGGTTACGACCGTCCCTGACCTCGGTTGTGGAAGTTTGATTCGCGACGTTGCTATGACAACTATCATTGGTGGTAAAACTCCCAAAATGGCTTTAATCGCTGCGCCACTCGGATCGCTTTCCGTGTATAAAAATGCCGCTATAGTGAGATTCAGTCCAAGAAATGAAATGGCTGAAAGTCTATCACGTAAAATCACAATAAGCGATGTAAATACTATCATTAATATTCCAAATATCACAACCTGATCCATTAGAGCCCTCCAAAGGTCAAGAACACAACACCGGCAATTATCGTCCAGATAAATATCCAAATTGCGTACCTGGTAACATTCCCATTGTGCGCCTCGCGTAATCTTTTAGACACAAGTTCTGCGTCTCGTCCGATATCCGCGTAGATACTGTCTGGATTTAACGCTTTTAATCGCTCGAAGGGCTGGGTAACTTGATAGAGAAAATGTTTACCTGATGAGTATTCATAACCCTGAGGGAGTTTCTCTCCCGATCCGAAAAGCTCCCGAGAAGGTGATACCGCCGTATGGGGCCTCCTGGTAGTGTATTCGTTTAACAATACGCCAGCACCTATCGCAAGCAAAAGCAGGACGGCCGCGAGCGTTGGAGCGAAGTTAGATACCCCTGCAATCTCGATGCTGGTGAGAATTATAGTAGATTGTGTCGTGACTGCTCCCGCACCAGGTACTTGCATTATTAGCGAAATGGGATACTGTGCAAATACCCCCACAAGTATGCATCCCGCAGCGAGGATTGCTTGAGCAGTCAACATAGTGCGCGGTGCTTCGTGAGCGCTTTCAAGATCTCCCGGAAGCTGTCCATAAAATACGCTATGAACAGCTCTGAGTATATAACCCGCTGAAGAGTACGCTGCCAATTAGAACTAATATTACAAATATCTGCAATCCCGCGACTGACGGCGATATGCTACTCGTGTAAATGAGCCACTTGCTTACAAACCCGCAAAGAGGAGGCACTCCCGCAAGTGCGAGGGCTGCGATGGTAAATGAAGCGGCTGTGTACGGCATGCGTTTGGACAATCCCCCAAGTTGGTTAAGGTCTATGGTATTTGTAGCGTGATCAACAGCTCCTGCTCCAAGAAACAGGCAGCATTTAAAGAACGCGTGCGCTAAAAATTGCATCAGCCCTGCTACAAGTCCGATTGGTCCAAAGCTGAATGCGAGAAACATATACCCAAGATTAGAGATGGTGCTATACGCGAGCACCTCTTTTAGGTCATTTGACCGTATCGCCGCCGCCGCGGCTAATATAAGGGTAAAGCCGCCCACTATTGCAAGAATCCATAGCCAGTTTCCGGCGAGCAGTGGAAATAATCTTGCAGCGAGATATACGCCGGCATTTACCATCGTGGCACTATGAAGCAGTGCTGACACTGGCGTTGGTCCCTGCATTGCGCTCGGTAACCACGAGAAGAACGGAAATTGTGCGGATTTGGAAAACATTGCTATTAACGCAAAAATAATGAGAATGCTCGTCTGCCATTCTGGCAGATTCGACGTTAGCAAATTGTGAATACTACTCGATCCTGTCCACGCATAAGTTCCCACTGCAAACAATAGCAGGGCCTCACCAGGAATGTGCGTAAAGAAGAACACTTTTTTCGCGGCCTCGTTACGTGTTGGTTCTTTGAACCAAAAGCCAACTAACAAGAAGGAACAGATACCTACGATTTCCCATCCCGCGTACAACAAGATGACGTTGGCGGCGTTTACTAGCACTAGCATGCCGCCAACAAAAAGGAGCATAAGGAAGTAGTATCTTCCCTGCCCCCCCTCGTCTTGCATATAGCTGTTGGAATACCATATCGTTATAAATCCCATAAACGACACAACGAAGCTGAAGAGGAGTGTAAGTGGATCAAGTGTGAAAGTAAACAGTGGGATGTCATAGGGCGCGAGCGTGATTGGGGATACCGTTATACTGATTAAACCAGAGTAAAAGACGATAAACAACGACGCTAACCCGAGCGTAACTAAAGCAACAATCGATGAGATATAGCCCAGTACTTTAGAATTAGTCAGCATTCCCACTAATAATATCGGAACTGAAAAAATAATGGGAGCAAAGATCATGGTAAGAAGTGCATACGGCATTAGTGAAACATCCATAAAAATACTCCACTTCCAGTTTTAAACGTAGTTTTAATACATGTTATCGTTCTTTATTAAACTGACGCTTCCCATTGATCCTCTACATCGCTTGCAGCGGTTTAAACAAGTTTGTGAATGGCTTAACTGCGGCCCTCGTACCTGTGTAGTTAATTGAGGGGCAACCCTTACTTGTTTCAGCCTATCATAAGATTAATGATAAAATTAAGGCAACCCTTACTTGTTTCAGCCTATCATAAGATTAATGATAAAATTAAGCGCATTAACCGTTCTATTTTTGATTTTAAGCTCAAATTTTAATTAAAAACTGTATTTATATAAAGTCATAAGATTAATGATAAAATTAAGCGCATTAACCGTTCTATTTTTGATTTTAAGCTCAAATTTTAATTAAAAACTGTATTTATATAAAGCTCAAAATTAAAAATTTATATATATAACGTTATCCATCCTTACTAAGAGGTGTATGCGTGAAGGAAATTAAAACATCTCATAAGAGGCTATTTGTTACTTTAGCAGTTTCAGCACTTGCTACAACAATGCTCATTTCTCCAGTTTTTGCTGCGAACCGCACTGCGTCTGGGTTAATAAACACTGACGGTCCACACACCTACATTGACTTTAAAGGTAGCTGGTCCGGTCGAGAAGCTGAAATAGCTTCATATCTAGCGAAATACAAAGTCGTAGCGCTCCATTATAGGGATTCTCCGGAGCACATTCAAGATATCAAAGCAGTAAATCGATATACTGTAGTCTTAGGATACTTCAACCCGCTCTACGGGGATGAGGTTGGAAGTGCACGTTCAGATTGGTGGTTAACTGATACATCAGGACGGCCACGCACCGATGTACCAAGGCACAGAGCGAGTGATGGATTTGACCAAGTCCGGGTGGCGGAATCAGTGCTTAAACGTATGCAACATGGCACTTCACAAGGGCTTCGACGGATTAATTCTTGACAATGGCATATCTTCACCAGCCGTTTATGGTTGGGCAGGGCCATCGGAAAGTCAGTGGCAGTCGAGCACCATAGACCTCTACAAAAAAGTAAAAGCCATGGCAGGGGACAAGGTCGTTATCTACAACGGTGCCTACTTCATCCCGGGCTACGTTGATGCCTTAGACGGATGGATGGATGAGGGGTTCCCGTTCTATAAAGGATGGGCGAACTCAATCAGTTTTGCACTCGAGGCTTCGCAAAAAGGGAAGCTTACTCTCTTTTATGCGCAGGGTACTGAAGCTCAGAGGTACTTCTGTTACTGCTCAGCCTTACTTACAGACGGATACTTCTACTATGCTCCGACTGGTACTAACTGGTTCAATGATTACGGCATTAACCTTGGGAAAGCACTGAACAAGGCATATGAGAAAGACGGCATCTGGCAGCGTGACTATGAAAACGGCAAAGTCGTTGTGAATCCCAGTGCAGGTAACGCACACATTGAAATCAAAGAACCAAATAATCCAAAACCTCCTACAGTGACGTCGGCAATAGAACCAGATAGAACGGGATCAAAGACAAAAACTCAATACTATTATGCAAATGGGGGAGTTGCGAAATTTGGTGCACCGACAACGCAAGAGTATTACTATAAACCAGAAGTTTATGGAAAGCAAGTAATCGTTCAAAACTTCCAGAAAGGAATGATAATACAATTTAAAGACAAGTTCTACTTTGCTCAATATGGTGTACTGACATAGAACCGTTTGCAACGACTACACAGCTATAAAAATATTGTTTTTCTTTTAACTCTTTTCTCTCTTTTAAAAATAGCGATCGGTTCTCACCTCGTCTATATCTGAGTCGTAAAACGGCAGAATACCATAGTGTGCAAAGCAATCAATGCAGGTTTTATTCATCTACTATGTTAGTTAGCTGATATAAGCTCCTAAACAACACCGGTATCGTTTGCTCGCAAATTTGCCAAACATTAGTTCCGTAACCAATACTGAAATTGACAAGCTCACTTTTTAAACCTCGAAATTCATTTATATAATGCTTGAATTGATTTATCAAGGGCTCTTACATTTAGTTGCTATAATACAACTTTGGAGCGTTACTATCACATTTATGTACAACTTTGTAGATAGACTGGAAGCAAGTTAGTGCATTATAGTTATTCTCACTACCGTGGCCTCTGTTTTGTTTAAACGAAACTCCTATTCAGCTTTTTGTTCTACGAATTATGTAAATTTGTTAGGTTTTGAAAATGATGCAATATTTATATTTGTTTTAAGCAAACATCATCGTTAGTCTTACGATACATATTTCTACATAATTGGCGTTAAGTGCAATCAACAGGTGTTCATAATGCGTATCGCTTTGCTTGGAGGGACAGGTCATATAGGGGAAGGCTTAGCACTTCGCTGGGCGTATAAACACGATGTAACAATCGGATCGAGAAATGTTGAAAAGGCTGAGGAAGTGGCAACATTCTGTGAAGAGAATCTCTTGAAACGAGGCATTTCGTGTGAAATGTTTGGCGCGGAAGGCATAAGGGCAGTAGAAAATTGTGATATTATTGTGGTAGCATTGCAATATGAATATGCAATTTCCACTGTCGAATCAATAAAGAATCATTTAGGTGGGGGACATATAGTGCTATCACCAGTTGTTCCCATGGTAAAAAATGGTTATATGCGTTATACCCCTCCTCAAAAATATGGTAGCGCAGCTGTGGAGATAAAGAGCATTATTCCGAATGTTCCCCTAGTTTCAGCATTTCACACTGTGCCGGCGGCACGCTTAATTGATTTAAATGACGACTTGGGGCTCGATGTAATAGTCTGCGGAGACGACGATCCAAAGGAAGTTATTATGGAACTCGTAAGGGATATACGAGGGCTTAATCCACTTGACGGAGGTCCGCTAGAAGCGTCACATTTGACTGAGTCGATTACCCCGCTCCTGTTGAACTTATCAGCGAGAAACAATTTGAAAAATGCTTCTATTAAAATAATTGGCTAAATCAACACTTCAGTTATAGAATTGTGGCTGTACTATAAAAAATTAGTAAATCATAGACGAATAATTGAGTTTTTACGCATCTAACAAATTAATGTGCTTTTCCAGATAAAGCACTTATCCGTAAAGTTCTACTACCACTTCTGTTTAAATAGACCACCTCATAAAACGGTGAATATATTAGATCAGAATCCATCACCGCACAACCTGGATAAAGCCCTTTTATGAGATTCTGCAGTTTTGTTTTAGAAACTTTGGGTTTCGCGGCATCTTGGGCGTTACCCTCGTTAACTTTTATGGTGTTGACGCTTTGCGATTTGAGTGACTTTGGATACTTTATCTCGTGCAAGGACAAGTAATAGATATCCTTTGTTCCAATAAGCTGTGCCTCTTCAAGCTTTTTTAAAGCAAGTTTAAGACCTTTTATCGGAAGATTTTCTGTTAGTTTCGCAATCGTTACGTCTTTATTGTTGAGTATAAAATTCATCACTTGGAGCTGAGGCAGATTAAGATCAAATAATTGTTTTAAATTCAAAGATCGTGCATCGCCTTTAGAATTTAAAATGTCACCTGTAATACCATCTACAAGTACCTTATAATCATCAAATTTGTTGCTTAGTCTTTTTCTTTTAATCTCTCGAATCTTTAAAAGAAAAAGAGGCAACATTACAGGCTTTACGCTTTCAATAGTTTCATATTTACCAAAAAGCTTATGCTGTTTTTGCCTGTTGTCGACAATTGATTTTAAAGCTTGAGTTTCATCGAAGTAAATATATGTACCGTGCTTTCCGGATTTTATGGAAGTAATTGCTCTTTTTATTCTTTGTCCCTCGTCGTTACTCACGTGTTTAGTTACATTGGACTCGTAGCTAGAATAGGGCAAATTTTTTTCTGCAGTGACACGGACCGGGATTTTCGGTGTGCTTCCACCGTGATGTGTTTTTCTTGCTCTAATTTTTATAAACGTTGGATCGGAGATGGCCCCTTGAACATAGAAGTATCCTGGCTCAAGTGTGGTGAGCTGTTTCACCTCATCCATCGATGAAAAAAATAGACGTACGGAATCTAGATCATTTTTGAACATTAATTTACCGATAAAGACGTTGTTGCATTGGCTTAGGACATTTTTATTTACAAGTGCAGGTCTTTGTGTGGCTAAGAGGACTCCCAACCCCCTTTTTCTCCCTCTTCTACTTATTGTCTGTAAAATTTCAAGCCCGCCAGTTCTTTTTTGAGGTATATATATGTCCGCCTCCTCAATGACTAATAGGAAGGGCTTTTGTTTATGTTCTTTAAACAATTCTGTCGTTACATCGTATATACCCGTAAGAAATTTATTTACCGTGTCTTTATCGGACTCGGATACATCTAAGATTATCCTCTCGGAGTCCTCTACGATCTTTTTAATATTTTCTTCATCTGCACTAATATCCTCAATTTCTTCTGCTTCTTGAAATAGTCTTATATTATCGAATTTGGAAAGCCCCTGGTATTCTCCTTCCGTGTCTAGCAAAACAAATCCTAGACCATTTGAGGCTAACTCCTCACATATAACGCTCACTAAATAGCTCTTCCCACTTCCGCTTTGCCCTATAACGGCTGTTCGCGCTGTCACAATATACGATGGATCAACATTGAAGTCATCAGATATCTTAAGCTCCATTGTTAACTAGAAACATTACTATTTTCATATAAATGTAATTATTTGTTTAAAGTGAGACGTATTCAGATCTGGTTATGTCATTTCCAGCAGGGGAATTTGATTAACTTCACCAAAGACATTACTTGATCTGCCATCCAATTCTCGTTTTAACCTGTTGATGTAAACTCGCCTATTTTTGGATGTTTAAAGTCACGATATCTTCATCAAAAAGTACGTGATCTAATCCGACTCTCTGACCAGGAAATCTAACTGATTTCCCCCATATTTGCGCATATTTTAATTTACTACGAAAATCTCGGTGGAGAATGCTGCAAACGTCTTCAACGGTTGCGTTGCGTCGCACGATAAGCGGATTTATAATATCCGGCGTCCCACCAGGCGGTTTCATATAGATCCTTATAAATGCAAGCTTCTCAAAAAATAGGTCTTTAAGCGTATCAATGTTAATGTTCTCTTTAGCTGAGATACCGATATCACCGAAATATAAATCACCATCAAATTGATCGATCTTGTTAACCACAGTAATCGACGGTAAATATCGTCTATTTGCCATTAGCGCATCAATAAATCTATCAACTGACATATCTTCCCGTAAAATTACATCGGCATTATGGATTTTTGTACTCCCTTAATATTGCTTTGATAGTGCCATCGCTGATTTCTGAATTTAGAGTCTTGTTGATCGTGATGCCGCCCCTTGCCCTCTTAATTATGGTAGCAGCGGGAGGATGCTCATTTAATCTAATGCCCGCGTTGTACAGTTCCTTCTTTAGTATTTGAATCTGATATTCGCTGGACACATCAACTACAAGCAAAATTAAATCTGCACTTCTAACAACCGAAATAACCTCTTTTCCTTTACCTTTTCCTGCGGCTGCACCACTTACCAATCCTGGCGCGTCGAAAATTTGGATGTGCGCACCTTTGTGAACCATAGAGCCGGGTATCACGTTCAAAGTCGTAAAATCATAGGCTCCGACGTGAGACTTAGCGTTAGTTAAAACGTTTAAAAGTGTTGACTTTCCCACCGATGGGAACCCCACTAGAACGCACGTCGCATCACCCGCTTTTTTGGGGGAGTAACCGGATCCTCTTTTAGCAGTTGATTGTTCAGTTTCTTCTCGGAGCTTAGCAAGTTTTGCTTTAAGACGTCCGATATGTAGCTGCGTTGCCTTATTGTACGGGTCTCTCTTATCTCCTTTATTATGTTATTAATTTGTTCTTCTACGCTGCTCACGGTTGTCCCCAAGATTTAACGATAAAGACTGTCTTAATTTACATAAAACAAATAATTTGAGAACACTTTATATAATAAGAGGTCTGCTCTAGCTTCTACTTTGCGCGACAATTTTTGTGTTAACGAGGACAAGCTTTGTCTCGTCACATTTAATTGCTACTAGATAGACGTGTGGGTTATTTGAAACCACGTATTCCATCCACTTCTTATGCAAGCCGCCGTCAGTAGATATCGGAGGTGAACCATTTTTTGCTCTAAGCATATTAATGTAATGAATGAAGTCTATTTCAGATAAACGTGCAACTTTTGACTTCATTCCGATATTGTATGTCCACCAGTTTTGAAGCTCCTTTTGTATATCGCTGATAAATCCAACATTTGGCATCTTGTTATCAAAATTGTCAAAGACTTCGATCTCGCAATCCCCGTCCGTTATACTGTAATAACATTCTGCTGCAAATTTAGCTAGATCGCGCTCGTTTCTACGCAAAGAATGCCCCGTATAATTATACGTTATGATAGTACTTCAAGGTTTTTAGATGAAATTGACATTATTTGTCTCTACAATGTTAGTTATAATCTTTTTTTGCTAAATGGAATTCGACAAAGGAGCTGATCTCAAATCACTAACTGATTAAAGTGTTAAATAATGTTAAACATAAATTTGTTGAGCTATTTTGCGGAAATATCGGATAAGCCTTTTAATAATAAAAAGTAATTAAGTATAGAAAATAGCCGGGCCTTAGGAGGTCATATAATGGTGGTTAATGAGGAGCTAAATAGAGAGTCTAAGGAACAGTTTTATGCAAGCCTGCCGAAGCTTATCGTGTACTTGGTAGTAATATTTGCAATCTGGTTATTCGCTATCGTGATATTCGGGCCACTGGGGACAGGAATCTTTATCGCCGGTATCGAAGCAGCCGCGGTTGTAACGTGGATTGCAATAATCGCGATACTGATTCTATTAGCGCTTATCGTGAGAGAGATCATCGCAATAGCAAACGCCATTGGAGGACTAATAGCAGCACGAAGCAGCACTCGGTCGGAACAAGGACTGAAGAATATTCAGCAAGCGATAAGGTACGTAATATATGTAATTATCGTTGCGATCATCTTCATATTTTTCAGGGCCTTGATATTATCCGTATCAAATTCTGCGACAAGTCAGACTATATTAGGGGTTGTCTTGATAGCAATTGCCGTATGGGTTATTTGGCTATTATACCGCGCGGGTATGGATGCCTCAGAGGAAATTGGCAAATATGCTGTTAAGTTGACGGAAACTGCCGAAACGCAAGCGAAGGCAGGCAAGCGCATCTATATCTGATAGGTCTAAAAAGGCAGCTCCAAAGTCGGCTGAGGAGAAAAAGGAGTCTTAGAATTCGCAGTCCCAAAACAAGCGCAAATTTCTAAATTTGAATGGGCACTGTTAAGTGCCCAGCTCAACCTTTAATTTTTCAATTCTATCAAATCGCATTACTATTTTAACAATCATCCATAAAATCCAGAAGATCACTATAGTTAAAACGACGCCGTTCAAGGTGCCAATTGCGACGCTTATTAACGGCCATAAAAAGATATACGTGATTATTACCGACAATATATATAACGAGTATATCACTATCTCGCTGTAATTTTCAAATTCATCGTATGTTTTATCATGTGCTCTCGCTAGTGTTATCATCATACCAAGGGCATTGCACGTTGCTATGTAGTAGTGAAACGCCCGATAGAGAAGCATCAAAATCCCTAATAACGCTATTAAACTGATAATTTGTGCAGTATTGAAATACCCAACAATTATCACTCCAACAGACGTTGGTATGTAAATAAGAAAAAAAATTATCCAAATTAAAGTTGCCGTTGCAAGATACGTAAATGCTTTTGAACTATTGAGGAGAAATCTGGAGCGTACATCTTCATAAAGTGGTATCTCACTCATATTGCACTTTAATTACATTTCGTATGATAAATTATTTTCTAAAAAAACGTAAAAATAGTGTTCGATGCCACATTTTGAGCGATTTGATTCCTCCTAATAATGATGCGTAGCTCGAACGAACTCGTCGCAGTTACCAACAGTTGATCAGAACGCTCAAAATAGCTCAAAATCTAATGTGATTGCTTTAGTGCTTAAGTTTAAATTAATAATTGTAGCCATTCATCCAGCAGTGCACAAAACTCTGGAGTACAAACCTCGTGGCAGCCGATGCAGGGGGCTATGGTACCCTCCATCACGAGAATATCGTACTTATCTTTCTCAATTTTTGTCGTAATCAAGTATATCACCTAGGATTTCGAACGGTGCAGCTTGAGTTTACTTTTGCTATTATTGAACTTTTTGTATTTAAATTAAATGACGTTAAGTGACAGCATAACTTCAAATTCTCAAGCAAATACGCATTCTCGTCGTTAAGAAATCATTCGTTTACAGGATTTAGAAGGACGATATTGTTGCCACGAAGGACAACCGATCCTAAGACTCTTGATTTTTCACCGTCAATCACTTCAGTGGTGTTAGTAAGGTGCAGGTTAAGGTAATCATCCGCGCTCATAAGCATGCCCTCAAGTATGCACTTCTCACCTTTTACTTCTACTTGGACTTTGGAACCTATTAAATTTTGAACTTTCTTTGATGGAAACAACTTGAATCCTCTCCTTGATGTACGCTTGAATGTACTCAAATATATATTGGCAATTGGATGTTATTTCTGATTGACAGATAAAATAACCTAATTAAACACTATTTAAATGTATGGGTTATGTATGTCTCCATGTCAACTCAGGCCGTCCTCACGTGGGCATTGCAAATAATGCGATTTTATCAAGTTGTTTTGCTTGTGTCATAGAGTGCGAGGCATCACAAAGTCTGTATAAAACGGCTAAAACAAACTGGGCGATTGTCTTTATTTATGCCTCTTATAAAGCTCATCGTGATACAACGCATGGTAACTTATAAAAGACATGTGCTAAGTAAATATGACGTACGTCAATTCACCAAAAAGCAGTTTTATCGCGTTAAAACAATGGCTAAAGCCCGGTAGTGTAGCGGTCAATCATGTGAGACTCTGGATCTCACGACCACGGTTCGAATCCGTGCCGGGCTACTAATTTTATTCTATATCGTACAATTCTACTTTGCCGTTTTTACGCTCCCATTCTTCTAGAGGTATACTATATTTCTTCTCAATTACTTCCCTATAATTGGGGCCACTGTTGTATGCACAAAATGGAATAATTAACCCTCCCGGGACCGCGTAATGTATAACACATCTCTTAACCCGTTCAATATCATAATTAAAAGAATCCATGAAGTGCATTCCGCCGATGAATAATGACTCCCAATGATATGCTCCAAGGGACTTGTAGTCGTGCTTTAAAATCACTTGCTTAATCATCTTCTTAAACTGAAAGCTCTTAGGCTGCTTCTCATCATCTACCATTGAATTTAGCGCTAATAATGCACTCATCAAAGCTGAGGGTTTGCTCAGTATCCCGCCTTTGTCAATTTTTTCAGTAAGCTTTTCCATGAGCGCAAAAAATTTTTCTACATCCACGAATCGATTTATCGGAATTATCGCTCCATCTTCTATGAATAGATAAGTGGCAAGACCGCAGTGTGGGTGAGAGCTGAACTCTATCTGGTCAGTTCCTGTGTAAGCTTCGACAATCTTTGAAATCGATACAACACAAGGAACTGGATAAAAGTCATCAGCCTTTATTTGACCATTGGTCTGAGTCTCTATACAAAACGCAAGGTCAGGGAGAGTAAATCTCTTAGAATTCCTCTCGTCTTGCGTCATTACATTTGCAGCGCCAGTGAACGCCATAGGCTGGAAGTTAATACCTCTTATTATGTCGCAGTTTTGAATTGCGTATTGGATGATCCCCCCGATTTCGTGATCGTTCAAACCTTTGCCAATCGTCGGGACTAACACTACACCCTGCCCAGCCTTTCTACAATTATCGACGGCTCTCTTTTTAACGTCTACAAGCCTATCAGTTTCTTTTGAAATTCCATTGAATTGGAGATATACGGTATTCAATCCGGCGCTTCTGAGCGTTTGTGCAAGTTCATGATCTTTAGCAAGTTTTATGCCGTTTGTAGCTATCTGAGTCTGTTTGAAGCCCATTTCATCCGCCATCTTGATGATATCAGCAAGGTCTTCTCTTAAAGTTGGCTCCCCTCCTGAGAACTGAACAGCAAGCGTTGGCGTCGGTCTTTCGCTCCGTAAGGTCGTTAGCATGTCCCTCAGCTGCTCGATTGTCGGCTCATAAACGTAGCCTTTCGAATGAGCATTCGCAAAACACCATTCACACCGCAAGTTACATCGATTGGTCACATCGATATTTGCGAGGCAAGTTGAACTAGCGTGAACGTCGCAAAGCCCACATTCAAAAGGACACTCCTTTTGCAGTTTTAACTGGGGATTGTAGACCCCCTTACCCACATAGGAATAACGCTCGGCCTTACGATACATAGCAGCACTGGACCAGTAAAGTTCGTCGAATGTTCCGTGGTCCGGGCATTTCTTTATCATCCAAACTTCTTTGCCCTTCTCGTAAACAGTTGCATCTATGGCTTTTAGACAGTCAGGGCACAAAGAGGAAGTATGCTTTGGCAATTCTACTGGCTTTTCATAAATTGGCATGCAGATCTCCAGTTCACTTTTTAAATATATGTTATATCCTTATTATTATTTTTGGTATGGCATTTTCTTTCGCAGTTGACCTACAAAGTCGTTAATGCTTGATTATGCGCGACTGCTTACCTCTTTTGGTCCTCTAAGCTGAGCTCCAAAAAAGGTAAATTTAATAAGGCATTGACAACTTTCCCAATTAGATGTTATCTCTTATTGCTGATGCACTCTGGCTAATGCTTCCTGCCTACGTTGCCAATTCCAGTGCGGTTCTCTTTGCAGGAACTCTTCCAATCGACCTTGGAAAAAACTTTACAGATGGCAGGAGGGTATTGGGGCCAGGGAAGACATACAGAGGTTTTATTGGCGGTACCACAGCTGGAGTGACAGTAGGCATTATTCAGCAAGCTATACGAGTATATGCATCACTTGATTTTCCATTATTCGAGCCAATATTCATAGTAATAACGCTATCATTTGGGGCGTTACTCGGAGACGTTGTAAAAAGCTTTTTTAAACGGCGGCTCGGGGTTAAGAGGGGTGCCAGTTTTCCAATAGCAGATCAATACGATTTTGTTGTAGGTGCTTTGCTGCTCACTTATATATTCTTTCCGGGGTGGTTTACTTTAAATTTTGTGCCTCCCGTGATTATTGCAATAATTGTGTTGACTGCACCCATTCATTTATTGGCTAACTACCTTGGATTCAGATTAGGGAAAAAAAATGTATGGTGGTAGTATAGTGGCAGTCATTTGAGTAATTTCAAAAGCAGGGCCTTTTGAGTATGCAATCTGTTTTCTGCTTGGTCAAATATAACAGAACGCTCACTGTCCATCACTTCGCTGGTTATTTCTTGCCCCCTATGAGCTGGAAGACAATGTAGCACAATGACGTCGTTCTTTGCAACTTCAACAAGTCTTTCATTAATACAGAAGTTTGAAAAGTCGTCCAAGCGCTGCGCATAAGTGTCTTCATCGCCCATAGATACCCACGTGTCCGTATAAAGCACGTCTGCGTTTTCAGACGCCATTATGGGATCATGTAGTACCCTTACCGTGCACATTTTACTGGCCTTTTCAACGATCTTTTTGTTGGGTTCATAGCCGCGAGGACACGCTACGTCAATGTCCATGTTCATTATCCCGCAAGCAAGTATGGATGAATTACATACGTTATTACCGTCTCCTATCCACGCGAACTTTTCGCCCGTTAATTTACCCTTCTTCTCGTAGATCGTCGTGAGATCCGCAAGTGATTGACAAGGATGTTCAAGATTAGATAACGCATTTATTACGGGGATGGATGCGTTCTTTTGCAACTCTAATATGGAGGAATGGTGGTTTGCTCTTATGACTATCGCATTAACATACCCCGAAAGAACCCGAGCTGTGTCAGCTATGGTCTCGCCTCGTCCGAGCTGGAGATCATGCCAGTTTAGGTAGATCGAATGTCCCCCAAAATGGGTCATTGCGACTTCGAACGAAATTCTCGTTCTGGTTGAAGGCTTTTCAAATATCATTCCTAGACTGCAGTACTTTAAGTCATCGGAAAATTCGCTCTTCAGCCTCTTCTCTTTTAACTCCAAAGAAAGCTCAATAATATCATAAATTGCTCTTTGAGTAAGATCACTAATAGAAATTAACCCTTTCATCGTTTATCCCCAAAAATTGGTCACATTTCGAGATTAAGACGATCTAATCGCCTTCATATGTTCAATACGTTTTTCTATGAGCTTTTCCGTTCCTATGTCGTGCCGCGAAAAAATGTCGCCTGTTATCTTGCTTAATGCATTTTCAGCTTTGTGTTCCGCATCTTCTATCGTATCAGCAACGCCTAAAACGGCTAGAGATCGTGATGTTGTAGTTGTTATTTTGCCACCTTCCTCGTTTACGCTCGCGTAAAATAGTAAAGCGTCCATCGATCCTTCATCAATATGTATCTCGGATGGCTTTGGTCTCTCAGGATATCCAGACGGCACAACATATTTACACACGGTCGCACATAGTTCATAAGAAGCCGCTTTTAAGTTTTCGTCTATGCATGCCTCGATAAGCTCAATAAAGTCTGATCTCAGTAATGGCAGCACATTCATGGCTTCAGGGTCACCAAACCTACAGTTAAACTCTACCACCATTGGCCCTAATTTTGTCAACATGAACTGTCCGTACAGTATTCCTTTATATTTCATCCCTTCTGATCTCAGCGCATTAATAGTGTCTTCCATAATTTTTATCGCGCGGTCAAAGTCTCCCTCATTCATAAAGGGTAAAGTAAATGATTTGTCGGTATATGAGCCCATCCCGCCTGTATTGGGACCGAGATCCCCCTCATAAGCGCGCTTGTGATCTTGAACCGCTGGAGCAGAGGATAGACCGTGTCCATCAACAAATGCTTGTATGGTAAATTCTTCCCCTAAAAGACACTCTTCAATTATCACTTGCCCGTGCAATTTCTTGAGGTAATCACTGCCCTCTTTATATTCGTTAACAACGATTACCCCTTTACCTCCAGTCAATCCAACGGGCTTTATAACGAGATCTCTTTTGTCAATGTTATCTTTAATGAATTTGTCTGCCTCCAATAAATCGCTGAAAAGTTCATATCTCGGACACCCTTTAATTCCATGTTTAGACATAAAAGAACGGGCCCAACCTTTATCTGATTCTATCATGGCAGCATTTTTTGTGGGTCCAAACGTTCTTACTCCAGCCAATTCAAGGGCATCGACAATCCCCTCCGCCAGAGGCGCTTCAGGCCCAATTATCACCAAATCAAATTTGTCAGCATAACTTGTTACCTTATTTATATCCGTTTCATTGACCAGCAGGTAATCTTCGCACATCTGAGCGATACCAGGATTTTTATATTTCATAACCGCATAGAGTTTTGGTTCTGGTTCACTTTTCTTTATTGCCATCGCTATCGCGTGTTCTCGCCCTCCTGAGCCTACAAGTAAGACCTTCATGTTTTTGATAATTAGTCATTTTTGTGATAAAAAAGTATCTAAAATCAAAAAATATCAAATTAGCTGACTAATAATATTTTAGAATAGTACATTACTTAGTTATAGCGCTAATTGTTTACTTTACAAACTAAAAAAACCAATGACGAAAGCGTAACTTTTATACGATATTAAGTTCGCCTATCTAAAGAGCCTACTGAAATTGACGAACGTTGAAAACGAGACGATCAAATGTGTGGGATAGTTGGGTGTGTTGGAAACAGAAGCGTGATTCCAATACTTATAGAGTCATTGAAGAGGCTCGAATACAGGGGTTACGATTCTGCGGGAATAGCAACACTGAACGACAGAGAAATTGACATAACGAAATCCAAAGGAAAGATATCTGAACTTGAAACAATCCTAGATATAAGAGCTGACTGTCATACTGGGATTGGTCATACCCGCTGGGCAACTCATGGCACTCCCTCTTCTACTAATGCGCACCCTCATACAGACTGTAATGGCAATCTTGCGGTTGTTCATAACGGTATAATAGAGAATTTTCAAAGCTTAAAAGAAGAGCTCATAAGAAATGGACATATATTTAACTCTGATACTGATACCGAGGTTTTTGCACATCTTGTTGAAGAGCACTACAACGGTGATCTTACAACTGCCGTAAAAGAGTCGCTTTTGCATGTCAGGGGGTCCTACGCAATTGCTGTTATATCGGACAATGAGCCTGACACAATTGTAGCAGCCAGAAAAGGCAGCCCGATGATCGTTGGGCTTGGAAATAACGAGAATTTCATCGCCAGTGACGTACCTGCAATTCTAAAGTTTACGAATAGGGTCGTTTACGTCAACGATGGAGAAGTGGTTACGCTTAAGGGTAATAATGTCGAAATTTCGACACTTAGCGGGACAAAAGTGCCGTATAAAGAAATTACAATAAACTGGGGTGTCGAAGACGCTGAACGAGCGGGCTATGATCACTATATGCTAAAGGAAATACACGAGCAACCGAGATCGGTTAGAGAGACAATGGAGGACAGGCTCTCAGAGCTTGAGGCCATCGTGGACTTCAGAGAGATTGAAATGCTCGAAAAGAAAGTCCACAACCTTAACAGTATAACAATTCTTGCTTGTGGGACATCATATCACGCCGGGCTTATCGGAAAATATGTGCTTGAAGAAATGCTGCGGATCCCTGTACAGGGTGGAGTACAGCTCCGAATTCCGGTACAACAACTCGCTATCGGGTAAGAACTCAGTTGCTATTTGCATTAGTCAATCAGGTGAAACTGCAGACACACTCGCTGCCTTAGAAGAAGCTAAGTCCCAAGGGTTCAAGACTCTCGCAATAACTAATGTTCCAGGGAGTTCTATAACGCGTAAGGCAGATGAGGTAGTATTCACGCGATCAGGCATTGAAATTGGCGTTGCGGCTACGAAGACCTTCACGTCTCAAATAGTGATACTCTTTATGCTCGGGCTTTATCTCGCAAGAATTAGAAACTTTAGTTCGACCACAATCGATTTTGAGACCTCACGACATATGATTACGTCGCTCAAGTATTTACCTGTACTTATGGAATCACTTCTCGACGATATAAGCGACATTGAAAAGTGCTCTTCAAGGATCTGTGAAGCTGACAGCTGTTATTTCATTGGGCGAGGCGTAAACTATCCTCTTGCCCTCGAAGGCGCCCTTAAAATGAAGGAGATATCTTATATAAAAGCTGAGGGATTCCCTGCTGGAGAGCTAAAACATGGTCCACTCGCCTTAATTACTGAAGGCACACCAATTATAGCAATAGCTCCACAGGGCACTACCTATAATAAGATTCTCAGTAACATTAAGGAAGTAAAAGCGAGAAATGCATATGTAATAGCAATTGCAAGTGTTTCAGACAATGAAATCGCTAAATACGTTGATTTTGTATTGAAAATACCGGATGTTGAGGAGATATTCTCGACAATACTTTCAGCGGTAGTACTCCAGTTATTAGCGTACTACGTTGCGAAGAATAAAGGCGCTGACATCGATCAACCGCGTAATTTAGCCAAGAGCGTAACGGTTGAATAAGACCCTCTAATAAACTCATTTTAGTGTAACCAAAAATTAACCGTTCGCTTCCACGTACTACACGAAACTCTTTTCACGCGCTCAAATTATATCATTCATATACTAAAAAATTAGGTATAACACACATCAACCTTAAAACAATTGAAAGAAATATTTAGAGCAGCATCTTGACATAAAGAGAATCTAGAAATAGCGCTAGTACGTATGTCTTTGCTATTTGATGCGCTGCGCACACCCATTCTTATCGACATCAAGCTTCATATACATTTTTTTTGTGTGCACCCAAAGATGCTACAACCTTGATTTTTCAACCCGAAGGTAAAGAGACCCTCTCTTGTCGACGATGATGGCAACTTACTGGAAGTTATTCTGCTAACTCTGACTCGTATCATATTTGGGTGAAGGTTTTAACTATGTCGTTAACATTTTTAACTGTAAAATTATACATTATGTAAAACTATGTTAAAGCGGCGCCTCGTTAGTGGAGGCAGGAAAACACTCGTATGAAGGGTAGCCCTATTAAAATCGGATTGGTAATTCACGGTCCTGAAATTATTGATAGTGGGCGAATTATTAGCGTGATACGCGTTTTACGTGAAATTGGATCCTTATATGCGCTTATTGGGGGCACGATGGGCAGAGTTGCTGCTAAGGACTCATTACTTGAGAATTTTGTCGACACATCAAAGAACATGCAAACAAGCGCTGCTTTGAACTATCTTTCAGAGTTAGATGTCTTAGTTTTAGCAAACTGCGGAAAAACGCATCTCACCGGAGAAATTTTTGGCCAAATCGTCTCCTCAAAGGTCAGTAGGACTGTTATCCAAGTTGAAAGACTTGGATTCAGCGACGGGCGCGTTATACTCTGGCTCGGTGAGGATGGTTACAAAGCGGCCGTAGTCCACGACGTTGCTGCACGTTTGAGCGACGAACTCGGTCTTGAACTCACAATAAAACCCAAACGAGAGATAGAGATCGATGAGGAAGGTAGTCTGACCTCAAGACGTCTACACGGTGCAAAAGTAGGAGAGCACATTTTAATCAGCGGAATCGTAGTTGGAAAGGTAATGGATGAGAACGTCGTAATCGTATCAGAAAATGGCCGACTAGTGGATATTAAAGGGGTGCAAATCAAAACACATGGATATGATAAAATAAGGGACATTGATTTGAAAACTGTATACATAAAAAGTGGGGACCTGAGAAGGGGTAAAAAGAGTAGTTTTTCAAGTACCGACGTTCCTCACAGGCGGTTGGAAAAGGGTAAAGTTGTGTTTATAGATCATTCTGCTAACTCTGTCCTTGAAGTGATAGGAAAAGGAATTATATGTGTGATTACCATCGGAGATGATACGACGAATATTTGTGAAGACATTTTATCAAGGTTTGGCATTCCGATAATAGGTATAACAGATGGAGATATAGACGGAATTTACGAAGGGTCAAGTCAGACTCGTGACTCTATAGTGATACAGGTATGTGGTACGAGTGATGATGATGTGGGCATTGCATTACAAAATAATGGACTATTTGACAGTAGCGAGTACACGTTAGAAGAAGTTAAAAACACGATATTTGATTTTTTGAAGAAAAAAGAAATAAGATTCCAAATTAAGGATTGAACATTGCTTTGCCGTAAAACGATGATTTGTTTAGTTTTTACACAGTTTAATGGTTGAAAGTCCTCACACTTGTAGTTAACTCAACGTCAATGTGTAACGTCAGAGAATAGGCATCATCATTCTCTTTACTTGCTGGTAAATTTAAAGGGGCAATTTGGAGGAATATAACGTCACACTGCTTCACAGTCTATACACTTGTTTACTGCTCGTATAGCTCTTTTTCTTTGGAACAGAACAGTACTTACGGACTTAAAGGCCGAAATGGCTAAAACGCATTCATTTGTTACTTAAGCCATTTGAACAATAAACGAATATAAGATGAGAAGTATTACAATTAAAATTGGTAGCAGAATCCTCTTACACGATAGAAACTCCCGCGATAATCAAGCTTTTATAGAAAGAACTCGTGCAATAATCAAATTTTTATAGTAAGAAACCTATAAAATTTTAAAACTTAAATTAGAGATTAAGCAACAAGGAGGGTAAAATTTGGCTAATATAGTGGAAATGGCCCCTGTAACGCGAGTCGAAGGTCACTCTAAAGTAGTTCTAGAGACAAATGATGATGGCATAGTGGAGAAGGGCAATTACTTCAGCATAACGCCAGTCAGAAATTTTGAAAAGTTCCTCTTAAGCAAGCCAATGGAGTTCGCACCGCTTGCGACGTCAAGGATATGTGGTATATGTCCCGTTAGTCATTCATGCGCTTCGACTGAGGCGATAGAAGACTCCCTTAACGTTGAACCGCCGAAGGACGGTATGTTGTTAAGGGAACTGGCTGGAGTAGCGAACAAAATGCATAGTCATCCGCTTCACAGCATTTTAGTTTTCCAGGACTTCGGATGTGGGATTGGTTTTGACGCGAACGTCTACGCCGAAGCGATGAAGCGATGTCAGGGTATGAGGAAGATTGCTCAACACATAATTGACGTGACTGGTGGCGAGGGCATTCACGCACCCGATATCGTCATAGGTGGCATGGCGAGGAACATCAGCGAGCTTGCTAAAAATAAGCTGATGGCAGACCTCAGGAAGTATGAAGAACTCACAAAGGACCACGTTGATTTCATGTTGGGGTTGTTCAAGGATTCAGATTATCCAGCCGATATGGGTATACATGACTACAACGTGTTTGCAACGCATTTGACGCATGGAGACAGGAATGCGTTTCCAGTCGACAACTTCAACGAAGAGCTGCCAAATAACTTTTATAGCTCACTTGAAGTCGGTCAAGAGGCAAACAATACGATTTGTCTCATCGGCGGTGAGCCTGTAGAAGTCGGGCCAAGAGCGCGAGCAGTAAAGTTCAAAGGCTTCACCCAAAGGGGAGCTATGGGCATACACGCTGCAAGAATGCACGAACTTACAACACTTGTGCATCGTTCCGAGAATATACTTGATGAGCTGAACACAAGCGGTGTTACCAAAACAAAGCCGGACAACGACGGTACCAACAAGTTGGGAATAGGTATCAACGAAGCAGCTAGAGGTGCAAATGTTCATATGGCGAAAGTCGTGGATGGCAGGATTAGCTACTATAACTGTCTTGTCCCGACAACGTGGAACTATCCCACTATCAGCAAGGCATTTGAAGGGAATCACTACAAGTATGCAGAAGTTATAGTGAGGGCTTATGATCCTTGTAACTCGTGTGCTACGCATGTGATCGGTACTCGGACCAGAAGGAGATGTGTTGCAGAGGAAGATGATTTAAGGTGAGCGATTCGATTTGCGATGCTGAAGTCGTTATCGCTTGCTGCGGTAATCCACTTTACGGTGATAACGGATTTGCAACGGCATTAGTTCCAATCCTAAAGCAGAAATTAAACGGCTCTCAACGTTTAAAAGTTGTTGATGTAGGCAGAGGTTACTTCTTGTTCGGAATTTTAGAATGCAAGAAGCTTGTACTTGTCGATTCAATTGATTTCGGGGGGACGCCAGGAGATCTCAGAAAATTTTCTATGGATGAGATCGATGTGGACAACTACGTCGATCATCAATGTTGGACGACTTCAAAGCCGCTTCAAGATTTGAGTCAAAGGAGCGACGTCGTCATAATTGCGTGTCAACCTAAAAGTTGGAGGCAAATCGAATTTGGGCTTACGGAAGAAGTTGAAAGATCGCTTCTAAATGCAATTGAACTGATTCAAAAGGAAGTAGAGGAATACATATGAAGCTTTTTTCAAGAACAAAAACAAAGGATGCCGAGGGGATTTTAACTATGGAGAGAACGAACCCGCCAGAAGAGAAGCCGGCAGAAGCAGCACCAGAGATAACCGTCACACCCCCTGATGTCCAAGAAGAGGTAAAGGAAATGGCTGTATCAAAACCGAAGGTATTGACCTCTGTATTCAGCGGATGTACCGGTTGTCTTGTGTCTTTAACGGACAACTACGACATCCTGCTTGATTTGCTGAACGCTATAGACTACCGATATGAAACTACGCTTCTCGATGTCAGGGAGGTTCCAGACGAGGACATTGATATAGCGATAGTTCACGGATCTGTGTGTTTACAGGACAAGAGACAGGTAGAAGAAATAAAGAAGATTAGAAAAATCTCGAAGTACTTGGTTGCGTTAGGGGGATGCGCTACCACTGGAAACATAACTCGATTTAGTGTGGGGGGGCAGTCAGCAAAACCAATGCACGAGTCTTTCGTACCAATTTCAAACCTAGTCAAAGTCGACTTTGCGCTTCCAGGATGTCCGACGGGTGCTGAGGCCATTGCGAACACGATACTTGCGGCAGTAGGTGGAGATATTGAATATCTTACCCCGCTTGCTACACTTGCGGGTTTCGCGTGTGGATGTGACCTTCTCGTGAAAATCGTCGGCCAGGGTCTTTGTATAGGTTGTGGCTCGTGCGCCATGGCTTGTCCGACAAGGGCTATAGAAATGGATTACGGAAGGCCTCACGTCAATCAAGAACTCTGCATTAAATGCGGCGCGTGTTTTGCTCAATGCCCAAGGAGCTTTGAACCGACCTTTGAAATGATCGAGAAGAGGCTAATGGGGGTGGAGTAGATGGTCCTTGGAAAGTACTTAGACATAATGACGGTCAGAACTACCGACAAGGCACTGCAAAAGAAAGCGCAAGACGGTGGAATCGTTAGCGCGTTGTTAATCCACGCGCTTGAGACTAAGGCTATCGAGGGAGCATTAGTAGCCATGCCAACTGATGAGCCGTGGAATCCCCAACCGTACGTAGCCACCACCCCAGAAGAAATCATAGCTGCTGCAGGAACCAAATATGTTCTCTGCCCGATGAATGACGCAATGAAGACTGCAGCACGGGAATATGGTCTTGACAAGATAGGATTTGTTGGGATGCACTGCCTTACGTACGCACTTCGAAAGATGCAGCTGTATCCGTTTGGAGCACGGCACCTGCCGAAATCCCTAGCTCTCCTTGTAGGTATATTCTGTACAGAGAATTTCCACTATGAGGGTATCAAGGCGATCATAGAGGAGTTACATAAAGTCAACCTCGAACAAGTTACGAAGATGGATGTAACTAAGGGTAAGATGATTGTAACAACTATGGCGGGCGACGAGATAGGAGTACCAGTGAAGCTTACGCATAACTATGTGCAGCCCGGGTGCTACATATGCCCCGATCTCACAGCGAGGACAGCGGACATATCGACTGGATCGATCGGTTCACCTCTTGGCTGGTCAACCGTAATGCCGAGGACAAAGGTTGGAAAGGACCTGTTCCAGAGTGCGGTTGACGTGGGCTTGTTTGAAACGAAGCCCATTGACCCGGGAAAAGATGGCATGGAGATGTTGACAAAGCTTGCGCAGAATAAGTGGGACAGATCTGCGAAGACGCGGCAGGAAAGGACCGAAATCGGCCTTCCAAACCCGTTCTAAGATCAGTTCCTCTTTTTATTTTTTAACTTTTTTTTTAATTTTTACAAACTTTTATGTCTTTATAGATTAATAAACATGAATTGATAAATTTTTGACTTTTTTAATTGTGATACGATGGAGTTGCTCGCAGACGTAGGGGGAAGGCCTGGACTTGATTGCCGTGGTTTTTGTACGTACTGTTATTTTAAACAAGTAGGAGATTTCCCGTCGTTTGGGTGTCGTCACTGTTCGCCACTTAGTAAAGGGTGCGATTATTGTGGAAGAGCGATTGCCGAAAGGTACGCCGGATTTAAACCGCTCTTAACAATCGCGCAGGAAATTCACGCGAAGCTCAAAATGAGTTTGGACGATCCGGAGCGGGTGACAATTAGCGGTGGTGGAGATGTCAGCTGTTATCCAGAGCTACTCGATCTTACGAAACTGCTTTCGAGCTTACAGATACCAATTCATCTGGGATATACGAGTGGAAAAGGTCTCGATGACCCGAATGACGCTGAGGCTTTAATAAACAACAACGTAACGGAAGTTTCATTTACGGTGTTCGCGACGGATCCGACTTTACGGGCCAAATATATGAAAGACTCAACGCCGGTAGTATCGCTCGAGTGTCTTAAGGTGTTTTGTAAGTCATGCGACGTTTATGGTGCTGCAGTCATCATCCCTGGAGTAAATGACGGAGATGTTTTGAGGAAAACGTGTGATGATCTCGAAGAGATGGGGGCTAAAGGGTTAATTTTGATGAGGTTCGCGAATAGCTCAAAAGAGGGGTTAATTCTCAGCAATAAACCCATAATAAGTGGGATCGATACGCAACCAATAGAAAGCTTCAGGGACATGGTGAGTGAAATAAACAGCACGTATAAGATGCGCGTAACCGGCACTCCGTTATGGGATCCAGAAATTGGTTCACCCTTCTACATAGCTACTAACCCTGAAAAATATCTGCCGAGCGTTGAGAAAGAGGCCACCATCATCACGGGAGCAATAGCCGCGCCATTTTTACGTTCCATATTTAAGAGGATAGCTCCTAACGTGAATGTGGTTCACACTGAAAAAGAAATTGCTTGTCTTATCACAATAGACGATATTAAAGAACTTGACTTAAGTGAGTTGCAGGAAACCGTCATCATACCAGGAAGGGCATTGGTACACGATCGAGAGGTTGAAGAAACACTGAGATCAGATGGGGTTTATAGGATGGTGAGACGGGGTCCGGAACAACTCACTGTTGATGGCGAGATGAGTATAAGCATGGCGCGCGATGAAGTTCTGAAAACAGAAGTCGAAGCATTCAACGAGTTGATACGATTAATCAATGCAGTAGGAATCTAATTTAAGTATCTATCAGATATTAACGACCAGACCTTTTTGTCATCCAAATTAGATTAACATAAGCAGAGAAGAGACGTACGTATTACTTTGTTCGTGCATGTTATCCTTGGTGAGGAGAGATGCATTAACATCATGCAGGTGCTGACAGAATTGGGAGTATTTGACCTTTTGCCATACCAAGTCAGACTGTGATTCTTACATACATTTTAAGTGGAGATCACATTTCGAGTGCCACATTTGCAACGATGCTCGAAGTTCAACGGTTTAGATCTATGTTAGAATTTTTAGTTAAGCGGTATGGAAAGTTTTGGTATGACAGCATGAGGTCGAGCCCCTATAACTTCAACAATATAAAGATTTTACGAGTTGTGTTTCAACCGTCTTTAAAGTGCATAACTTTGCTGGGAGCTCAATTTAAAATCCCACTTATCGTTTTTACCAGTCGTACAAGTGTTGTTTGAGAGAGGTTTTTAACATTACCTTTTACAGCGCAAATCCTGTGACGGATTTTGGCTTGATTTTTAGGATAATATACCCCCTCATACGCGAGGGGCAGACATCCGCTAACTCCGACAGGTACGGTCCTTCTATAAGCTTGATTTCCCTTATTTTTTCTGAATATTCATCATATGGCAATTTAACCCGCATACCATCCAAATGCAAGGTGATTGGAGTTGGTGAGAGGCTCTCTGTAATCTCAGGAATCTGTTGATTAAGCTCATCCATCACTCTTAACGGATTAACACAAAGTGGGTCTTTTGCCAGTTCCTCTCGTTTCTCGTCAAGTGCTTTGCCACTAATTGTTGCGATGTCCTCAAGGATTGAC
Organism: Methanobacteriota archaeon; assembly: GCA_963748445.1. Lineage (GTDB taxonomy): Archaea > Halobacteriota > Bog-38 > Methanoflorentales > Methanoflorentaceae > DASPRZ01. The sequence goes on from CAVVIU010000001.1 coordinate 292,023, forward strand.
AGCTCATATTCTTTGTGAAAGCCTTTGGCCCGTCTTCCAATTCCACTGATATAAGCGAATGCATAAGGAACAGCTTTACATTGAGGGCCGCCAGTGACTATGACCGGAATATCTAAATCGTTGTAGAGTTCCCACTTCACTTCAGTTATGCAGCTTTCGAAGTCTCCGAATATGAATATCGCAATATCATGTTCATTTATCAGACCTCGCTCACTTTTCGTGAGTTGCGCTGCCCGTCTTCCCACCCCTCTTGCGAGTCCTATTATATTCGTTTTGGCTCCTTTCCTGCGTAAATATTCTGCAATATCGCACGTAGGGTGTGGCATGTGATGATATGCAAGGCTTGGAGCCACCACAGCGATTTCTGCACCTATAAGTGGGGCCCTACCTACAGTGCCTAAAAGTTGGGCCGCCTTTTGTTCGACGACATCAATGTCCTCGACTGGAACAACAATTAAAAGCACGACTTCAAGTTGCATCACATTTTTTTGCAGTACATAACCGCCGAGATCTTCAACGAGTTCTATTAACTCATCGTGCCTATAAACTCCACCTGTATACATCAACGGCTCTAACATTTAAGCTTCTCTCATCTCTTCTACTAGCGTCTCTCCTTTTTCCAACCACTCGTCTTTAATAGGCTCTTCAGAAGCAATAAAGAGTATGTACTTATTGGTGATATCGTGCTTTATGATTCTATATCCTTCAGGCGCAATACGCCTTATAGAGTCAATAATTTTGCGTTTTAGCTCTTCAATAGGCTCAAATACGATGATATCAGGAATGTCGTCGTCAGTAGCTACGAGCAGTGTATATCTGTCTAATTGTAAAATGTTGGCTCTGCCATATAGTTCTGTAAGTTTGTCGATCAAACTAAAGGCATACTGCTCATTTTTGATTTCAAGTTTCAGTCCGTCTTCCGTGTGGCTCATATTTGCAACGTCTGACACTCTGACGCTCGGAAGTGTTATGCTAAGTCTTGCATAAAGTATAAAAACCGGCTCATTTGGATCTACGTAAATTTTGATGTTGTCAATGTTCCGCGCTATATTAAGATCTGTTAAAATATCGTTTGTAAGTTCTTCTATTAACTTTGCGCCTCGTTCGTCGGGAGATTCTACAATTACTTTTTCTGACTCTATCATGTGAACCATCTATCTAAAATGTGAACCATCTATCTAAACGGCTTTTATATCTCAATTTTATCACGACACAAAGTCTTGGTCCAACATCCTCCGCTACGCTATAAACCCACTGGCGAGCAAGGCTGATCCAACTGCTCCTATATACTGAGAATATCGAGGAACCACCACTTTTACTTTCAATAAGTCGCCCATGGCTTTAACTAGGCCATCAATTAGCGATGTGCCACCCACCATTATTACCGGTTCAACTATTTCTAACTCTTGAAGCTGCTGTTCAAAGACCTGTTCTGCAACGCTAAAACACGCAGCGCTAGCTACATCTTCTTTCGTGGAACCGAGTGAAAGTGCATTAACCAAGCTTTGCGTTCCAAACACAATGCAGTAACTATTCATTGCCAAGCGCCGGTGGTCTCCCTTTAATGCAAGGGGGCCTAGTTCAGTTATATCGACGCCAAGGCGCCTCGCCGTCATTTCGAGGAATCGGCCAGAAGCTCCAGCACATATGCCGCCCATCGTAAAACTTCCAGGTATGCCGTCGATTACGGAGATCGCTTTGTTGTCCATTCCGCCAATGTCTATAACCGTTGCAGGACCTTTTTGTATTTCAGCGAGATAGACTGCTCCTTTGGAGTTCACGGTTAGCTCTTCTTGAATCAGATCGGCTTTTAGCGCATCTCCAATGAGAATTCTACCATAGCCCGTAGTTCCAAGGGCCTGAATTTCACTACGATCAACTCCAGCCATCGTGAGCGCATTATTATACGCAAGCTCTGCGCTTTTAATTACCTCTGTCGTATCAACCCACCCGACTCCAATTACTTCGTTGTCTCTCATTACGACAGCCTTAGTGGTGGTCGATCCCGAATCTATCCCTGCAGTCAGTCCATTCTGTTTTTCACGTGCAAGCAAGCCCTTTCGTAAGGCTGTCGTGACCAGTGCTTCCATTCGGGTAAGCAGCGTTTCGGCGGTAGTTCGTTCTGTAAAAGAATAGCTGATGACGGGGAGGTGCGCCTTTTCGTGTATATACCGCCTTAACTCACTTCGAGTTATCGCACCCTCAGCACATCTGAAGCACGTCGAGATAAACACCGCATCAACAGGAAATCCTCCTTCTACGATGGATTTTGCCCGTGCAATCATAAGTTGTAAATCAGGACTTGCGACTTCTAACCCCCACTCTTTTACAGCATCCTTGATCGTTTCCGTATCAACTTCAGGATAAACTAACTCGGCGTTTACGCTGTTTACTGCATCTTCTATTTCCTTCTGAATGCCGCTGTATTCTGACCCGCAGGATAAATGAGCAATTTTGATTTTCTGACTCACGCGGGTACTTCCTCCTTTTTCTTTAAGGACTCACAAAAATCTCGTATTTTTCGGACGAAGTCCCTCGCCTCTTCGTCATCGGCTGGATACGTAAGTTCGAGTCGCGGGATGTTCTTCTTCCTTATTATGTACTTTGCCAGCTCATTGGTGCGCGCACATCCCATGCACCCGAATGAGTAATCAGCATTGTCGACAATAATTGCAGCGTCGGCCTCCTCAATTAGTGGATCGAGTAGAGCCATCCGCCCCCTCACGCCGGGTGGAACATCGACCGCAGCGTACTTTAGGCCTATTTTTGGATCATCAGGCGTAATGTTCAAAGGCGGGGAATCAATGCCGACTTCACTTACCTTACGCCTGACTACCCGCATTAACGTTAAGGGTTCGTGCCCAAATCTTGCCACGAGATCTGATAGAATCAAACTGTTAGATGGATAAACTAGAATCTTAACCATTTACTCCTCCTCTTCCACTTCTTCTTCAATTATCTTCATTAAATCGTCAATCGTTAACTTTCGGCGTTTTTTGCGCCCTTGCTCCTTAGCGGGTTTATCAATTGTCTCTAAACCACGCGAAATTGATGGCAGGATTTCAGATTCTTTTTCGAGCTGATGAAAACCGGGTCTTGGGCCCCCGCCCTCGTACTGCACGACATCTCCTCGAATCTCCTGGTTGGAAGCCCCTATCCTTTACGAAAATACCAGAAGGATCGAGTTTTCTTAGCTCTGTTATCAGTTCATTTACTGCCTTTCCATCACCTGTCACCATTAGTCCAAAACATGTCTCTTTAACAATAGCATCAGTGGATAGTTCGTACGCCCGCAGTGCAAGTTCGCTTGGTAAGATAGGGCTTGAATTTGAAAGAACGACCATTTTTGTAACGTCATCTAGGTTTCATCTTATCTCGCGATTTATCAGTTATAATATATTTTAATAATTTATATTATAATTATCTAATAATATTATTTACAGGGCCTCATACACATAGATCATATCGCCCTCTTTTACTTCCTTCAATGCCCCAGGTTCAACTACCCTGCCTATGACATTTGTGCCGCTAAATTTTTCGCCGGTTGGCCCATACCTGTTGTTATCTTCTAACCTCACACCGACTAAACCCGCGTGTTTTGCAGCCTGATTTGTGACCCCAATCTCTCCGTTTTTCACTATTTCTATTGGCAGATTTTCCGGCACAAGCTCGAATCTTTCCTTTGTCTGGCTTCTGAAAATTATGGTCTTTCCGTACGTTACATAGACCCCAAGTGATCCCACCGGGTTGTCTCTCAGCCCTGTGACGGTCCTGAAATACGATACCGTCTTTGGAGCTGTGGCATCATATAATTCTACTTTGAGTAGGTTCTTTGCAGGAATTGCAAACGTTTGTATCCTTTTAGATTTAAGAATGTCAACGGTGTTCAGTGGGATTTGACTCACTATGACCGCATCGTCCCCGGCATATCCCATTTTTTCGAGCTTCTAAATCAAATTTTTTCAGTTCTTGCTCAATAGAATCAGTACGTTTTGCCCAAAAACATAATGCGAACAGGATCAGTTTCAACTTTCAGCTGCTGTCCAGCCCTTGCAAGTTTAATGAACTCTAATCCCTCACTAATGTAGCCGATTACTGAATGATTCGGGTTTGACGATGCATCTTTTTTGTAGATATACACGTTTCCAAAACTGCTTCCAGCTGTTCTGATTGTAACAGATCCTTCGCCTCGTACGTCTCTTATCTCGAAGGGACACGATCTACCTTTTAAGCGTGAGGAAAGAATATAAGAATTTGTGGTAGCGTCGACCCTAAAATAACCGTCCTTAACAAGGGCAAGAAAATGCTCAACACCTTCTGATGCGTCTCTAGAAAGCACGACTTTGACATACGTGTATATTTCCATTCCGTCTTCTAGTTTTAGATCGAGATCGGACGTGGTAAACTTATTAGTGACGAGTTCCCATTGTTCAATTGGTTCAATTTTTTGTATTACGTCGCCGTTCTCCAATTTTTCAAGCACGTTTTTGCCTGCAGTGGTCTTTCCGACAGCAGCATGTGTGCCATAAGAGGTGGTGTGGCGTCGTTTTATGAATGTTAGATACGTATTTGAATTATCAAATCCGCCAAGGCTGTAGATCACATCCCATCTCTGATACTCTCGCTCGCTACGATCTACGCTTAAGTCTGTAACTACGGGACCAATTGATGCCACGTGTGGCTGTGACCAATGTAACTTTACTTCCCGACAAACTTCTCATAATTCTTAAACCATAGTAGTTTGGTTTCGTCGTTAATTTCAATTTTAATTTCACCTTTGGATGTTTGTATAGCGTATTCTTTGACGATTTCGAGCTTTTGCGCCCTTCTACCTTTCACTATACCTACGACCAAACCTTCGTGATACTCAGTTCTCGCGAATTCTACGACATCGCGTAAAGTTACAACGTCCGGGGGAAGTTCTACCTTAGTGCCATTTAATTCAACGAACATGAACTATCGTCTTAAAATTAGTGTCAGTTACCCTGTAACCTTCTCTCTCTCTGTCAAGAGGTCCAATACGTGTGCGGTCTCACCTACTGAAATGATCTTTCCGCCTCGCATGAGCGCAACTCTGTCGCAAACTTCTGATACAAAGTCGATATCGTGTGACACAATCATAAAAGTCTCGCCAATTTCAGCTCGAGCCGAAAGAATCGAATTTGCTACATCTTTTTTAGTTATTGGGTCCATCGTTCCTGTTGGTTCATCTAGAATTACAAGATTCGGCTCACGAATCAAAACCTGTGCGAGAGCAACTCTATGTCTCTCTCCTTGACTTAGTTCGTCTGGGACCTTGCTCAATATTCTCTCGCTCATTTCTTCACTAAATCCTGCTGTCATCAGGGTCTGAATTGCCTTGTGTTCAGATAATTCAGCTGGTAACTCTAGCCCGATGCTACTCGTTAGGTTATCAAGGACATCCCTGAACGGATAGAGATCATACTCCTGATGCAGCATCCCGATATAAAGTTTGGCCCGTCCTCTGTTCTCTCGTCCTGGGATCGACATATCCACCCAGTCGTCGCCAATTTTAACGAACACTTCACCGTTTGTCGGTTCCATTACCCCAGCTATGATTTTTGAAACCGAAGTTTTTCCAGCTCCGCTTAAGCCAATTAAGCCAAATATTTCTCCTTCGTTAATATCAAAAGAGACATTATTTACGGCTCTTATTACTCCGCGATCGAGGGTGATATACTTTTTCTCTAGCTCATCTACTTTGACAATTGGTTCGCCGTAGGGTGCTTCTTCCTTTTGAATGTGACCTACCGCGCTTAAAAATCGATCAATGACTTGCTTCGGGTCCCCTTCGTCCTTTATCTTTCCATCTTCAAGTAAAATAGCTCTGTCAGCTACAGACTCGATATCTTCAGGGAGGTGAGAGGTTATCAAAACAGCCATATTCTCAGCTTTTGCTACGTCTAAAATGATGTTGTGAATTACCTCGGCTGTTTTTCGGTCAAGTGTACCCGTCGGTTCGTCAGCCAGTAAAATCATCGGGGACTTTGCAAGTTGGCGCGCTAGAACAACTCTCTGTTTCTCTCCGCCACTCAGATCTCTCGCAACGTGCATCATCCTATGCGACAGCTTAACCCGATCGATTAGCTCAGATGCTTTATATATTGCTTCAGGTTCCGAATAACCTACTTCAATGAAGCTCTTCATCACGTTTTCTATTGCTCGTTCATCCCCATACAGCGCAAACGTCCTTTGCAGCATTATAGCTATCCTATTTTTTATATCCCGCTGTATTTCATTGTTCTCTTCAGCCCAAAAGTCAACCCGTTCGAGTTTCATTGCACCGCTGCACTTCGGGCACGGCAGGCCGCGCTTGCTGGGAATATCGACATATCTGCAATTTACGCAATAGGCAATATTATAATAAATCTTCCCACTCGTTGGCTTATAATCTTGCAATCCTCTTATTGCATGGAGCAATACAGTTTTTCCAGCTGCACTTTTACCAATTACGCCGAGTATTTCGCCCTCGTTTAATGTAAGGTTTATGTTGTCCAAAGCTACATAATCTCCAAACTTCACAACCAAGTTTTCAACTTCTAAAAAGTGGGACATTAAGATGTTGCCTCCTGCGACCCGTTATTTTTATAGTTTTTATCCATAATAATCTTTCTTACGACTTCTGGCAGCTGTTTAATGTTTTCTATCACCACATCAGCAGCGTCATATAATACGTTAGGGCGCTCTTCTTTTTGTTGCACAGTCAGTATTCCTAAATCAGCAGATTTTAAGGCAGGTATGTCGTTTATACCATCTCCAACCATTACCACGAGTCCGTATTTTTGCTTTAAATCTTTTACAAGTCTCTCTTTTACCGTCGGAGTCGCTATGTCTATCACCTGCTCATATGGAATGTCTATGCAAAGGGCAAGTGAGTACAGCGTATTTTTGGCGTCGCCAGACGCTATGAATATCTTGGCCCCCATGCTTTTTAATTCATCGACAACGTTTTTCAGTGCCTTTGAATAGGTCTCCACACGTTGCAAGGACATAAGGAATTGTACCACTATCGACGTCAACCACCATTGCTATACCAGTAAAACGACTATGCTTACAGTCGTAAACTCACTCCACGTAGCACTTCGAACAAATCTTGTACGAGTGCCTTTCTATCTTGAGTCACGGATTTTATTACGTCTTCGTTGGTAATGTCCGAATTTGCACAGACTACTTCTAGTGCTACGTCATATCGCTTAACAAAACGTGATATTAGTAAATCGGAAGGTACTCCTTCTAGTTGCCTCGGCACGTCAAGTTGGAAAACTACAAGAGCGTAGTCGCGCCGAGTTCCTACGAGGCTTAATGATACGATTCCGTATAAGACTCGATCGTTATAAACGTCTTTTGCAACGCGATACTTTCTTAAAAGTGTTCCAGCACCATCAAATACAACGGCAAAGTCTTCCATCTTACTACGCGTCCCAGAATTGTTTTGTTTATACTATTTTTAACATGGGTTTTAATAACACTTATCATAAATTGTTGTGGAGTTAAAGACATTTTCAATCTTAACTTAATTGAAAGTAAAGGTGTTAGACCAATAAGATTCTTTAAACCATCATCTAATGAACCTCAAACGTAGTATTTAGATGGTTAGGCACAACACCATCTGAAATTATGACTCAATTAACAAATTGATCTTATTTTTAACCAGGAATAATGATCTCATCGTGGGTATGCCCTTACCCATAACGATTAAAAATTCTCTAGACGCTGTGTTAATAGTTACGAGTTTTCCTTTTTCAACACCAATTCCATTTATGTCGAGACCTCTTTGCGGCGTAACCGGGTAGTCTTACACGCTAAATCCAATATTTTTGTCTTATTAGGCCTTATTGCAGTTATAAATACAGCGAAGTAGTTACTATCTAAGTTCCTATACGATGTTGCCTTTACTAGAAAGTACTCGAATACTCAAGCTAGTATCGTGTACTTCTTAAAGTCGTTGCTCGTAGGTTACTCTGTATTTCGTTTTTAGACCCAGTGATTTACCGAAAAGTTTAATTATAAGCGTCTCTTATATCAATTACAACTTTTTAGCAACTTAGAGCGGCACCTCCAGAGGGTGAGGACTGTAAGTGCCAATTGATGGATTTAAAAGGTTCTATCGGGAAAAGGAGGCAAAAAACTTATTTTCATGGGGAGCCTCCTTCCGTGGCGCTTACAGTCCAAAATAGATTTCGATCCTGCAAGATTTTGTACGAAAATCGGTCTTCTGCCACGGTGTCTCTTTACCAAGTGTAAGTAATCTCCACCTGATGGGCAAGATTCTTCTCGTCGTCGCACTTTCAAGCGGTAACTGAATTGCGTTGATGCTCGTCAGAATCATGCCGATAAGATATTTACTTTAATGAAACTTTTGAGATTTCAATAATCAGAGACTAACGGGGCAAAAAATCGGACTGAACAAAAACCCTTAAGAATAAATCTAAATACTATTTTTCGGCAAGTTGGTCAGCTTTGTTTTTGGATAAAATGCGGTGTAAAGTCTCTATTTATTTCAAAGCCTAAATTGTAGGCAGTTTCATTGTCCAATTTCAAATCTAATTGGTGCGGTAATCTTTTTATTCACATCTATTACTTAGAATAACTTCTCTTAACATCTTGATCGATCAGCCAAATTTTGTTTGCTTCGATGAAATGATATACTGAATCTTCACTGGTTGGTCCCTTGCTAGATCGAAGAAACTTTCTATAATGAATGCCGTAAAATCGGTGATTCTGGTGCATAAATGAGCATCTTATGCCGCTCACCGTCCTTCTAGCCCTTAATGATACGTCTTTTCGGCTTATCGACGTCTATTATTTTTTCCACCCTTAGTGGCAGCTCTTGCTCCCTTATGCTAAGTGGCGTCGCGTTATACCAAAGATTATAAAACAACTCTTTTTCAATAGATATGAATTCCGAAATGTCAGTTTTAAACGCTGACTTGTAAATAACTTCGTCAATTTTTCCAGTATCGTAAATGTAGCTTGTGCCCAATAGTTCTTTGTCATCTGAGATAAAAACTCCAGCACCTGTTTCGCTTTCAAGGTGTCTTATTTCAAAGTATCTCGTTAGCTTTCGTGCTTCTGTTATGTTTATCTCTTCAATAGGTGCGAGAAGTCTATAGATTATTTTTGGCATCTCCCTATCTTTAACAAGATTATAAAGCCTCATAACCCCCATGCGCGTTTGAATGACGTTAAATTCATTTTTGGATTTATCGATCATATCATAGAACACCCTATAGACATCCTCGCGCTTCTTTAATACGTCGAAAGTCTGAACAACTCTTCCAGTTTTAATCTCCTGTTCTCTGTATTGTAATTCGATTCCCGAGTTCCACATATCTTCCATCATCGAATGTTGAGTATCAATAAAGCTTTTTGAGGTAGAGTAGATTGAGTTATACAGCTGAGCTCCTGTTTCACTTGTCGAGTAGAGCAATACCTGCATTGCGGCATGATCTATAATCATCCCTGTACTGTGAATGAGCTGTGGGATGTGCCTGACGTCTGCAATCTTTGATATCTCCTTTGCGATGTCGAGGTTGTTTTCGTTTATTTCTGCCATCACTATTATATTGATCCCTCGCTCTTTCGCATCTTTTGGAATAACTGGTGTGAAAATAGATAACGCATCACTTCTGAGCCATAGAAAAATTTCTCTCTGAGCCGTGTTTATCAGCGAAGTGAAGTCTTTAATGATATCCTGATAATTAGTGATTATTCGTGTAACTTCAGCCGGTTCGCCAGTTTCGATTTCTCGTATTCTAAACCTCGCTTCCATTCCTTTATCCCATAGGTTTTGGAATATCGATCTTTGGATCTCAATGAATTCATTGTTATTTGACCATAGAGATGCCGTTATCTCTACATTCTCAAATTCAGGAGCATCGTTTTTTACTCCGGTATACATCGCCTCGTTGCCATCTGATACTATGATTGTAACGTTATTTGCCACGGGCATGTGCCTTATGTTAAAACAACTTGAGAGCGATTTCACGACGTCGAGGTTGCCAGAGGTAATAGGGAGTAGGATCCTCAAATCCGGTATTTTGCATACGTTTTGGTTACCGACGAAATATTCCGCCAGTATCTCTGCCCATCGTGAAATCCAGAATTGAGTCGAAAGTATCCAAAGACAATTATTTGTTCTTGTAAAGGTTTCGAGCCTTCTATCAATAATCTCCCTCTTTTCATCAAAGATTTTAAAGCCCTCTTCCACCGGGCAGAACTCAGCGGGAATTCCCTGAGTCTTTAATCTTTCAACATCCCACAATTCGAGAAGCTTATCTTTGGAGTCTGTAAGTTTGTCTAATTTGGAATTTTCTTGGGTTATAACTGAGTTTATTATCTTTATCGGATAATTAGCTAAGAACGTTTCAGGTTCGGTTGAGATGAGAGTTATCAAACCCTGTTTTATGAGATAGTTAATCACTTTTCTTACAGTTTTAGCGTCAAGGTTTAGTGCTTGAGACAGCTCTGTTATGTTCTTTCTGCCCGACCGTAAGAGCAGAACATAAACTTCACTCTCTTCTTTTTGAAGTCCAAATTTAGTTAAAAGATCTACGAGGTCTTCTGGCATCGTTAGTTTGATTATGGACAGTTAAGTATAAAAGTATATCATCAGAAATTTACGTTGCTTTTTCTCATTTCATACATTTACAGTTATTGCGGTGAGCATAGCTATCATAAGTCGACTATACAGTGTTACTTTTGAAAAGCAAATTAATAATAATATGAGCTTCGAACAAATATGACTTACAAAGAATAAAATAAAAAAAATTGGATAAATTTACTTAAAATTAAAAGTTACAGATGCATGAGCAGTCATACGTCAGTAAATATTTGTTTTTGTACTTCAAAAAAATCCGATCTACAGCCCCGTATTTCGCACCATCGGGGAGTAGCAAAACAATTTTTCAGATGTTCAAAAAATCTGTTCAGCTCTTTTAAAAGTGTGTCGTATCAGGAGGCAACGTTTCGAATGCTTGTTGGCTGCCCCGTCAAGTGATATTTTGCAGATATATACAAATAACACATTAAGCTAATTTGTCTCCTCCTGTCGGTCCTGCCAATATTCTGTAAACTTCAGTAACTTTCACAACAACGCAACCTTTTGCTGGTAGCTTTTCACTAACTGATTTTATTTTTTCTCTCATTATCTCATAATCAGGACCTTGTGTCACGTAATTTGCTTGACCTTTAATCTGATAGCCACCTTTTTTATCCCACGCTGATACAGCCACGCTAGAGTTTGGCTTTTTAAGATTTTCAGCACTCTTTTTAAACCAGTTATCGCCAATTAGTATCGTTTCTGGATCTTTAACGATAACAAACGCGACTGGTACCGTGTTCGGCACTCCTCCGACGTCTACTGTCGAAAAGGCGATAGTTTTCATTTCTTCCCTTACATTTTGGGTTTCGTACATTTTGATGTTCTCTACAACTTCTTCGGGCATTTTCACCATTTGACCCACCACCAGTATAATGTAAACTTATTAGCATATAAAGGTGATAATTATTTCCCCCGGACTTGTGTGTTTATTTAGAATAAAAACCCTTTTTAAAGGAGGCAAGCGATTCTTCACTACAAACACTATCTCATCGGAGCGTTAAGTTATTTTGCTGATTTGAGAGCTCTTAAACGCCTTTTTGAGAATGTTTGAACTACATTAATACGTATAGACAAGCTTTTCTGATTTTTATTATTCAACTTACTGTTCGTTAGCTTCTATCACTTTTAAGAGGAGATGTTCATAGAGCGTATGCTACACAAATTGCATATGTTATAAATTTCATTTTGTATTAAGATGAGAGATTCTTATGTGCTAGATTCCTCGGTATTTATATATCATTTAAGGATTAGTGACGCCATTTATACTGTCCCTGAAGTTATTGATGAATTGAAAAGTGAAAATACAAGAATCGTGTTAAATATTCTTATTGAAGAAGGATTAAGAATTGAGTCACCAAATTCAGACGAAATGGAGGTCGTGACGGAAAAATCTAAATCTACTGGCGACTATGAAAAACTGTCATATACCGATCTTCAATTATTGGCAAAAGCCTTAGAACTGAATGCTATACTCGTTACAGATGATTATGCAATTCAAAACGTCGCGGCGCATCTTGGTATCAAAACTCTAGGGATATTACAAACACAAATTAGGAAGGTACTTACGTGGAAACGAAGGTGTACAGGCTGCGGCAGGTATTATGAAAAAGGGACGGTTTGTCCAGTTTGCGGCTCTGAAATCAGGATAAAAAGGGCGAAACGATAGAGGAATTTAATATCTTAGGAGCTTAATATGAAAGATTTAAATGATCTAATAAAAAAAGCTGTAGAACTGCGCGAAAAAGGTTTACGTTCTGGTGAGATAGCAGATGAACTGAATGTGTCACGCGAGACTGCAACGTGGCTCCTCACTCGCTCAACCACTTCAGCAGAGCCAAAGCCCAAGGATATCTACGTAAACTGGAGCGAGATCGGGGAGAGCTCTCAAAGGCTCAAGTACGTGTCTCTTGCACTGGCAGACATGATACTGGAGAACGGCAGCCCTGACGTTATAGTAGGAATTGCGTTAAGCGGAGTGCCTCTTGCGACACTCGTCGCTGATGAGATTGGAGCTGAACTTGCGGTATTTTTGCCTAAAAAACAGAAGTGGTCGGAAGCTGAGAATGTCACAGGCTCCTTTAGCCAAAACTTCGCTGACGTGGAGGGGAAGCGCTGTGCCGTGGTGGATGATGTCATAACGTCCGGTACCACTATAGTTGAGATTATCGAAATGCTGAAGGACATGGAGGCAACTCCACTTTCAGTAGCAGTGCTTATTAATAAAAAAGAGATACGCGACATTCAAAATGTCCCTGTACGGTCGCTTATCAACGTAACAATTTTCTAGCACGTAAAATTTTTTTTAGTGGGAATGCACGTGACAGATACGGAACTAAATGAAGTGAGAAGAATCGAGCGGAAGTGGCAGACAAAGTGGTTTGAGGATAAGATATTTGAGCCGGAGTGTAATGGAAAGGACAAGTTTTTCCTTACAACACCATATCCTTATACAAGCGGTCCTCAGCACATAGGTCATACGAGAACATACAACATAGGTGACATACACGCACGGTTTATGCGAATGAATGGCCACAATGTTTTGTGGCCAATGGCTTGGCACATAACGGGAACGCCAATTCTCGCCATAAGCTCTTGTATAGAGCGGGGTGAGGAAGACACTATTGAGCTCTTTAAGAGCTACGTGAGACTTTATGAAAAAAATGAATCCAAGGTAGAAAAAATTGTAACGTCATTTGTTAATCCGTGGAATATCGCCAACTATTTTGCAGAAAAAATTATTCCTGATTTTAAGAAGATGGGTTTTTCAATTGACTGGTCACGCCAGTTTACCACGGGAGATCCAGTATATAACAAGTTTATAGAGTGGCAGTATAAACACCTGAAGGAAAAAGGAGTAATTACGCATGGCCGGCATCCTGTGCTATTTTGTACTTTGGATGAAAATGCAGTGGGAGAAGATGACATAGCTGGCGGCGATGTCGATAAGATCTCAATTGATACTTACGTCGGAATTAAATTTTCATATAATGGCGCTTATTTCGTTGCTTCTACGTTACGACCCGAAACCGTCTTTGCAGTTACAAACTTGTGGCTTGCTCCTGAGTCCGCGTACGTAAGGGCGCTTGTGAACGGTGAGGAGTGGATAATTTCAGAGCAGAGTGCTAACAAACTCAAACACCAGGATAGACAGGTTTTTGTAATCGAGAAGTACAAAGGCAAGGACCTCATTGGAGCTTTCTGTGTAAGCCCAATTGGACGAAAGGTTCCAATACTCCCCGCACGTTTTGTGGATCCAGATCACGGAACTGGCATAGTTATGAGCGTACCTGCACACGCCCCTTTTGATTGGGCGGCGCTCAATGACCTTAAGGATCGGCGAAAGATAGTCGGCATGGATATTGATCCAGATCTAATAAACGTTGATATTGACTCAATCAAACCAATTTCTCTCGTTAAAGTAGAAGGGTACGGTGACTTTCCGGCAATTGAACTCTGCGAACAGTACGAAATAAGATCTCAATGCGATGATAAAAAGCTCAGTGAGATTACAAGCTTACTCTATCGAGAAGAATTTTACACTGGAGTTCTCAAAGAGACTGCAGATCAATTTCAGGGAAGAACGATTCAGGAAGCAAAACAGGATATTATAGATTTCCTCACAGGAAAAAATGCCGCTAGTGACATCTACGAAACGTCGGCAAAGGGCCTTTGCCGGTGTGGGGGAAACGTCATAGTAGCAATTGAATCCGGCCAGTACTTCCTTAATTATGGCGATCCGGCATGGAAAGCAACAGCATTTGAATTGCTCGAAAGCCTTAAAATTGTACCTGAGATGTATCGATCACAATTTATTCAGACGTTTGAGTGGCTAGATAAGAGGCCGTGCGTTAGGCGGAGAGGCCTTGGAACAAAGTTTCCATATTCAAAAGAGCACTGGATAATTGAGCCGCTATCGGATTCAGTCATCTACATGGCACTTTATACGATAATAAAACATATACGAGACGTAGAGCCGTCAAATCTCACACCCGCGTTTTTCGACTATGTCTTTTTCGGAAGCGGCGACTTGGAAAGTGTTGTCAGTGCTACTGGTGTACCTAAGGACATAATACTAAAGGCAAGAGGAGAGTTCGAGTACTGGTATCCGAATGACCACAGGCACACGTCCATAGCACACATTTCAAATCATCTTAGTTTCTTTCTGTTTCACCACGCGATAATTTTCCCTCGAAAGTATTGGCCCAAAGTGATTACTTTAAACGAGCTGTTAATCAGGGAAGGCGTGAAGATGTCAAAAAGCAAGGGTAATGTGATACCGATCGCTATCATTTCAGAAAAATACAGCGCTGATCTGGTTAGGCTCTATCTTGCGTCAACTGCAGATCTTAATTCCACAATAGATTGGAGGGAAAAGGACGTCGAAATGGTTAAAAAGCGACTTCTGAAGTTCTGGAGTTCAGCGAAACAGGACATTGAAGGCAAAAACTTAGTCTACACTGGTGAGCTATCCTTTGCAAGCAGGTGGATTGTAGCAGCAACAAATTCTATGTTAGTTAAAGCGGCAGAAGCTGCCAATCAGTACTCCTATAGGAAGTATACCACCGAGGCCTTCTTTAACCACCTCAACGCCGTAGAGAGCTACAAACTTATGGTCTTAAATGCGGATGAGAAGCGGAAAGTTCTGTTTGATGTTATGGAAAAATGGCTGCGGGTGTTGGCTCCGGTTATCCCGCACATTACCGAGGAGCTCTGGGCAAAGATGGGAAAGGTCGGATACATATCACTTGCCGAGTACCCCAAATATGAAGATGTCTTTGCGAAAACCCTTATTGAAAAACGGTATGTAGATGACGTAATAGATGATATAACGAGCATACTTTCGGTCATAAAAACAGCTCCAACTTCGATTTATATTTATCTGCCGGCCAGTTGGAAACGAGAATTATATGCAGTTATTAGAGGACTTGAGGATCCATCCATCGGAAATATTTTGAGTGCTTGTAGGAATAATCCAGTCTTTCAACCTCATATGAAGCAATTAGCGGAACTTTCGAAGGAGATCTCAAAGGAAATGTCACGGGAGGCACAACACGGCTTGATGCTTGATAGGGAGGCCGAAATGTATGCTCTTGTGAGCCTTAAAGACTACATTTCATGGAAGTTCAACGGAGCTACAGTAAATATATCAGAGGAAGACACCGAGCCCTACGATCCTGCCGCGAGGTCAAAGAGGTCTCTTCCCATGAGACCGGCCATTTATGTTGAGTGAGCACAACACTATCGTTTACTGGAAAGGACCATTCAATCTTTACCCTTTACACGTTCTTGTGCTTTTTTTGCTCGCTGCTTTGCGGTATAACCTGTAGCCAGCCAGAGGAACTCACGGAAACGTCTGTTGGTGTCGGCCATAACGTCTTCGGATACGTTTAAGTCAGCTTCGCTGTCTACGAAGAGCTTATCGCCAACCTCTACTGTCATTTTACGTAGGGCGCCGTAACTTAGGACGAATATATGTCCCCCTTGCTCTGTGATATCTGTTTCAAAACAGTTCTTCAAGGCATTTAGGACGCGCTTCAGCGAATCTTTCTTAAAGCCTCTTTTGAAATCATATTCTTGAATGATTATCACCACTTTTGCTATGACCTCGCTTATTAAGAAATTATCGCTCTTCCTTGCTATTGTTTGATGTTGCTACATTAGTTGAAAACCTTCACCATTTTGTCCTTTTAGTTAGTAAAAAAGCCTTATTTTTGATAAGTTGTTAGGCAAAATATATACTCATTGATGAACGATGTTTTACAAAAAAGAGCCATAAACTGGAAGCTGATAATTATGAAAGGTGAAGCGGTTGAAAACGAATACGTTACTATGATCGTTGAGGAAGTTAGCTCTGAAAAACCCACGGTTCTCGAGGGCTTCCCCGGAATAGGACTTGTAGGCAACATTGTTGCTACGCATTTAGTTTCAGAGTTGAAGATGAAGCAAATCGGAACGATTGAATCGCGTCTTTTCCCACCAATTTCCGTGCTGTTTAACGGCATTGCATATACGCCGGTTCAGGATTTATGAAAAGCGTCAAGCGAATTTTATCGTTATCGTCTCAGACATACTAATACATCCGATGGTCGCTTTTGATGTTGGAAAGGCTATCGTAAAATGGACGATCAACATTGGTGCAAAGATGAACATACCTATAGCAGGCATCTCTACAATGCGCGAGCAACGCGTGGTATTCGGAAGTGCGACTAGTCAAGAGCATCTTGATTTGATCAAAGACAAGGTCGAAACACTCACAGCGGGCAGTATTTCTGGTATTGCAGGAAGTATAATGAATGAGTGTAGCATAGCAAAAATGCCTGCCATTTGTCTTCTTGGTGAAACACAGGGTCCGACGCCAGATCCGAGAGCATCCGCTCGGGTTATCGAGGTCCTAAACAGCGTATTGAATTTGAACGTGAACACTCAGAAGCTCGTTGAAGAGGCGGAGCATATAGAAACCGAACTCCATAAGTTGGCCGAGCAGGTACAAGGGGTTGAGCAGGCGGAACCGACAGGACCACGCCGTGATTTAATGTACGGGTGATACTGCATGAAACACGTTGCTCTGACGGGCATTTCGCGGGATGCTATCGAAGACCTCATGCGAAAGAGACTTAGGACTTTCGAATTGAGAAGCGCACACAATATCCCAGTCGTGCTGGAAGCTAAGATTGGAGAGGAAATATTCATAACGGATGCAAGCCGCAACGACATAGCGATCGGCACTGCGGGAATAGTAGCGCGGGTCAGAGACAAGAGCATTTCAATGATAAAAGTTGCGCACTCCGTAGGCGACGTTCACGAAGAGCGTGAAATAATGTCAGCTCGGATTCAGGTCGAGTTACGAGCCCACACATGCAAGGTGAGAGGCATCGACGATAGAGGACCGGGAACTGCAATCACAGTAGAAACTACCGAAATCGCCCATAAGGAAGGGCGTTAAAATTGCTGCTATGTTCACATCGTATTATGCTCCGTAATTGTATAACGTAACGCTGAAAAACTGCAAAATTTTAAGTTACGAGAGGTGTAATTGGTTTAAGGGCCCGTGGCTTAGTCAGGATATAGCACCGGCCTTCTAAGCCGGTGGTCGAGGGTTCAAATCCCTCCGGGTCCGTTCCTCTTTCGTCAATAGCATATTGTTTTAGTTAAAATCGTCACATCAATCAGTCAGATGGATTAAGTCGCAATTGAGCAGCGTGTAACCAGTTTCACGTTAAATTTCTGCAATCTTGTCGAAAAGTGTTAGACGAGCTCAACAATGCTGAGCTTTTTGCACTTCATTGTATTGATGGCACGCAAATATTGTAATTTCGTGATGCTAACGACAAAAATTAGTTATTATAACAGACTTTATATGCATCTTTTTAAAACATCTCGTACTACTGCTTGATGATATTCGAGATAGATACAAGTTAAAATGAACATTACAGTTTGAAAAGGAGATTTGGATGATATTCAGCACCGATGAAATCCTTGAAACCATCGATATGGTTCTGTACGAGAACCTCGACATAAGAACAGTAACGATGGGAATAAATCTTGCCAACTGCGTAAGAGAAGATCCTGACGAAATGGCACAAGCCATCCACGATAAAATTGTATCTACAGCTTCAAATTTATGCGCTGAAGCTGAAAGTGCATCAGCAAAGTACGACTTACCGATTGTAAATAAGCGAATCGCTGTCACACCTATTGGTTTGTTACTTGATTTAAATCCGGAATCCGGACCCATCATAGCCAAGGCTATGGATAGGGCAGCTAACAGGCTTAAGGTTGATTTCATCGGTGGGTATTCAGCACTTGTCCAGAAGGGATTTACAATCGGCAACAAGGCGCTTATCGATTCGATACCTGAAGCGCTAGCTTCGACAGAAAAAATCTGTTCATCCGTTAATGTTGCCACCACTAAATCCGGAATTAATATGGATGCAGTTCTTAAGATGGGAACAATTATTAAAGAGGCAGCTGATCGAGGGCCCCACACCTGCACGCGGCTTGCCACGTTTGCAAATGCCCCTCCTGATAATCCTTTCATGGCAGGAGCGTTTCACGGTCCTGGAGAGCCTGAATCGGTCATAAACGTTGGGATCTCTGGCCCTGGAGTAATAAGAGCCGTGGTTGAAAGGATGAATGAAGCGGATCTTGGAAGTCTTGCGGAGGTCATTAAGAGATCTGCATTTAAAATAACGCGAGTAGGGGAATTAATAGGGAGGGAGATGGCGCGTAGGCTCAATGTAGAGTTTGGGATAGTTGACCTATCGTTGGCCCCAACTCCTGCGAGAGGGGATTCAGTAGCTAATATACTCGAATCAATGGGGCTTGAAAAATGCGGGGCTCATGGGACAACGGCAGCCCTTGCTATGCTCACCGATGCGGTTAAAAAGGGCGGAATTATGGCATCCTCTAAGGTTGGAGGGCTAAGTGGTGCCTTTATACCGATAAGTGAAGATGCAGGGATGGTCGACGCAATTAAATCTGGAGCAATGGGGATCGAAAAACTTGAAGCAATGACAGCAGTATGTTCAGTCGGACTTGATATGGTCTGTATCCCTGCCGATACGCCAGCAGAGACAATTGCTGGAATCATTGCAGACGAATGCGCAATTGGAGTAGTAAACGACAAGACCACGGGCGTACGACTTATACCGATAGGAAAGGAGGGAGATTGGGTGGATTTTGGCGGGTTGCTAGGAGCAGCCCCCGTGCTTCCTATAAAGTCCTTTAGCTCAGCGAAATTTGTAAGAAGGGGTGGGAATATACCGGCGCCTATCTTGAGTTTAACAAATTGAACCGCTCAATTTTAAATTAGTTTTAATGATGTTCACTGGGTATTATATATAATGAGATAAGCAAATACGACGTAGATATCTGATTTGCGCATCCAGAGCTACACGCGTAAACAACAGCAGGATTGTAAGATGACGGACCCGCTGGGATTTGAACCCAGGTCCTTGGATATCTTCACGCCTTCCGAAGTCCAAGAGGATAGTCCGCTACCCTACGAGCCCTGATAATATACAGGATTCAATAGGTATTTAACTTAAGCGGCAGACTTCAAGTGAGGTAACGCCCGTCCATCATATTTAATCATCATGCATG
This sequence comes from Methanobacteriota archaeon, assembly GCA_963748445.1. Taxonomy (GTDB): domain Archaea; phylum Halobacteriota; class Bog-38; order Methanoflorentales; family Methanoflorentaceae; genus DASPRZ01. The sequence goes on from CAVVIU010000001.1 coordinate 311,749, forward strand.
GTCTCAGTTAGGTGAAATGGCGCTTAAACCGATTCACTATGACAAATATTCAAACTCAGAGAAAACTAATAGAGATCCTAAGAATTATAAACGAAAGTGATGACGCAATAGGTGCGCGGACTATTGCTGCTAACTTGAGCAAGAGGGGGTACCCTATCGGTGAACGCGCCGTACGATATTACCTTACGTTACTTGACTATAAGGGCTTCACCACCAAGCTTGGTTACTCTGGAAGGATCATAACAGAAAAGGGATTGACGGAACTAAACGAAGCTATCGTAGGCGATAGAGTTGGATTTGTTATATCTAAAATAGAGGACTTTATTTACCAAACCACGCTCGACTCAAAGCAAAAGAGTGGCGACATAATCATCAACGTCACCACGATTAAAAAAGATGATTTTGAAACGGCAGTTGAAATTGCGGGAAGAGTTATCGATGAGGGATATACGGTAAGTCCTTACATAAGGATTGTTGAAGAGGGCGATAGGGCGGGAGCAATCTTAATTCCGTACGGCTCTGTTGGGATAATCACTATGTGCAGCATGACGATTGATGGAATCCTCGTCAAACATGGCATTCCCACAGATATTATGTACAGGGGGGATCCTTAAGGTAGAAAGCAAGGCACCTTTCGCATATACTGATGTGATATCCTACAAAGGAACGTCGCTAGATCCAATCCAGATTTTCACTTCAAGGCGCATGACCGCAATTATGGATGCCGTCGATAAAGGTACAGGAGCTGTACTTTCGAACCTCAGAACAGTGCCTTCAATCGCTTACGAACAGGTAAAAGACGTCCTACATGAAGCGAGAAGAGTAGGCATAACGGGTTGGATAGAGAACTTTGGAATGGATGACTCATTTAACATAAGCCTTGAGGATGGGATGGTTGGAATTAATATCTATGCTGGAGTTAATTCGATGGCTGCGCTCAACGAACTTGCAATAGACGCAAACGTGAAATCGATATCCTCTCTTATGGACGTAAGGCTCCTGAAACAACGACTCTAACTGACCCCGCTCTATTACTTACTCTTCAGCGTCGGTTGTAGATCTCCATTTCATTTTGCGTTGGAGTCAAATCATTTTAATTGCGCGTATATGAATGATAAGTTAATAAGCCACTTGGCGAATATGTTTATATATCATGAAAGTATAAGCGGAATTAAGTTTCCTACTTAGTAGCTTTACAGCAGAGGAGAATTAAATGGAACAGACTATGGATAAGGAGTACGTGCTAAATAGAGTAGAACAAGAGGGAATAAAATTTATTCGATTGTGGTTTACCGATATTTTGGGCACGCTAAAAAATTTTGCGATACCGAAGGAAGAGCTTGAGCATGCCCTTGATGAGGGGATGGGATTTGATGGATCTTCAATTATCGGCTACCAAACGATTGAAGAGTCTGATATGATTGCAAAACCCGATCCAAGCACGTTTGCCATATTACCATGGAGACCCAGAGAGAACGGGGTCGCCAGATTGATATGTGATGTACTTGAGCCTTCGGGAGAACCCTATGCAGGCGATCCGAGGTATGTCCTCAGGAAAAATATAGAGAGGGCCAAAAAAAAGGGCTTTGCATTTAATATAGGACCCGAACTAGAATATTTCTACTTCAGCAGCAACGAGTCGTCCTGACATCCTCGATAAAGGGGGGTATTTTGATCTAACCCCGCTCGATCTAGCTACTGATTTAAGGAGAGACACTATATTTGCTCTAGAGGACATGGGAATACGTGTTGAGTACAGCCATCACGAGGTTGCCCCAAGTCAACACGAGATTGACCTTAGATATGAAGAGGCTTCAAAGATGGCAGACATCGTAATGACGCACCGCCTCGTGGTAAAGGAAATTGCATTACAATCAGGATTTCACGCTACGTTTATGCCAAAGCCCATCGAAGGAGAAAATGGAAGTGGCATGCACACGCACCAGTCTCTTTTCAAAAGTGGGCAAAATGCGTTCTTCGATGCAAGCGATGAATATACCCTTTCTGACATTGGCAAGGGCTTTATTGCAGGTCAGCTTGAACATATCAAAGAGTTTTGCCTTGTGACGTCGCAGTGGGTTAATTCTTATAAGAGATTGGTACCCGGATTTGAGGCCCCCGTGTACATAACATGGGCGCGCAGAAACAGGTCTACGCTCATACGGGTTCCAATGTATAAGCCTGGAAATGAACTTGCGACGAGAGCAGAGCTTAGGTGCCCTGACCCAGCGTGTAATCCCTATCTTGCGTTTGCGGTTATGCTCGCAGCAGGACTTGAGGGTATTGAAAAGGGGTATGAGCTGCGTGACCCTGTTGAAAAGAACATTTACAAGATGACGGATAGAAGAGCTCAAGGCTCATGGAATTGAGTCACTTCCAGGTAGCTTAGGAGAAGCAATTGCCGAAACTGAGAACTCAGATTTGGTGCGACGTGCTCTCGGAGACCACGTATTTGATTACCTCATTGAGTTAAAGAAGCGTGAGTGGGACGAGTATCGTGTTAAGGTGACACCTTACGAGATGGCACGATACTTGCCTATATTGTGAAGATTGCATCCTCCATAAAAAAATTGGAATCATTATTGGACCGCTTGAAGTTATTCATTAGTGGAACGATTTGATCGCGCATTCCAACAATCCGTGGAGGCTACTACATCAATTTGCATCTTAAATTATCGCACTACGTCCACGGGTATAAGCTCTTCGTGAATCGCAGTTGAGAGTATCACACCGCCAACTCCTAGGTCTTCAAGCGCGTCTATCTCTTTAAGGCTCTGTACCCCACCTGCGACTACTCAACCTATGTCCTGTGACGTCAAGAACCTGTCTTATAGCATCTAAGTTTACGCCTGACTTCGTTCCCACCGTATTTATGTTGAGCAAGATCATCTCATTCATTTTGTAGCGGTTTAGCTTTTCGATAACTTCAAGAGGGTTTCCAGACAAGCTCTGGGTCAGGCGAAATAACATTATCATTTCGAATATCAACGCTTACTGCTATCCTCATTGATTGCGTTTTACGAATCACATCAAGCGTACCAGTTTCTGTTCCGATTATCACCGTATCGCCAATTTCTTCAGCCTCTCGTACCTCTTCGACTTCTCTTATGCCAACGTCGATCAATGTCTTTGTGCGGGCGCTAATACGTTTTATGATAAGTGAGTTGTTTCCCCACCCCTGTATGCGGTCAAGATCGGCTATGTATGTCCTTTTTGGCTTAATTGTATCCACTACGTTTAATGGATCTGACGTTGTACAAATCTTGCTGTGCCTTTCTATGGGCTCATACTTTTCCCGTTCACCTTTGTAGCCCTTTACGACGATGCCACCCCGTATATCTATGGCGAAGATTATATCCATTTGTGTACCCTCAAAATATCTGTTTAACGTGCTTGCAAATATATGTTATTCTTCAAATTATGCCTGAAATTTTTACTATTCGTAATATGGCAAAGCGATATAAGGTTTAAAAACAACAACTAAAAAGTTGTGGTACTTCAAGGAGCATAAAGAGGTGATATTTGCAACGAGGACTATAAATAACACGCGTAGACAGAGCGACATTTGCATACGAAATATTCACTGTTAAATCACTAACGCTCTTGTTAAAGAAATAAACGATGAAAAATAAAGGGATAAAGATTTGTCGCTAGAAAATTTAGATGTATCCTATCCAACTGGCGTTATCATTTTAAACAAAGAACGATTGGTTCGTGTTTTAGATGATATAGAGGGTATAGAACGTTTAAATTTGCTCAAGAGCAAAATTATAGCATTGAAAGATGCGATAGATCATCCGAAGAATGACGAAAATGGTGTTTTGGATATCGATGTGATTGAGCATCAGTTTTCACTTCGCAAAGATGTTTTTGTTTCTGAATTAGAGCAAATTTTAGGATCATATACCCTCAATAGGGCAAAATATTATTTGAGGCGGCTGAAAAGTGGCATTGAGGGAATTAGAACTACTAACATAAATGATATCAATCTCTTAAGATGGAAAGATTATGACAATATCATTACAGACAGTCTATGGGTACTAGATAAACGAGACACGTCGGGTCCTCATCTAGCGTGGTATTGGGGCAACTTTGTTCCGCAGATTCCCCATCAGATCATATTAAGATACACAAAAAAAGGTGAATGGGTTCTTGATACTTTTCTTGGCAGTGGAACGACTTTAATTGAATGTAAAAGATTGGGACGAAATGGCGTAGGAATCGAGCTCGATCCAGAAGTCAGTCAAAAGGCAAAAGAAGGTATCGAGCGACAGCAGAATATCAACAACGTAATCGCTGATGTAATTACTTGTGATAGCAGGGATGTGGACATTGATGCGATTTTAAAAACGCATAAAATAAAATGCTTGCAACTTCTTATCATGCATCCACCTTATCATGACATCATTAAATTTTCGGAAGACCAAAGAGACCTCTCCAACGCTGAAAATACAGAAAAATTTTTACAGATGTTTGGCGGCATTGTCGACAATGTGACGCCTTTTTTGGAAAAAGGACGCTATTTGGCTTTGATTATTGGAGATAAATATTCCAAAGGTGAGTGGATACCACTAGGATTTTATTGCATGAATGAAGTTCTAAAAAGAGATTATCTCTTAAAAAGTATAATCGTGAAAAACTTTGAAGAAACGAGAGGTAAGAGAAATCAAAAAGAACTGTGGCGATATCGAGCACTTGCAGGCGGCTTTTATGTTTTTAAACACGAATACGTCATGCTTTTCAAAAAGTTTGCCTAACAAATCTGAAAGCACTTTTTGTGGACATCTTTCCTTGAGATGCGAAGTCGAGGATTGAATATAGAAGTCGAGGATTGAATATAGTATCTCTAGCTTCTCTTTAGTCTATGTTGGACATAGTTCTTTATTAATAATGCACCAATATCATATCACCTAAAGGCACGGATAATCAAATTAAGATTTTTGGCTACTTTACCTTTTGATATATAAGTATTGTCACCGCTGGCACTGCTGAAACCTCGGTGAAGAAACATGAAGAAAACTGCTGAATTACCGGTTGCTGAATCGGTGAAGTTATGTATTGAGCTAGACAAAGAAATGTGGGAAAAATGGGTAATCACAAAAGAGGATTTAGAACATGTGTTTGAATATGTCTACGGAAAACCTATCCTAATTACAAATAGTACAGTATTCCGATGCATGTTATATTGTTATGAGGAAGGGGGTTTAGACGCATATCCAATACATTTTGCTGACAGCTTTAGTAATGAAGAAATACAGTTAATGTCACAACGGAAGTCAAACGATTAAATGATTCACTTGTTTGCGAGATGTTTTGCAATAGCGTGTCCTTCAGCCACTTTGTACATCTCTCGCTTTTTTACCAGCCACGGTTTCAAAAGCTTTTCAGTAAGAAAATTTTTTGCTTCGACTAGATTCATTTCAGGACTATAATTGCTGTTTGGATTTGCTTTTTTCACATGCAGTTCTGGGCCATCTATATCTTGGTCATTTATAGCACCTGTAAAGGGGCTTAGCTCCGGTTTTGTCACCCATTTGTTGTTTTTTATTAGCTGATATTCGCTCCCCTCATCATCTCTAATAACCTCATAAGTCAACCTCAACGTTCGCGGCGTTTCTTTTCCGCGAAATATGACAGTGCTTTAAACAAGACTGTAGCATCAATCCAATCATCGCATCGATTTAAGAAGTAATCGTACCAACACTCTTGACGCTCTGGAAGTACCTTGCTACCGCCTTGGATGTCAAGTTTCGGGGGATTTGCAATTACATACCCCCCATTTGTCGGCTTTGGACTTACGTAAAGACTAGATGTGCCTCCCTCTCCCTGCTCGCGGATAATGCTAAAATCCCCCTCCTCATCGTGTTCGATGCTTTGGAAATCAATATCAAGCTCTATCTTGGCGAAAGCAATCATCATTATTTTGAGCTTCTTTGCTGATTCGTGCACTTCATTATGCTCTAAATTCTCAAACCGGCAAGCGGTCAGGTAGTAGCCGCCATCCTCTTTTTTTGTAACCTTACAAGCAGGAGAATCAAATAAACCGAGCCAGTAACCTAGTTCAGTATCACTGAATCGGTGATTTAATTCTAAGCGTAATTCTCTACGCGCCATCTCACACAGTCGCTTTCATCCTTGGTCTGTTCCAGTACGGACTCTTACACTTTGGGCACACTCTCGGTTCTTCCGTTTCTCTTCGGGGTGGCCATACATGTTCGCACCGTTCACACTTGAACGCCGTTATTTGTATTGTTGCCATACACTTATTTTTAATATACTATTCTTATATAACTTTTGCTCTATTATCAATAAGTATATATAACAATATACCTATTAGTATATTACTAATAGGTGATAACAATGTTTACCCACACAACCCCCCAACAATCCGCCCGAATCCTTCGCGGACAGTCTATGATTGAAAAAGGTTTCGAGCCTACACAAATTGATGATACTACTTTTCAAGTCCCGTCACAATCTGGAAACGGCTTGTATACGGTTCTACATAAATATAACGCTTGGTCTTGTGATTGTCCTGATTTTACCCATCGGCATATTGAGTGCAAACATATCCATGCTATTCGTTTTTGGCAAACGCTTAAGGAACAATTGGTTGCTGAGCAGTGGGCGGAAGCCGAACAGATAGAAACGGAAATTGAAGCTTCAAAGGGTTATGAACATTTATATTGCGTCTACTGTGGTAGTGAGCGGATTATGAAGCATGGAACACGCAAGACAAAGACGGGCAATAAGACGAGAATGTGGTGCAACCATTGTAAAAGAACGTTTACGCTCGAAAGCGAAGCGGGATTTGAGAAGATGCAAGTTACGTCTAAAACGGTCACCGTCGCGTTAGACCTTTACTTTAAAGGGACTTCGCTAAGGAAAATCGTAGACCACTTAGACCAGTTTTACGAGCGCACGGTGCATAACACGACAGTTCTGTTTTGGGTTAAGAAGTATAGCCAGATTATCAGTCGCTATGCAGAGACGCTACAACCACAGCTTGGGGATATATGGCACGCTGACGAGATGAAGATTAAAACAAAGCGCGATGATTGGTCATGGTTGTGGAACGTGATGGACAGCCAGACGACGGTTTTTGATAGCAAATTTGGTTACAAAGAAGCGGGAAGTTGAGGATGCACAGGGGTTGTTTAAGGAGGCACGACAATCGGGAAAACCGGAATTGCTTATCACAGATGGGTTGCAATCATATCATAAAGCGTTTAACAGGGAGTTTTATGACCATTATCAGACGTGTGCGCATGTAAGGGCTGAGGGGTTGACAGCGAGAAGCAATAATAACAAGGTTGAGAGGTTGCATAATACAGTGAGGGAAAGAACCAAGGTTATGAGGGGGTTGCATAACGACAAGACTGCTAGTGCGTTTAATGATGGTTTTAAGGCGTATTATAATTTTATAAGACCGCATCAAGCGTTGGGTGGAAAGACACCGGCGGAGGTTGCAGGGATTGATTTGAAGCTAGGCAAAGACAGGTGGGGGGGACTAATCAAACAAGCAGTAAAATAAAAGTGGTTAATGTGTTTTAAATACCTTTTCAGAACATAGTATAATTTTCCTTCGATGTATCTCTCCTACCTCATCATAACTGGATGATGATGCAAAGTTCGTGTCTACTGCCTCTTCAATTGCTGAATCAAAGCAGTAAAGAAGCCCTTTTATTAATTCAGTGTTTGTGAGAGCGACAGTTTGCCTATGAATATATTTAAATGCGTCTTCTAGTTCAGCCTTCACGCTGTTCCATTTGCTTTCAAGTTCTTTATCTAGTTCAATACATAGCTTCGCCGATTCAACAACCGGTAATCCAGCAGTCTTTTTTGTCATGATTCACTTTTAATTCGGCAGTGCTGCCTATATAGATGTTTTTGTTTTTCCCAACCGACCCATTAAAGATTTACTAATGTCAAATTCTCTCCAAAATATTAATATTCATATTCGCTTAGATGATTAGAAGAGGGCTAAACATGATTTTTAAAGATATAATTATAGTAAAATCTGGTATAGAACCATTCAGACCATTCAGAAATTGGGTTGCTATGGCTTACCAACTCTCTCGGACGCCAGATGAATTATGGGAGAAATGTCTTAAATCGGCATACAAGCGATTATGCGAAGATGGGAGGATTTCCTACCTTAAAGCGAGAGAAGAGACAATGACTCCGTATATAGCGGGTAAAATTCTTGTTTTTCCCTATGTTTGGATGAGAGAAGTGCAGAGATTCGAACCCGTTGCAGACGAATGTGTTCATATAACCAATAAAAAATATCGCAAGCATTTGCGAATATGAACTTAAGATTGTAGACTAAGAAGATTCTCTCATTTTTAAAGAAACCAACCGCTTCAACAACCGCAGATTCAACACTTATACCAACCTAAGTTTCAACACCTTATCATAGAAGTAAAAATCAAAGAGGCGGGTTTATGTCATTGACCCGATTACACCCCGTACCGCGTAGTTAATTAATCTAAGATTAAAAAATAGTGTAGAAATACTTGGCGGTTTTCGGTTCTGGTGAAAACACTGTTGAAAGTTGCGCATGCTCAATTTTTCAACCCAGTTTACAGTAGATTGACAACAACCAACCCACCAACCGCGAATCCACCAGTGTTGCCAACCGAAGATGTGCCGAAAACAGCAAAATATTTTTATGTTATTTTTAATATTAGATTAATCGACTACGCGATATATGGAAAAGACGAGCAAGAGAGACTCGTTCTTTTCGACCCCGAGAAAATATACCGCGCAGCATTAATGAGACTATTGGTATGTAGCATAAATGTATGCTTGAAAAAATTGACCCTTAAATCCGTTATTTAATGTTCTAAGAAACCAACCGATTCAGCAACCGGTAATTCAGCAGTTGTTTTTGGTGAGGTTCACCGAAGATTCAGCAGTGCCAACGCAAGAAATATTTATATATCTTTAACACTAACTTTAAGTTAGTGTTATGTTAACTGTTTATAATACGTGCTTTAAGGATACGTGGTCGTTAAGGTACGCAAATGGACGAAGCTAAGATACTAGATATACTTGGTAATGAAAATCGGCGAAATATCCTCAAACTGCTCTCGCTCAGACCATTTTACGTTACGGAAATTTCTGACAGGCTTCACGTAGCGCCGAAGGCGGTAATCAGTCACCTCAATATGCTTGAGAGGGCAGGTCTGATAGCATTCTTTGTGGATGAACGGCGCCGAAAGTACTTTCATATAGCAGAGAACTTCAGGCTCGAAGTCATGGTAACGCCGTTTACGTACGGCGCTGAAGCAATTGAAGTTGATACTACGGAGCCTGAGAAAGTACGACACACTTCAGTGGATCAAATTCAGATGAAGACGAGGAGCTTGACTGACCTTGCTGAAACTCTTACTCAGCTAAAGCGGGCAAGTCGAGAGCTCTCTTATGCCCAAAAACGAGTACAAGTAACGATGACAGAGGTCATGGATCGGGGGGCAAGAAAGATAGGAACGATAGTAAATGATTTTGTCGATTTTGATATCCTTGTGGCCATGATGAATGGTCCGAAAGAAGTGGAACGGCTTTCTAAGGGGCTTGCGATGCCGCATCAAATTATCGTTGAACACTTGTTAAGGCTTGAAAAACAGGGGATAATTAAAAATGTTGGTGGCAATAAATATTGGTTTGCCAAGTAGACTTACAAGAAATTACGTTACTAGTCATCGTTTTATAAAAGGACGAAAGAATTGGAGAGATTGATAGATGCTTAAAGAAATAACGTTACGGGTAGTTGAAGCATATCATAGAGATGCAGGACGCGGGATAGCCCGTGTCGATATGGATGCAATGAAAGAACTCGGTCTAGTAAGCGGGGACATAATTGAAATAGCGGGAAGAAGCAAGGCAAGCGCCGTTGTTTGGCCCGCGTATAATGAGGATCGAGGTCTCGGAATCATCAGAATAGACGGTAATATCAGAAGCAATGCACGTGTTGGAATAGATGAGAAAGTCGTCGTTAGGAGAGCTGAAGCTCATCCTGCTGCGAAGATCACCATTGCTCCCACGCAACCAGTGCGTATTGTAGGTGGAGAGGACTATCTTAGAAGATACTTGGAAGGACGTCCGGTCCAAAAGGGCGAAACTTTGAGGGTTGAAATGTTAGGAAACCCTCTTACGTTCGTTATAACGGCCACGCAACCGTCAGGGGTCGTAATAGCCGGCAAAGACACACAGATAGCACTCAAGGAGAAAGTACCAGCCGGAGCAGAAAGAGCTAGCTCAGATGTAACCTATGAAGACATAGGTGGGCTTAAGAGGGAACTCGGGCTAGTACGAGAGATGATCGAGCTTCCGTTGCGGCATCCTGAGCTATTTCAGAAGCTGGGGGTCGACCCTCCTAAAGGGGTGCTGCTGCACGGCCCTCCTGGAACAGGAAAGACCTTGATGGCCAAGGCCGTCGCCAATGAGACCGATGCGTATTTCGTTAATATCAGCGGTCCCGAGATCATGAGCAAGTTTTATGGCGAAAGCGAACAGCATTTAAGGGAGATATTTAAAGAGGCATCTGAAAACGCTCCTGCGATAATCTTCATTGATGAGCTCGACGCTATCGCTCCGAAAAGAAGTGAGGTCACAGGTGAGGTCGAACGTCGGGTTGTTGCCCAGCTGTTAGCCCTCATGGATGGGCTCGAGACACGTGGACAGGTTGTTGTAATCGCAGCCACGAACAGGCCTGATGCAATCGATCCTGCGTTGAGACGAGGAGGACGCTTTGACAGAGAGATCGAGATAGGCGTTCCTGACAGGGTGGGCAGACTCCAGATTCTTCATGTCCATACGAGAGGAATGCCGCTTTTTGAAGATGTGAAACTTGAGGATCTCGCGCGGATCACCCACGGCTTTGTCGGAGCTGATCTTGCTATGCTCTGTAAAGAAGCTGCAATGCACGCTTTAAGGGATATTCTTCCCGAGATTGACATCGAAAGCGAGATCCCGCAGGAGATCATTGATAAACTGCAAGTCGACGCCGAGGATTTTTACGAGGTTCTGAAGAACATCGAACCCTCAGCGTTACGGGAGGTCTATGTGGAGGCTCCTAATGTGAAGTGGGAAGACGTAGGTGGTCTCGAAGCGGCAAAGCTGGAGCTTAGAGAGGCGGTCGAATGGCCCATAAAATATCCTGAAGCATTTGAAGTCATCCATACGAAACCGCCTAAGGGAGTTTTGCTGTTTGGTCCTCCTGGTACAGGGAAAACCCTGCTTGCAAAGGCGGTAGCAAATGAGAGCGAAGCTAATTTCATCAGTATAAAAGGGCCTGAACTTCTGAGTAAGTGGGTGGGCGAATCTGAAAAAGGTGTCAGAGAGACGTTCAGACGAGCAAAGCAGTCTGCTCCCACGATAATACTCTTCGATGAAATCGATGCTATAGCCCCTACGAGGGGGGCAGGGTTTGACTCGCACGTCACTGAGAGAGTTGTGAGTCAGCTCCTTACCGAGCTTGATGGTTTGGAAGAGTTGAAGGATGTGGTGGTCGTTGGTGCGACAAATCGACCAGATATGGTAGACATCGCGCTCCTAAGACCCGGACGACTTGACAGATTGGTATACCTCCCTCCACCAAACGTCTCAAGTCGCGAGCAGATATTTACCATTCATCTCAAGGATAAACCGCTCGCGGATGATGTAGATATACAACAACTTGCGAAGGATACGGAGGGATATGTTGGGGCTGACATCGAAACGGTATGCAGAGAGGCCGCGATGCTTGCCCTAAGAAACTTCATACGTGCAAACATGACGATAGAACAGGTCATGGAAAACGTAAAGGGTATACAAATAACGCGCGATCACTTGTATGCAGCTATTAATCGTGTGAAACCGACAGCTTCACGAGATGTGCTGAAGCAGTACGAGAAGATTGCTAGTGAATTTGCACGGTTCTCAGTTACTGAGGAGGAGGTGCCACGGGAGGAGATGGCAAAATCTGAATACGCAGGTTATGCGTAATAACTCACGAGTGAGTTGTAAAGGTGCAAAAAGCAAAAGGAGGTTAATGAAATGGTTAGAAAGAGGAGAAGTTTTTTCGACGACTTCTTCGGACCCAATTTTGATATTGATGAGATCATGGAGCGCATGCTGAATGACACGCAGAAAGGCCAGGAATTCCAACCCTTTATATACGGGTTCTCGGTGACACAACACCCAGGAGAGGAACCTGAAGTAAGGGAGTTTGGCAATGTTCAACCTTCTGGTAGGAAGATACGCAAGGAGGAAGACCGGAAACCGCTTGTCGACGTCATAGAAACGGAGAATCAAATCTGCGTTATAGCCGAAATGCCTGGCGTATCAAAGGAGGACATTCGGGTTGACGCCACACCGAACAGACTTGATATCAACGCTCAAAATGACTTACGAAAGTATTCGGAAAGCATCGAACTTCCTGCACGGGTTGATGCACAGAGCGCTGTGGCGACGTACAAAAATGGGGTCCTCGAGGTGAAGCTCAACAGGATTGAACCTGAAGAGAAAAAATCGCACGTCAGAGTGCAGTGATAATTAGAGGCTGATGATTGGAGCATTAGCCTCTAATTATCAAATAAATTTTTTTACCGCCTCTGGAAGATACCTTACATCATCTACGATTACGTCTGGCTCTGTCTGCTTCAACCTTTCAAAGGTTGCAAAGCCCGAAAGAACCGCTGCAGTCTTTGTTCCCGCTTTTTTCCCCATTTGCACATCCTCTGCCATGTCTCCGACATACAGCACGTGTTGCGGCTTTAAATAAACCTTCTTTATTGCTAATATTAACGTATCAGGCTCAGGTTTTCCCTTTTCGAATTCTACGTCATCCCCGAACACCATTATGTCGAGCATGTCATAAAGCCCCTGATTGTATAGTTCTGGCGTAACTCTCGCTCTCGAACCACTTGATACCAATCCAATTTTTAAGCGCATCCTCTTCATCTGGGTCAACGCACTAACAGCGCCATTAAACAGATTACACGCTGGCTTATTTTGCGTGTAATAGTTCATCCAGACGCGATCAGCTGTTTCCCAGTCTTCACGTTCTATGCCTAGTAACAAGTAGAACTCGTGATAGTTCGGACGTGCTTTTGCTCTAAATTCGCCTAGTGTGATCTGCGGGAGGTCAAATGCTTTCATGACCGCAAGGTAACTTTTATAGTTAAGCATTACCGAGTCGTAAAGCGTTCCATCCCAGTCGAACATTATAGCCTTTAACAAGCTCCTACGCCCTTGGTCTCTTTCTTTTTATTATCTCGTAACACTTCCATAGATCGTTGTTGTTGTAGGTTTTTAAACGATTTTCTGTGAGCTCCTCTATTGTGTTATCTCTTAACGTCTGATTTATTTCGTTTTCAGAATCCCGCACTACGTTGACATTATGTCTGACCCTCGCCTCAGCTGATACCTTGAGCTCATTTAAAGGCCGTTTACAGCTAGTACAAAATTCACAACCACATTTCCAATTTTCAATTTTATTGACTCTCATTGCCTTTCCACTTTTGCTGATTACTGAACCGTAAGCAAGTCCGGAAAGGACTGCGCTTGAGCCGTCTGCTGATGCTACGTTTGAATACGCCAATAGCTCAAGGACATTTATGGAGCTTCCGCCTGATGCGTGAAACTTTGCATCATCAAATTCATCTATAACGGTGTTAAAAGCTGCTAATACCTCAAATTGCTTCAACCTATCAAGCGACCGATATTTCTTGAACCGAGTGAAGAGACCAAACCCTCCAGATAAACATCTAAGATCAGATTTTAAAGATTTATGGAAGATGTACAGGGCATCTTCGTATGTGCCTACTTCATAACCTGCGTATAACAACTTGGGCCGTTTGGCTACACCTTTCGCCCACAGTGCTGCACTAAAACTGTTATTAAGGGCTTTGATGCGCTCGTACTCAGATTGTAGCCAGTAAGGGGTCGCTAGATCGTAAGAAGCCGGGATGTTTAGTGTCATTAGCCCTTGGGTCTTGTCGTTGCTGATTCTCTCTTGAAGTAGTAATACTCGCTCTCTTGTCCTTAATCCAGGATTTCTTGTATAGGGCTGTGAGAAGAAGTTACCGCTGTGTATGAAGTTATAGGGCATCGCGTTCCGTTTGTTCTTGTAAGTTTTTATAAAGCTGGTATTATCAAAGGACAGAACGACTGGATCAGTGAGTTCGCTAAGTTTGGGAAGAAATGTACGATAAAAGGTAAATGAATTGATTGACATATTCAAACTCAGGTGAGTGTTAAGCTTCGTGCCTCTTCAACAAATGACTTAGTTATGTTAATTAACTAGTACAGTTATCTATAATCATAGTAATGTTTAAGGTGAGACATTATGGCGTCTGAAATGATAAGTCCTGACAGGATAAAGGATATTATTAAGTCGAGCAAGCAGTACCTCCAAATCGTCTATGAAAATGACATAAAGCTTGTGTTAAAAGTTAAAGATGAACCGACGATCGAAATAAAAGTTGAGGATGAAGGCAGCACGTTAGCGATTAATATACTCGAGCCCGAAAATCTAGGGCACCTCGTTCAGCAATTTAGAAGTATCCTCGGTTGAGTTAACCGTTATAGACTTGATAGAATGATCTCAACTGCATTGAATGCTATTAAGGAGCTCGGATTTATAGCACGAGAGCTTGATAAAGAGGGGTTGACTGTAGAGATACAAGTTCGAGGAAGTCCAGCTGTGGCTATAGGTCAAAAGGGTCATGCAGTCCTGTTGGATTTTGTGTACGGGCCAATAAAGATAAAAGGTACAAGTGAACTTTTAGAGATATTAAAGGGCGTATCAAAACGATAACTGGGTGATATTTTATTAGAGTTGGCCCCTTTTTAGTGTATATTGCAGGAATAACCCTCTTGTTCGCTGGGGCGACAGTTTTAGCATGGTATTTCGGGTTGCTTGGCATCATACTTGATGTCATGGGTTATATCCCCACTGTAGTCATCATAGCAGTGCTGTCTATCATAATTGGGGTAATTTTAATTAAAGGCGCGTTTTTAATCGAGTACGACTCCCATAAAAGAAATACTAAGGAAGGCTTTGGTGAGTTTGATTATGATGAGGTGATGTACAGAGATTGGAACGAGACAGACGTTAGAAAGAGGTTCTAATTTCATCGATTGAATAAAGCGACTTTTTTTTCATCTCTTAAGAGATTATCATAGTAGTCAATCCTGTCGTTAATTATGCGCTCAAATTTTTTATACTCCCTTATTACTCCGATCCACATCATACCATAGCTGAAGGCTATGGAGAGAAGGAGCATCCCAGCAATAATCATGTAGTTGTAGTCCTGAACAAACAATTTATTGCCCCATAAATACTGCGCTGTTATAGTTATGTAGACCGCAATTAGCAACCCAGTGAGTCCACTCCACATTGATTTTATGTGCCAAACGTGACGTTCATGGCGCATTTCCATCTTCTTAAAATCAAGTTCCAACATTTCGCTCAGCACTTCATCCTCAGTGAGAGCGCTATGGCGTCTCGAGCGGCATTGGCATGGTTTACATCCTCCTCGTAGTGTAGTAAATACCTATCATCAGTGCTACGGCTATAAGGCCTACAATTAACGCACCGGTAAGCGTCGGATTTGCTGCTAACAATTGAGGTTGAGCCGACTCTGATGCAGCTGGAGGTGCTGATGGTGTCGCCACATTAGTTGGGATATTGGTCACGACACTTGTCGATGCTGGATTCGGCGTGCTAGTCGGTGTGGGTGACGGAGTTGTTGTAACAACAGCAGTTGGAGACACTGTAAGAGGGGGGGTCGGTGTTGGAGATGCGACAGCCGATAC
The DNA here is from genome assembly GCA_963748445.1 of Methanobacteriota archaeon. Classification (GTDB taxonomy): domain Archaea; phylum Halobacteriota; class Bog-38; order Methanoflorentales; family Methanoflorentaceae; genus DASPRZ01. The sequence continues at coordinate 327,556 of CAVVIU010000001.1, forward strand.
AGCGCTTTGAATGGGTGCTTGAGCGTATGAACTTGTCATTGAGATCAAGGTTACGGTGAGTGCTATTAGAGTCATTGAAGCTAAAACGCGCTTTCCGTCGATGTTATAACCTCCTGTAGAAGAGACTAATGCCATTTATTGATTCTAAACTGACGTATAAATAAGTTTTGACCACCATTAATAATTTGAAAAAAGTAAGCAATCCCGGGAACAACTTTATAAGCACTATTGGTTAATATTAAATATGGATCAACAGGGAGCTGACCATTCGGAGAATTTTATAGAGTCCTTAAGGAATGACATAAGTATGGACTTAAAAATTTTAAGTGACAGTTTCGGGGAAGACGCAGCGAAGGCACTCGATCGTTTTGTAATATCTCGTGTAACGCTCTCATTAGCAGAGATGATGCCTCAGATCATCGAGTATCTTGACAGAAACCAAGTAAATTATCTTGACAGAAACCAAGTAAATTATTAGGAGTAAACCGTAGTTTAGTCTTCAACTGGCGTGTGATCTTGTCTTAGGTCTTGTTTTATTATAGCTACCATATCCACAGTTATCGGCTCAACGTGAACTAATCTCTCTCCTGGAAGGTTTACTGATTTAAAAAATTCATCAAGCAGCGTAAATGGCACGAGATAAGCTCTCCTTATTGTTTTGTTTGACTTATTGATTCTTTTGATAACTAAATAAATAAAGTTTGAATATCTATCAAATGCGTCTTCATTAACGTTTGAGTAGTAATAATCAAACTTTAATCCGCTTTCTGTCGTTACCGTTTTGATACCCTCATCTTTGTCATATTTTTCCATCATAGTTTGCCACTTGAGCTTCATCAACTTAAAGTTAGTTCTTAAAAAAAATTGTAAAATTATTTCTATGTGATTTACAATCCCAACAAGCGTAAATAACCCAGGTATATGTATTTTGTCTCGGATTACCAGAATAAACTGCGTTTACAATAACTATTGCATACTGATCATTTGATTTATTTATAATTGAGTCGTATCAGGACTACTCAACTATGTCAATTCAGTTTTGTGATAGCACTTCGATAGCCCTAGTATAATCCGGTATCGAATCATGGTCGCGTTATAGGTTTGCTCTCCTTCAACGGCCATTGGTGCGTTTGATGTTCAACTTTGATCTCTCTTTAGATTAGTAATTTCTACGCTGATACCAAAATAAGCTCTAATAGGGCTTTTTGGGTTACTGGCAGATATAGACTACTTTTCTGTAAAACTGCAAATTAATGTTAAGGAGCGTGTGATAGTTATTCATGTTAATGTGCGAGAATCGCTATGATTAACAGGCGTCAGCACTCAAAATAGAATTCTGTAACTCAAGTATCTACCAATATTCAAGCGATCAAGAGAAGATTTGTAAAGGGCTTCCGCGTTCGTTGGGGTTGAACCAAGAAAAGACGGACCTTAAGTACCTCACAGACTATATCAGAGGACGCACCAACACAAAACAATATGATGACCGTGACTTAACCTTTTTAAGGGGATCTTAATATAGTGAATTGTATATACTTTTACGTAAAGATTTCCAAATTGTAATATTCAATTAACGACTAATGATAGTCAAACCACGTTTTATAAACTGTTTTCTTTTTACTTGACACTCTACACGTTTCATATAGAAATGAACAAATGATCTCACGAATAGCTGGCTAAAGCTGCTTTGGAATATCAGGTTTTTATTTGTCTCGAATTTTAAGTTCTGTTGATGCATAAGAGAGTTTTTTAGTTCGTCATAGATCGGCTAAATGAAGTTTGTGTTTTTTTATCTGTGCAAGTTGTTGAGATTAAATACACTGATCAATATATGTGGAAATTGATATCTTATAGATGAGTCGTATGGGTTGACAATGACAAGGTTTTATTGTGAAATCTAAAAAATTTATTACATTTATTTCAAAACCTTAGTCATATATGGCCCTTCAAGTTCAAAGCCACATTTTCTATAATACTCTCTGACTCCTACCGCACTTGTTATGCATAATTTATCTTTCCCTGCATCAATCGCTATTTCTTCAGCTTTACGAAGCAACTTTGATCCAAAACCACGATGCTGCCATCTCCCATTAGGTTCTTCGCCGAGCTTTACCATACCTCCGTACACATGAAGCTCACGTATTAGTGCTGTGTTGTAAACAATTTCTGGTCTATATGGCTGATAAGGAAACCTTAAACGTGTAAAACCGATTAAGAGCCTTAGAATTGTCGTTTATGCCGTCAAATGAGATAAAATATTCAAGTCCACCGCTTGCTCGATATTTTAAAACATTTAACTCTATTGCATCTACTTTTTTTATATTCTTAAGTCCGATTTCCCTACACCGAATGCATTGACAAAGGCCGCCTAGTTCGGTGAGCCGTTCGCGTGCAAGCTCCCTTAAGTTCCCTTTTTTCACTCCTGATATAATCTTGTGTGCCGGTATATCTCTGTGAACTCTTTGCAGTCTAACCCATTTTGGCAATATTGATTTCACGTTTGCAATCAACTCGATTGCATCGTTTAATTCAAGCTGTTTATACTCCCGCATTGCCCACAACTCATGTAACTTCGTTCCCTCAGTAACAAGCGTGGGGTAGATCTTGAGATAATCAGGACAGAATTTTTCGTTTCTAAATAAGGTCGCAAACATCTTACGGTCTAAATCAAGGTCTGAACCAGGCAGGCCGGGCATTATGTGGAATCCGACCTTCAGACCGCTATCGCGACAGGATTTGTTTGCTTCTATTGAGGCAGCTACAGTGTGACCCCTATTTATTTTTTGAAGCACAGAATCGTAGATGCTCTGAACGCCAAGTTCGACTTTAGTACCCCCAAGCGCGAGCATCCGATCTACGTGGTGACGCTGAGAAAAATCGGGACGGGTCTCAAATGTTATCCCAACGTTTCTGACTTTAGCTGATTCATTTTGCTTAATTACATTCTCTAAAAATCGAAATCCTGACGCATGTTCGTTTGGAAAATCATTCATGGCTTCCAAACATCGCCGTATAAACCACTCTTGGTAATCAAGTGGTCTTGCAGTAAATGTGCCGCCCATTACAATTAGCTCAGCTTTATCTATGGGATGTCCTATCTGCCGCAGTTGATCAAGTCGTCCTCTTACTTGTTTATACGGGTCAAATTCATGCTGCATGCCTCTCTTCGCAGCTGGTTCAAGTCCTGTATAGCTTTGAGGGGTATTGAAAGGCGGCCCACCAGGACAAGGAACACACCGTCCGTGTGGGCACGGATATGGTGAAGTCATAACCGCAATTACAGCCACTCCTGAAGCAGTTCGTACTGGTTTCTTTTGGAGAACCTCCTGAAGCAGTTTTTGTTGATGGGGATCTGCTGCGCTGTAAATTTGAGAGTTGCGTAGGAGGAAGGGTAATCCGAAACGCCTAGATATGTCGATCTTTGTATTTTGAAGGTTTTGCCGCGTAATATTACCTGCTAGAATTCCGTCTATTATCTCTCCGCATGCGTCTACAACTGTTTCGTTCATGGTCAGTTAGATCTCTATTAGATTATCTCAACCAGTCATTAAAGCTTGAGAATGTTAACATTTCTGACCGCAACATATGACGGATCGCTTTACGTATCTCAGGTCGATAATCTAACTCCATCGTTCTTTGTGCGTAAATCTCGTGATATCCATCCTTATTGTTGGCGGTGGGGTCTCGTTAGGATATCCGACTGGGAGCATTAAAACAGGTCTTATGTCGAGCGGTAACTCCAACAACTCCCTTACTCGCTCTTCATAGAAAGCCCCAATCCAGCAGGTTGAGAGCCTCATGCTCTCTGCTGCGAGCTGAATATATGAGGCTGCTATGGTGACATCTTGAACGGCATAGAGCTGTCCCCTATCACCGTAATTTCGACTCGAACGACCGATATTTGCACACCCAACAAGCACTATCGGGGCTTTTGCTATAAAGAACTGCCCTAGAGCAGCCTCAGAAAGTTGATGTTTCGCGTTAACGTCTTTAACTATAATAAACTCGCGTGCTTGGAGGTTTCCGGCTGAGGGAGCGGACTGTGCTGCTTCAAGCAGCTTATGTAAATCGTTATCACTTATATCTTCTTCTTTATACGCTCTAACTGAGCGGCGCTGCTTAAGTATCTTCAAAAGACTTTCATACTCGGACATTTCTATCAATTGAAAAGGGTTATTACTTTAATCATATTAATATAATGCAAGGTCTGGAGTGAGAAGATGAGGATTTCTATGGACTTGGAGCTAAAAGATACGCCTGGACAGCTCGTTCACGTCTTAACCCCTATATCGGATCTTGGAGGCAATATCATGAGCGTCATTCATCACCACGACGAGAAAACCTTCAGAAATACGATTCCGGTCTTTGTGGTTTTTGAGATGGAAGAAAAAAGGCTTGATGATCTTCGAGAGAGGCTTGAAGGAAGCGGCGCGACAATTGTGCGTATGGGAAAAATAAGACTTCGTGAGGCAGTGAGCATACTGCTAATAGGACACGTAATCCACACTGACTTGACTGATACCATCGATCACATAGACCGTACCGGGTATGCGGAGGTGCAGGATCTATCACTTGCCATGCCTGAAATTAATGGCCCGTCATCAGCTGTGATAACGATAAGTGCTACAGGAACGACAGAATTGAAAAAGGCTGTTGAAATATTAAGGGGTGCGGCGCAGAAAAAAGATCTGCTGATGATCGAGCCGATAGGCGATAGGCTCGGCGCTGGGGGTCAGTAAATGTGGAAACACAAAGAACCGGTGAAAATATGCAATAATCGGTTTTGGTGCTGTTGGTCAGGGAGTAGCCAAGATTGTAAGGGAGATCCCGTTTATAGAGGTTACAGCTATAGCGGATTCAAAAGGCGTTGCGATAACTCCTAATATAGAGGACACACTTAACAGGAAGCAAGCTGGGCGTCCAATTTCAAACTCTAGTTTAAATGCGTTAGACGTTATAACGCGCGTTGATCACGACATAACGGTGGAGGTCACACCTACGAATATAATTGATGCCGAGCCAGGTTTAATGCATATTCGGGAGGCATTGAAGCACGGCCGACATGTCGTTACTTCGAATAAAGGACCCCTTGTCAAAAGATTTAACGAACTTATGAGGCTCGCGAGTGATTATAAGGTAATGCTGCGTTATGAGGCAACAGTGGGTGGAGCCATGCCCATAATAAATCTAGTGCGAGAGACCCTTACTGGTTCGAAAGTGCTCAACATTGTCGGGGTATTCAACGGCACGTGCAATTACATACTTACGAGAATGACAGAAGAAGGGTTAGATTACGATCATGTGTTATCAGAAGCGCAAGATATGGGCATAGCCGAAGCGAATCCCACATACGACGTGATGGGAATAGATACGGCTTGTAAAGTTGTTATACTGGCGAATTCAGTATTTGAACAAGATGTGACCTTTGAAGACGTAAATATCACTGGTATCACAAAGATTACCGCTGATGCTCTGAGGCTCGCAAAAGAAAGAGCCTATTTCGTTAAGTTGATAGGTGATGTAAAGGGGCTTAAAGTCTCACCCATGATGGTTCCAGGGGAGCACCCGCTTTCGGTAGGTGGCACTTTAAACGCGGCATCGATCATGACCGATAACGCTGGAGAGATCACCATAACAGGAAAGGGAGCGGGTTCCATAGAAACGGCAAGTGCTATACTAAGCGACATAATCGGCATCTGTAAAGAATTAAATTACTGCGTTGGCGACATAAGAAGTTAACGTTGTACACGAGATTTCACTTATGGCTGAAAATCGCCTTTGATTCGCATGGACGACGTGTTCAAAACTTACATGGTTGACATCGCCTAAGCTTCTAACTGAAACTCTTTTTGCCCTCTTTTTATTAGGGAGGAGATAGCGATTCCAGTCAACGCAACGACAATTGCCCCGGCTACAGAAAACATCAAAAGCTGAAAGCTCGTAACAATTTCAACGCTGCGCGACATCTTTACGATGAGAATATCTGCAGGGCCGAGAACAGGTACAGGTTTCCTGCCAAGTGCAAGTATGAGTATGCTTGAGCTCCATAACACGAGGCCAGTCGCAAAAAAGAAAAAGGGAAATTCCCAGTACCTCGACACACGTTTTATCTTCTCCGAGATATGCATCTAAAATGCACCCGAAGCTGGCAATTATTCCAGCAGCAACGTACCACCAGATTGACGTGTTTATGTAAACCGCAGCGCTTAACACTCCGCCGTAATTCAATATGTCGATGCTGACCGCTGTTATGATTCCCTGGGCTGTACCGATGATGCCTAGTGCTATCGCGACTACGTACGTTATGAATGATATGTTCCCGCCGTAGAATGAGGACTTTACACTCTGAATGATGCTTTCAAGAACATCATTTAGGCCGAGCCCCCTAAAGAGGAGATAAATGCCTATAAATGCGCTTATAACTATAATAGCTCCTTCAGGATGTTGAGCAAACGAAAATATGGCATATAGGATCAGGGTAAGCCCTATGGGTATAAAGAAGGTGTTTGCAATTTTAGGATCATCAAACAGCTTTTTAATTATGTAATACGTGCTTTCAAGGCTCTCCGATTGTTTGATTACGACGCGCCTGACGCTGTTAATATGTATGCGCGACTGTATTATAGGAAGGACATATTCATCTTCAGCACCGTCAGAAACTATAATCGCATTGGTAGCTCTGACTTTATCGAGAACTGAGTCGAGCTGTTCTGACAAGTTTTGATCGGATTTTAATCCTACATCCGGACTCCCTGAAACTGATGCGATTTCGACATCTTTTCCCTGCGATTTAAGGTCGTCATAAATTCGGACGCCTTCGAAAATTGTATTGACGTCAGAGTCCTCCGGGTCAGCAAGCCCCAACTTAATAGCGGCGTTTACGTTGTCCGTTCTACCGATAACTGGCCCTTGAATGTTGGCTTTAGAGCCAAGATCGTCATCGCGATCTATACATATGACCAATATCATTATTATAAGTATATTGAAAGGAGGAATTTATTAAATTTACTATAATAGCCCTGATCGTTGAAGCAACAAAAGATCCTCTGTTTCTAGTTTTTGTCCTTCTTTGAACATAGCATAGACCTCTTCAGCGCGCTTTAGTACCTCAACTTTTTCGCGGGACTCTTTAGTTTCTTTGGACTTCTTATAAAGACTGAATATAACTTTGTCGTAATCTCTTAGCTCTTTTTGCATCTTTATATACTTATGATGCTGCTCGTCTGCCATTTCTTGCGCCAGCACGAAATCCTTGTGTGCAGCATCTGCCTCCACCCTCATCTTATCAGCTTCTTTGAAGCTCGCAAGCATATTGTCGTGGTATTCCTGAGCAAGCTCAGCATTTATAGTCACTTGCGTATGATGCTCGCTAGCCTCGTCTCTCAGTTGTTTTGCATTTTCAAGCATCTCTCTGAGCTCAGTGTTGTTTTCAAGTTCCACTTTTTTCTGCTTATATTGCTCCCACAGGTGAGCGATCTTGTCGACAAGATCACGCTCCTTTTCGGTGCTGAGCACTTCTGTCTGCTGTCTGAATTCAAGGTGGTCTATCTCACGTTTGAGCTCACTTAATGAAAGTCCTCCTGCTACTTTGTATTTCTTTTTTATCTGATCCGCTTTCGCAAGCAGATTATTCGCTTTTTCGTTGAGCTTGTCTCGTTTCTCCTTGTTTTCTGAAACGAGTTTATTGTATTCATCGCGCTTGTCTTTGTATTGCTGTGCTTGGTCAATAAGCGCTCTCGTCTTTGCGTTTAGCTCATCCCGTTTTGTGGCAAATTGACTTGCTTCCGAGTTGAGCCGGTTTCGTTCAAGTTTCGAGGCTTCAGCATCCTTCTTTAGCAACGCTTTCTTTTCCTGTAAATCTTTTAGCATGTTTTTCTCCTTTCAATACGGGAAGGATCAACCTGAGGTCTTTTTCTGTAATTACTACATCTGAAGCATCCTGCAAAATTGGATTGGCGTTAAAAGCTATTGAAAATCCAGCGGCTTTAAACATCGAAATGTCGTTAGCCCCGTCGCCTATAACAATACAATCTTTGGTACTGATACCTTCTTTTATGGCAATCTCCTCTAATACATCTTTTTTTGAGTCTTGACGCATAAGAGGTCCTGATACATCCCCCGTCAAGACCCCTCCCTCAATTTTTAGCTCATTAGCAATGGTACAGTCAATGCCAAGCTTTTCGGCTATTTTTTCAGCTACAATAGTAAATCCTCCTGAAACCATTGCAATCTTATAACTCTTTTTGAGTTCGATGATTAACTGCTCGGCTCCATTCATTAGAGGTATCTTTTGAATGACAGCATTGACTTCTCCTATTGTAAGGCCTTTTAAAAGCTTCACTCGTTCTTTTAATGCCTCTTCAAAATCTATCTCGCCTCTCATCGCCCGCTTCGTTATACGTGCGACCCGATTTCCAACTTTGGCCGCTTTGGCAAGCTCATCTATCGTCTCAGCATCGATCAGCGTGCCATCCATATCGAAAACGATCAGAGTTGCACTTCCGTCACAAAATAATCTACCATTCCGGGAACTGGTAAGCTCCGAGTTCATGGCTGAAGCAGTATTTGACCTCCTGGTAGTCAGTTCTAAAATCTACCACATCTTTTTTAACCTTTTCGGGTGTTTCTCCGTTTAGAACTCTTTCAATTATGGAAGCCACGACCTTCATCTCTGATTCCTTCATTCCTAGCCTTGTGAGCTCTTGCGTTCCGAGTCTTATTCCTGAAGGATTTTCAGGTGCACTATGGTCATCCCACGGAAGCAGGTTTTTATTTGCTATAATATTCGCTTTTTCGAGGGCTATTGCCTTATCACTAGCACATTCCACGTCAATTACTACCTGATGCGATTGTGTAAAGTCCTGATCAGGGCACAATACATTAAAACCATCGTCATAAAGTTTTTGCGCAAGTGCCTTTGAATTCCGCACTGTCTGGTCTGCATACTCCTTTCCAAATTCAAGCATTTCTGCTAGCGTTATCGCTAGTCCAGCTATATGGTGTAGGTGATGATTACTTACCGTACCAGGGAATACCGCACGATCAATTGTATCGGCTAACTCGCTGGTGCAAAATATTATCCCCCCTTGAGGCCCAGGCAACGTTTTGTGTGTTGAGCCAGTCATAACATCAGCACCCTCTTTGAGCGGGTCTTGAAACTTTCCGCCTGCAATAAGCCCGAGAATATGCGCCGAATCGTAAACTAGTTTTGCGCCAACGTCATTTGCAGCTTGACGTGCCTCTGCTACGGGATGTGGAAAAAGGAAAAGGCTTGCGCCAAATAGTATGATTTTAGGTTTTCTTTCATATATAGTAGCAATCATAGAGTCAACATCAATATTCATTGTCTCATAGTCGAATGGATGTTTCACAATCTTTAGATGACGTATACCTGCGACTGATTTTGTGCCGTGGCTTATATGCCCTCCGTGAGAAGTGTCGAGTGCCATCAATGAATCGTTTCGATTCGAAAGCGCAAAAAATGCAGCGATATTGGCGTTCACGCCAGAAATAGGCTGCACATTAACGTGCTCAGCTTTGAACAGCTCTGTTGCAAGATCGATAGCTTTTTGTTCCACTTCATCGATGTACTTGCAGCCCTGATACAAACGATTTCCAACAGAACCCTCAGCATACCTATGCGCGAAATCTGTTGCTATAACTCTACGGACTGTCGGACTCGTGATATTTTCACTTGCTATCATAGGAAGTGCATTACCAAGCCAATTATGATGCGCTCTGATCGATCCAATTACATCTTCGACGTGCATAGAAATCAAAAACTACGTGAGTTAATTATGAGCTTTCTGATACCAACTATTCCACTTTGAAGCTAGATATTCATATAAACCTGTCAAATATTTATACGCTAGTCTCGAATATATAAGTTGTTCATTCGAGCTGTTGCACATCTGTCGTTAGAAAGGTGTTTAAAATTAGGCCAATAAGAAAGTCTCTCCTTATTTTTATAGCCGTCGCAATAACTCTTGTTGTTGTTTATTGCCTTGCATTTCTTTATATCATGCACACCTTTGAAGCACAAATCTTACGGCCTTGTAGACGCCCTATATTGGGTTGTAACTACTATGGTGACTTTGGGTTTTGGAGACATTGGATTTGTAACAAATGTAGGTAGAATTTTCGTGACAATTGTGTCTCTAACAGGAATAGTGCTCTTTTTCGCGATTTTAATTCCTGTCGTCGTCGCTCCGATTGCACAGAGTATCAGTGAAACTTTACCTATGAAGTCTAAACTTAAGGATCATGTGTTAATTATTGGCTACAACTCTATGGTGGAAAGCCTAGTAAACCAATTTGAAGAGTTGCAAATACCATTTTTAATTGTCGATCACGATAAAGACATCATAAAGGAGCTTGTTGAGAAGAGGTTACCGTGCATACTAGGAGTCCACGATGAGGAAACAACTCTTAAAAATGGGCGGATAGAAGCTGCGAGAAAAGTAATTCTGAATCGAGGAGATGAGGAAAACGCTACAACGGCGCTTATCGCACGGTACCTTACCAAAGCCGACATCATTGGCCTCGTTGAAGATATGTCAAATGCTATCTATCTCAGATATGCGGGAGCAAATAAAGTAATATCACCGAAGCAACTGCTAGGTATCGACATCGGAAGAAGGGCAGCAATGCCGATAACGCACCAGCTCGCGAGCTCAACACCGCTTATAGGGAATTTAAGGCTCGTCGAACTGTCAGTCCATCCTGAAAGTGGACTCAATGATACGTCAATAGCTGATGCAAAGCTACGAGAAAGGACTGGGGCCACCGTTGTGGGACTCTGGAAGGGGTCCACGCTTAACCTTAACCCCAGTCCGAATGAGGTCATAACGGAAAATTCGGTGCTCATACTAATGGGCACAAAAAAGCAGCTTGATGCCGCAAAAGAACTCTCAATCTGTCGTGTTGATGGGACGTCCTGTGCGATACCAGGACATTATATAGTTGCTGGCTTTGGAGATGTAGGAAAGCGAGTATCAAAAGTTCTTCGATCAAAAGGCATCGAACACCTGGTCGTAATAGATAGAAAAAAGGGAGATATAATAGGAACTTCAACGGATAGAAATGTCTTGAAAGAAGCCGGGATATCAGAAGCGTCTACACTGATAGTTACACTAAATAATGATATGGATAGTATTTACACAACCCTTGTCGCGAGAAAGTTAAATTCTAACGTTGATATCATATGTCGGGCGGTAACTCCTCTCTCCGTTGACCGGCTTTATAGAGCAGGAGCGGATTATGTTCTTTCTCAGTCTGTTGTGGCAGGACAAATGCTAACAAAGTTTATAGAGCCGGAGTACACCGCGAAATACGAACGGGAGATACTGCTTTCAGAGGATCTCAAACTCGTAGAACATCAAGTTGGACCGTCTGTTGCTGGAAAGAGCATCGCCAATCTGAGAATACGATCACGTACAGGGTGCACGGTACTTGGGATAAAATATGATGAACATTTTATTGCAAACCCGGATCCAAATCAGATTATACCAGAAAATTCGATCATCGTTGTTATTGGGTCCAGAGAGCAGATACATAAGTTCAGGGATACGTTCGATTAAGCGCTTGTTAAATGACTTTATAGCAAGCTTGCTAAAAATGATATTACAAAGAGGACGATAAATAAAGTAATGGGAATTCTCACTGTGTCGAGCGAAATACCGCTTACTACTCCGAGATCCAAGAATATAGAATACTACAGCGAGTATGAGAAATGTGATTGCAAGCCACAAAAGTCTGTTAAATCTTGTCATTGAAATTACTCTACTCATAATTGATGAAATAGGTATATAAGGATTAAGGGAAACGAAACGAAGAGAGAATTTAAGTTTAACGTTTATCTCTTTAATCTGGACTAATTAACATTTGGCGTAAGTCCATCGGTTGCCGCAACCAGATTTAAAAAGGGTTACTCATCATATTGACCCTCCAAAGACTTTGTTATGATAAATTGTTGAGCAACAACAATACTTTGCATAGCACACAATAATAATTTATAAGCTGACTCAAACTGAACGCAATGACTGCTACGATAAAGATAAGCCCATTCGTTTGATGCAAAGATGTGTATACTAGTACTTAAAATGATTTTAAAAAACTTTATGACGCGTCTTACGAGCACTGTAGATGGTGGACTTGACTAACTAAAGCAATCGTCGAGCAGGTGAAATGTGATAAAAAACGTTGGCCACTGAGTTCAGCAAGCGCAACCTCTTGAATTAGATCAAATAAATCATTAATGCATCAAGATGTAAGCAATTATCATTTTCGTCTGAATATTAGCCGGGTTATAAATTTGAGTGATCGAACCTCTTAACAAAATTTGTTATGAAATAGTTCAAAGGACAAGTGGCGCACCGTAGGTGAAGTGCTCAAATTTCAAAACGAATTCCCACACCTTTTTATCATTACAGTTTGCTTTAAAAACCATCTCATCTTGAGTAAGGGAATACTCTCGTATTTCACGGATCACTTCATCATCGCATTTACCACAGTTATGGGGGCCACGTGGCGTTCCAGCCGCTACTGGATCGCAGATGATTGTGGTTATTCCTGCCGTTCGTATAAGCACTTCAACCGCTGTCCATAGCCAGGGAGGCCTATACAATTTCCTTCTCCAAAGCTCCTCAACGTATGTCCCTTTTTGCACATTGCACAAATTCAGTGAAATTGTATTAGCATATCTCGATGTATCTTTTATTGAGGTTACTGCGTCGTCCAATGCTTGCCTCTCCGTTAAGACCGGTGGTTTCAATAATAAGTAAGCCTTAACTGTTGTATCATGTGATGAGGCCGTCTTTGATGCTTTAACAAAGTCGTTGAAGGTAAATCCTTTGTTTATACAGCTATTTCGTATCAAGTCATTAGAGGTTTCAAGTCCTATAGCAACTTCTGCTCTGTTTAGGATTTTTGATATTTCCTCGCAAGTCTCATCCGTGACAAACTCAGGGCGCGTTTCCATAATGACTTTTGGCACGTCGCTTAGCGCATTAAGTATATAGTTCCTCACTTCAGCAGATACCTCATCGACGTCAAGAAAACTGCCCGACGTGAAAAGCTTAATAATTCCAAAATTTTTACCATAGCGATTTAAAACAGCATCAAACTGTTTTTTGATGTCTTCGTCGCATGAGCTCGGATCTGCATCATAAATATAACCGCACATCGTGCAGCCCTCACTTCGTGCCCAATAGCAGCCCTTTGTCCTCAATATGACAGTAAGAGAACGAATTTGCTCTCCATCTAATAGATCTACGTCCTGTCCACGCTATTGCGTCTCGGCCTTTACGGTGAGACTTCTTTTCGTATTTAAAAGCTCTCATCGCCTTTGACCCGTCTATTAACTTTGTGTGCTTCATCGCATCTCTACGTGCCTCGTAATTACTGCACCGCCTCTAGTGGATGATTGCATCTCCCACCCGCTCATGACTGCCCTCCCTACAGACACTACCGCATTATTTAGAATAATTACCTCATCATATGGCCGTATGATTGGATCTGCACTTAGAACTCCAACCGCGAAGACCGTACCCTTGGGGGTAAAATCGTCTATATAAACGCAGTAATGCCCATCGAAATGCTCAAGATACCTTCTTGCACCTGGAATTGTAAGCGTGACAGTACCATAAGGTTTCACGATAGTCGCTATTCGTATACCGTGGTGAGACACGTGATACGTCGGAAATATTCCCCCAACTTTCGGGTGATCCGAAAAAATATAATCAGATACCCCCTTTCCAAACTGATAATCTACAGTGTCTCTAACGTAATCAAACCTCAAATCTCTCTTAGGCGGTTTGTATTCTTTTATAAATCCTTGAGTTATCTCTTTTACGTTGTTTAACGACGCTGGTGATAGGACATCTTCACCTACAGCTGTGTATGTGATATCAATCCCGAGTGAAGATGCAGCCTCGTCACAAACGTCTTTATACGGGCCACCGACGTGAGCCAGAACAACGTCAAATGAATTAGCCTTTAGATACGCGCGCAGTCGAGAACTCACCCACTTTGTTTCGTCGCAGGTCCACGTGCCAGTAACAGGAACGTCGTAATTTGATGGAGGGTAAATATGTTCAAGACTCCGCGGAACCACCCCGATAGGCGATGAAATAATCGCTTCATTTATCGACCGCCTGGACCTCCATATACTTGAGAGTATCACTTTGTGAGACATCGAACGTGAGTATGGTTTTTTAGCTGAACAGGGCAATAACAGCAAAACACCGTGGCGCTGTTTCAGCCTCGAAACCACTCGCTCATTGAAGCGCTTTATCTCACTCCTGTTCATCGACTCCTGCGCACAGGCGAGCATCCTGGAAGTTCTTACTATTGGTGCCCTTTTTTCAAAGTAATTGTAGTTCTCATCGTAAAGCCTCAAAAGTGCAGTGAGAGTTGCAGATGCTCTGCACCTCCCTTCAACAAGCTCTCTTAGAGTTCCACGAGATATTCTCTCACGTGCTTTGTAGAGCTCAATTTGGAGGGCGTTTCTATTGTGTTGTGACGCGATCTCAACTCGCTTCTTGAACGAGAGGTTCTTTAACTCATTTGTGTGCTTGCACGCATCGCAGGCGCAATGTGGTAACTGTACGTCTTCAAAGATCTCTTCGCCATCTTCACACAGAAAAAGCCCTTCATTGGCTTTGACTTCAGCTAGTACGAAGTCAATAATGTCGACTCCTGCATAGACGAGCAAGCTTACGTTTTCTGGAGTCGCAAGGACCGGAGCATAAAGCGCGGCATCTGCATTTATAACTTCTCGCACAGTAGTTAAAGCCTTTGAGAGGTTCCTAGCATCTTTTTCGAGCCGTACGGCGCCACCGAGTATAACTACATCAGCGTTTATTTCCTGAACTATCTTTTCAAAATCGTCTATCAATTCTATCTTCAGCTCACCGTTTTCGCCGATCTGCTCCTTCACTAATTCGAGCTCTTCTTTTGTCTTGAGCATATATGGAGTAGTGACAACCTTACCGAATAAGTTAAGTTTTCCAACGCGAGCCGCGCCATCTCGCTTTATAACTTCAAATTGTCTCTTCACGTAACACACCTTATAACGGTAAAAGATCTGAGCACTGACACAATTGGTGCAAGAGCTCGTCCTCCCATTCATCATCGTAAGCAAAAGTTGCTTTGAATTTTTTAGATTTTATAAGCTCAATCAGGTTGTAAAGTGCAGACCTTCTTGACGCATCGTCAAGCGCTGGCACCTCAGATTGACCTATGGGGTAAGTTCCATCGAGCTCTTTTGGATATGGTCCAAATGGTACTTTCATAAGTAAGATCCCATCAAAGTTGTCTTCAAGGTCCTTCGTTTTCTCTCTATTGGTTGTAATAAGTATTTTGCCCTCCAAATGTAGATTTTTAAGCTTTTTTAAATGCCGCAAAATTGCTGGACGCTTTGCTGATTCTTCACTAGTATAGAGAAATGACCACTTTTGTGGTTCATATTCTTCGATATAATCTGAATGATTTAAAAAGGCTCTGAGAGCAGACAGCAACAAGGGATGTCGACACCTCTTTTCCACCAGCTCCCAAAGCTTTCCATCCCAAATGGCTTGCTTTACCGTATTTATTTCAGCAAATGAAGTGCGGAGATTATGTTCTGCTAGATCTCTCTCGGTAAGATCTAAATGTCCCTTTGAGCATACCGGACAGGAACAAGGGAGGTATCTCAGATCGCTTAATTTGTGCGTGCCGCTTGTGGTCAGGTAGCGACCGTGTTTGGCATAACGCGCATAAGCTGCTGAGTCAAAGAGGTCGCAGCCGAGCGCCACGGCCAAGGCGAACATCATTGGATGACCTGCTCCAAATAGGTGTACTAGAGCGTCGAGTCTTAACCCCCTCTTTGAAGCGAGTACAACTTCAACGAGGTCTCTGAACCTATATGACTCCATAAGGGGGACGACCGCGCCAATTGGATAAATGTCCAAATCTAAATCGCTAATCATTCTTGCGAACTTCTCCCGCAAATTAAGGTGCGTTGATCCCTGAATAGGGCCTGCAAGCAGCATTTTATCACCGCCCCATTCTTTTGCTTCTTTAATCCTTTCAAATGTAATCTCTAATTCATTCAACGCCCTGCTATATCGAACATCAGGCGGCGTTGGGATGTCAATTGGTGTTCCTATGTCAGAACCTATATCTTTTTGAAACGTAATGATTTCACTTGAGGAAAATTCAATATCGCCGTAGATAGAGAGCTGATACGAGCCTGAGTCAGTCATTATTGGGCCTTCAAAGCCAAGCAATTTATGAACTCCCTTTGAGAGTGCCTCTCTTTTAAGATCAGGGTGCCTGTAGATTATGTAGGAATTGGTGATGAGCATTTGAGCACCGAACTGTTGCATCTCCTGAGGCGTAAGAATCATCATGTTGGGGTTTATTACGGGCATTAATGTGGGGGTATCAACTAGCCCGTGAGCAGTTGTGAGCTTACCGATGCGACCCAACACGTCTTTATGGGTTATTTCAAACACTTCAGACCATCAGCGCTCTCGCGGAATTATTATAAATTCCCGTATTCTCGCGTCAAAGAAGTTGTTCATATGAGCTGGCCTTATGAGAATGGCCGTATCAGCACCACTTCCAGTACCTCCGACAGCAATGACATCTTCTATCGGAATCGCTCCCGAATCCGCCGCCATAATCGCGACTTCAACGCATACCTTTAATCCGTGTCCTAATAGCGATCTAAGTGCTTCGGCAATCGTTTCAACCCTTGAAATTCCTCCAAATTTCTTTGAAATTGATCGTTCTATGCCAGAAAAAACGTGTGACTGTGTTACTATCGTAATCCCTTTATTCTCGAGAATCTCTCTGTTGCTCTTCTCTAAATTTTGAACTCCTTCCTTATTGAAGCCCGTATGGTAGGTAACGATTGTAAGATTCGCTACGGCACCTATTGCTTCGGCAAACTTCACGCCAGTAGCTCCCGTACTGCTTGCGACTACAACGTGTTTGAGCTCATTTCTCGCGATATACGACTTTACTGCAGCTATAACCTCATCTGTGTTTTTAGGACCTGGTTTATCGAGATACATTACCTCGCCTTTTTTCATATAAGTCTCTCCTTTTTGCGGAGCGAAATAGCTTGTCTTACATCTTTATTGTATACCAGATGCGTACAACGTTAGGATCCTTTTGTCTTTACAACGTCCTTTAGTATGTCCAAGACTTCTCTCGAGAACATCTCAGCGATCTCTCTCCCAATTGAGAGGCATTCATCAGATCCAATTCCAAAGGAAGCAAGGCTTGTAACGGCTACGTCTTTCGGTGTTCCGCTCGTCGTCACATTTATCCCCAAATGTATCTTTTCGCTTGCTATGCTTGCTGTGGCTATACTTACCGTGAGCTTATCGTCGATGACGTAGAGGTCATCGCCCGACCTTGCAGTTTCGACACCGTAAATTTCAAGCACAGATTGCGCTGAAACAACGAGCAGCCTCTGCAATAGGTATGATGTGAATATGTTTCCAGGACTGTCAAACTTCTCGATGACCAAGTGAAGTACTTCGTCACCTTTTATCTCCATTTTCCCACGGATATCCTCAAAATCTTTCATCTTATCTAGTGAGATATTCATTCCACCTCGAAATACAATAATGGAATCGCCTAATACTCCGAACTCCTTATAAGCCCAAAGGGGTTCAATCTGCGAACCATCATAAAACAGAGTCTCTTCTATGACCTCTATGATCATAATTTGTAATCACTTTAAAGGTTTAAAACAATATGGTGCAAATTAACAGATATATACTAGGGTACATAAATTATTATATTGGTGAAGATAATAGGCTTCTCGTCTATTGATAGGACACTTCTTATCTATCCTCAAATGAAATTGATTGAGCTTAGAGGGCGCATATCTATCGAGGTGGGCGAGAAAAGTTGTATAGGAAGGTGGGACGAGGCTACTTACATCCCTTGCAACAGTTCAAAAGCTCCTATATGTCAGCACTGTAAGGTATTTAACGCGTGTGCTATGTGCAAAGGAATTTGCCTAAAGGACGAAAAGACCTGTTTGGAAGAGCATGTTGTGTATCTCGCTATGTTCAGGCCTGATGTTTTGAAAGTTGGAGTCTCAAAGTCTTCAAGATTCAAACGTAGATTGATGGAGCAAGGCGCAGACGTTGGAGCCGTTATATCTTCGTGTCCAGACGGTGAAATTGCGAGAAAAATAGAGCATACACTTCAGAAGAAACACAATTTAAAAAATAATGTTAGGCTTTCGAAGAAGATAAAATTGGAAGCGGAATTGAAGTTGGACGTTTGGGAAAAGGCAAGAGAAGAGCTTAATGCTTACAGTGAGGTTTGGTTAAACTACCTTTGCGGAGATTTATGGATGCGGCCTCTGCCTTTAAATAATGCGATTTGTGGAAAAGTCGTAGGTTTAAAAGGAAGGCTATTGATAGTTGATGATAAAAACACCTTGTATCTGTGCGATCTAAACAATTTACTCGGCGCACAAATTTTTCCAGCCGGGACTTTAAATAGACAAACCTCTTTGGCGTCATTTTAAAATTATGCGAGTGTCTTCTATACTCTCAACTATAATGACATGCGTGATCTTCATTGCGCTGACAAGTCGCACGTAAATGGCCTTAATGGTCGTGATGGAGACCTATTGCATTGCAAGATCATCATCAATCTTTAGTTTTTAAATGCGAGGTGGATGAGTTCTCTGGTGGATCCCAGTTTGGTTAAAAATCCCATTGTCAAGATGTCGATTTGCTTAAGTCTATCGAGATGCACGTCTGGTTTTGCGTTCTCCTCTTTGGACAAGATCTTGCCGTGAGCTAGGACCAGCCAATCATATATTGTGCTCTTAATAATGTCAATCGGACTATGAGTAAATTCGATGTTGAAGGTGTTACCCACCTTCTGTTTTTTCCAAACTTCTTTGGAGCTAGGGTGTCTTTTGTGAAAAAGACCCTACCACGGATCTCACCAGGGCTCCGACCATAGGCCAGGCAAGTTACTGAGTCACTCTCGCTTAAATTTCTATTCTTTGTTGTTAGTGATGTTTAGTTCAGAAATATACTATATACACACATTGATACTACGTATTATGTCAACCGAAGAAAACAAGATGATCGTGCTGCGCTCGTTTAAGGGATTTGACAAAGGTGAATTGAATACAATTCAAGACCTTACCGCCTCCAACTTTATTGATCACAATCCGCTCCCGGGGCAAGCACGAGGCATAGAAGGGGTCAAACAGGCTAGCAGTATATATCGTGCAGCCTTTCCCGATGCTAGGGTTATAATTGAGGATTTAATCGCCGAAGGAGATAAGGTTGTAATACGCTGGACCGGTCGAGGAACACATAAAGGTGAGTTTTTAGGAGTTCCACCTAGTAGCAAGCATGTAGACTTAAGGGGTATCTCAATATTTCGGGTAGTAGACGGCAAGATTGTGGAACAATGGAGCGAGTTAAACTTATTTGATATTATGCAACAAATAAAATCCATTTCTGTTCAACAATAATGGAGCTATTTTTAATTCTAAGTGAAAGAAAGACATTGCCCTTTATGTTATAAGAAATGGGTAAATTAGTAAGTAAATATTAACTTCAGTGAATAGCAAAAAAGTTCAGTTATTTGAAAAAGCGATAAGTCAAATGATTAATAATACTAATTGCCTCGTCTGTAGAGTTGAGTTGATTTATAATGAAAGATCTGAAAAAAGTCGGAATACTTTTTTTTGTAAAAAAATCTATTTATCACCTGTAAGAGCATCGGTGGACATTATAGTTGTGGCATTTGTCATAGTTTGGCAGCAGACAAAACTCGAAGGAGTTATTGCATAAACAGTGAATTAATAGACACGGTCCAAATGGCGTTAATACTGATGCGTAACGAGCAGATTTAGACTGTGGTTCTGAATACCATTTTTTGGTTTCAACGGTGTTGCTCACCTCGTACTATAGTATAAAAATGATGGAAGAAACAAAAGAAGAAAAGCTAAAAGGAACAGAGAAGACAGCGGAAAATATTTTAAGAGGATTGCCTAGATGTGACGGTAATCGCGGTGCTGCAGTGTAATCGGGTACTTTTGTCGGCTTGATAATAGATACAACTCTACTATTTAATGAGTGGAAAATAAGCTACGCGCGACCACGAGGAGCTTTATTTCTATAGCTAATCGTGGTGGGCTGAGATACTGTAAGAAATTATTTTTAGCCATAATCGAAGTATAAAATTTTTACAAGACTTTTTTGGCTTACCAATAAATATTAAAACGGATATAAAGCGCGGCTTTAGCCTATTCAATAGAGAATGCTTGAGAAATCAGGCGTTTTTAATAAGTAACCGTAACGACAGCAAAGCTTAAGGGACTGTAGCATCACGTTGAAAAATTGGCATTTACGTCAACAATGTAGTATCGTGAATGGCATAAAAATCTGAAAATTTTGTTTTACCTGTTAAATACTTTTGAAATCTGTTTAGCTCTGTATTGTAAGTTTTAAAAAGTTTAGATTCGTGCTATTTATTAAGGATACCCGCGCAATGCCACAAAAATGAAGGGAGCTAATATAAAAATATAGGTTGACAGCCTGTGCGTAGCTTTTTGCGTAAGATTAACTAAGCGTGAGTGAAGAGCAGACGATGGACGTAAACGATTTAGCGATTCGGGCCCGATCAAGGCATTGAGAAACAAGCGAGAACGTTAAGCTCAAAAATTTAACCAAACAATTAAAGATAGAGACTACTTTTTAAGCTTAAAAAGAGATCAATCGGTCTTTAAAAAATTGAATAAATTTCAAGAGATGGGTTTGGTAAACCCATCTCTAACTAACCGTTCATTTTTATTTCTTGGTTGGAGGGCATATTAGAAGGTATGCGATCACCACTCCGACAGCAGCGAGAACTGCGACGGGATAGAACACTGCTACGTAACTGCCCACTATATCTCGCAACCTTCCTGCAAGCAAATTTCCAATTATTGCTCCAACACCGTAAGCGGTGAATACTAATCCATAGTTTGGTCCATAGTACTTTGTACCGCAAAAAGCTGCGGTGCACGCCGGGGCTATAGCTAGCCAGCCACCAAGACAGAGCCATAGTGCTGCAAATCCCACTATGTATAACGCGGTTGCGCCAGGCGCCGCTCCAAATCCCAGAAAAGCCGCCGCTAGAAAGATAATGCCAAAGCTCAACATTGCGGTGTTCCGCGGGTTAATTCTATCGACGAGATAACCGAATATTGGCCTTCCAATCCCGTTAAATATGGCAAAAACACCTGTTAGTGCTGCAGCTGTAGCTGCGCTCAGCTTGAAGACTTCTTGTCCAACAGGGCTACTTATCCCGATTGCCATCAAGCCTGCTAGGGTACCTATCATGAAGCCAAGCCATAATCCCCAGAATCCCTTAGTTCTTACCATTTCGGGTCGTGTTAGATCAGCGCATTGAACTGCACTAGTTTTAGGTGTCCAGCCGTTGGGTTTCCATTCAGCGGGGGGAAATTTTAGCGGCAGTCCAAGAAGAACGATTAGGATGAGAAAGATGATGCCGAGATACCCTAGAGTCGAAAGCGCTCCGTACGTACTGATTAGGAAGTTGGCTGACGGAGCTGTAATGAGCGGCGACAATCCAAACCCCAAAACCGTAAGTCCAACCGCTAACCCTCTCCTGTCGGGGAACCATCTCCCTGCTACTCCTATAGGGGCGTTGTATGCGATGCCAACTCCGGCACCTCCTATTATCCCATAAGCCAATGTCAGCATTGTCATACTTGAAGACTGACTTGCGAGTATCCAGCCAATTCCTACAGTTATCCCACCAAGGATCGTTAGATTCCGTGGCCCATACTTATCTAGCGGACCTCCCGCAAACGGCATAACAAAAGCAAAAAGCGCTAGGAATATTATGAATGGCAGCAGACTTGCTGTTGCATCAACAGCGAACATCTTCTGCAGGGGTATCCTGAAAACACTCCAGGAGTAGATACTGCCTAAACACAGATTAATGATTAGACCAAGTATAACGAATATCCACCTCCCCTTTTCTGCCGGCATTCCGAAGAGTTTCACTGGATGCAGCGGCTGCTTGTTTTGTTCCGAAATTGTTTTTACATCACTCATACTGGATTACCAATTTATCACAATTAATCATTAATATATAAGGTTTTTGCCCTAGGTGCACTATTAAGATAAGAACGACAACTATGCAGACATCTCTTTCTTATATGATGGGTCGTGTGTAAGGAATACTCACAAGCATAACGGAAGAGCTTAAAGTCAAAAGAGCTCTTGAACGGAGAAGAAAGGCTTCGATTCCTTAGTTGTACAATCCTATTAATTCATTGTCCTTCTACAGGTAGCCCGAAAGCTATAAGTATCAATATCAACTACAATCGTTTGCACCGTCTATAATTATTAATAGTTATAATTGGTGTTCCTTTAAAGGTTAGAAGTGAAAGGTGGGAAAACGTGGAAACCGAAAAAGATGGAGAAGTTACGTCAGTTCTATTGCGCGAAGAACGCATTTTCAACCCCCATGAGGAAATTATTAAAGCTGCAGTTATCAAAGACTGGAAAGCTGAATTGAAAGCTGGTGAAGACTTCGAAAAGTACTGGGAAGAGAAAGCTCAGCAGTTTGAGTGGTTTGCTCCATGGACAAAAGTGCTTGATGATAGCAACAAGCCCTTTTATAAGTGGTTTGTTAACGGAAAAACCAACATAACTTACAATGCAGTGGATAGGCACATTAAAACTGACAGGAGAAACAAAGTCGCATTACTCTACGTTAATGAAAATGGCGAAGAAAGAAAGGTAACTTATTACGAGCTTTGTAGAGAAGTTAATAAGATGGCAAACGCGCTGAAGAAGCTCGGAGTCACAAAGGGTGATCGAGTGGCAATGTACCTGCCCATGAGCGTTGAATTGGTTGTGTCAATGCTTGCTTGTGCAAAAATTGGAGCAGTGCATAGCGTTGTGTATGCCGGATTTAGCGTTAATGCTCTTAGAGAACGGATCAATGACGCGGAGGCCAAGATCTTGATCACTGCTGATGGCACGTTTAGACGGGGGAAGATAATCGATTTGAAACAGGTGTCAGATGAAGCTGTTTTACAATGTCCAAGCGTTGAAACTACCATCGTCGTCAAACACGCTGGAAACCCCATAAAGGTGTCGGATCTAAGTGGTAAGGAGATATTTTATCATTCACTAGTGGAGGGCGAACCCGCGGTGTGTGAGCCTGAAATAATGGATGCCGAGGACATACTTTACATTCTGTACACTTCAGGAAGCACAGGAAAGCCGAAAGGTGTCGTTCACGCTACGGGCGGTTACATGGTAGGAACAGCTGCGACATTGCAAAGCGCTTTTGACATACACGAAAATGACGCATGGTGGTGCACTGCCGATATAGGATGGGTCACTGGTCATAGTTACATTGTATATGCCCCGCTACTCATTGGGACGACATCTCTCATTTATGAGGGTGCACCTGACTATCCAGATCCTGGAGTATTTTGGAGCATAGTGGAAAAATATGGCGTTACGAAATTTTACACAGCTCCAACTGCAATACGACATCTGATGAGATTTGGCGATAAGTGGCCAAAAAAATACGACTTAAGTTCACTGAAAATATTGGGAACGGTTGGAGAGCCGATTAACCCGGAAGCATGGATGTGGTACCATAAGAATGTGGGGGATGAGCGGTGTCCGATAATTGATACTTGGTGGCAAACAGAAACGGGGACTTTCTTGATATCTCCACTTCCAGTAGCGCCGCTCAAGCCTGGATCTGCAACGAAACCTTTGCCAGGAATAAAAGCCGATGTGGTCGACAAGGATGGGGTGCCTGTACCATCAGGAAAAGGAGGACTTCTGATAATCAAAGACCCCTTGGCCAGCAATGTTAAGAACACTCTACAAGGATCCTGAAAGGTATATAAAAACATATTGGCAGGTAGTGCCCGGCAATGTATATTGTGCTGGGGACATGGCAAGAATAGATGAAGACGGATACTTCTGGATTCAGGGAAGGGCAGACGATGTTTTAAAGATTGCAGGACATAGAATTGGCTCAAGTGAGGTGGAATCAGCTTTTGTCAGCCATCCAGCCGTTTCGGAGGCAGCCGTGATAGGAAAACCAGATCCAATAAGAGGAGAGGTCGTTAAGGCATTCCTTATATTAAGAGAGGGTGATAGCGAAAGCGCTCAACTGATAGACGAGTTAAAAAAACTTGTTCGACATGAATTGGGACCAGTTGCAGTTATTGGGGAAATAGTTTTTGTTAAAACATTGCCCAAGACGAGAAGTGGAAAGATAATGAGGAGGGTGCTAAAAGCTAGAGAGCTTGGTATACCGGAAGGGGACGTTACCGCACTAGTGGAGTAAATGGTCGCCCCCATTTAATTTTTTACCGCTTATCGTATAGTCGATGGCCATGACTTATTTGGTGAATCGGTCTCTATCATTAATTTTAAAAATGTCAAGAGTTTTTTGAAGAGGTTTACCGTCGAGATCGTAATCTTCGTAGCCAAAGTAGTTTAATATTCTACCAACTGAGGGCAATATCTGGTGCGTCACGTAGTAGTCGACGTCAATCTCTTTTTCTTCACCTTTTGTATCGACGAGCTTTCCGTTCTTCTTCGTAAATATGTCAACGGGATATGATTTATCACCAATTTTGCCACTTCCTTTTACAACAATGTATGCTACCTTGGCACCTACTTCGGCTGATAATCCGTATTGTTTCGCTCTCTGAGCAGCTTTAACGTGTGCTTGCATAGATTCATAGCTTGTAATTTTCTTCGTAAGCGTCTTATAAATTGTCAGTTGATCAAGTGGGATCTCACCGGAGCGCAGTTTTTTGATTGTATCAGTCACGAGTTGTGCGGCAGCTTGTGGATCCCGCTTCTGTTAGTATAATACTGATGACTTCAGATTGCAGATTCTTAGCCAGCGAGCACCAATCTCCTCGCCTGACTTCAAGCCCCCTTATGACAATTTCTCCGTCATCAGTAATCCCAGCATACCGCTTCTTCTTTTCCGTGAAGAATATTGCTTTAAAGTGTTCTTGTATGTCGAGACGGATCGGATATACTGTTGAGAGTTCATCAATAAACGTTTGTATTCGCTCCGTCAGCTCAGTCGTCATTTAGTTCATCTCCCAACGCTTTAAATTTAATATTTTTAGTTGATGTTGTTATTTTTATTCTCACGACCATGATTGCTGCTATTTCTTTTTTATGCTATTTATTCTATTTAAACAACAATTAAATGCTTTTCTTAATATTCAGGGCGATCTGACATTATACTGATTTTTCGCATTAAGACTTCTTTAGCTTAACAAACAAGCTATCGGTATCACCGTAGATTACCTCAAGTCCGTGTTTTTCTGCACGCTCAATTGCATCTTGTATTATGCTTCTTCCCCACGCGGTCGTCGCTTCTGCACATTCCTTGCGGTACCATTTTGCGGCATGCCACCCGGTGTAGCCATAAAAAGCGTTTGTCAAAATTTTAATTGCATTCTGGTGAATGTCGAGCACTGTATACTCATATAAGTTCTTATCAATTGTCGCCATTCGATCTTTGACTCTCTTCCTCCGTTCAAGTAGATTCACTAATATTACCTTAAAAAACCCGTCTGGCTTCTTTCTAAACCTGAATTCTGTTCCAGGTGCTTGATAGAACTCTACATTTTGCTCTCTTTTCGAAACAACTGTATCGGGAGATATGTTGTAGTTAATCATAATCGAGGGGTACATAGCTGAAAAGTCCAGACTTATCACATCTTCGTGGACGCCCTCCTTTGGAAAGAGCACAAAGCCGCCAGCATATGTCCCCGTACCCCCACCCTTAGCGGGAACTAGCTCTCCAGTCCTGAAAGCCTCCGCAACTAAAAGTGACTCTACTTGTCTCCCTCTTCCCATCTTCGATACATCGTCAAGCGGCTGTCTTACAATACGAGCAAATTCGTATTGAAGGGGTAACAGTTTCTCGGCAATACCCCACGTGCTTACTACATCTGCTTTCGCATATTCAAAAAGCGTTTTTCTGAGGGTGCTATCATTCCAATATCGCGCCATGTCCCATCCTGGCACGTCTATCCTCTCAGATTTACGCATAATTCCCATATATTCGGCTACATTTTCAAGTTTCTTGATATTTACTTCTCCGACATCACGCTTTGCTACTTTGTATAAGTCGACATTCGAACGTCCAAATATTCTTACTTCTTTGACTCCTCCTCCGGCGCTAAACTTCGCTGGAGTGCCATCTCTTCCGATATCTAGAGGCAGTTTAAATTTGTCCGCACGATTCTTTAAATACTGCCAGTCAAATTCATCAGTATTGTAACCTACAACTACGTCAGGATCGTAATTTTTTAAGAAAGCGATGAAGTCGCTAATAACTTGGCGGTCATTTTTTTCATCATCCATTGAAATAAATTCAAGTTCATCGTACCCTGTGGCTATTGATATTATTATTATAGGATCCTTCTTAGGGTCAGGGATGCTACCGTGACTCATCATTTCGCAGTCGAAAGCCATTACTTTTAAGTTTGGGTTATTACCCTCGGCAACAGCCTTTATGTTCTTTACTTCAACGGCCATATCGAAATTTACGTCTTCACGTTCTACTCCTTCGATGAGGACTTTGTCCATTGGTATGAGTTGCCTGTCTATTATGTACCGAATAGCATACAATATATCTGCTTCACGCACTTCAACTCCAAGCCCTGTGACTTGTTCGCGAAGCAGTGGCACGTGTTGTGGATGATTCACGTACACTTTTAATACCTCGACCGACGTTCCGAAATCCTGTTTTATCACTTTTTCGACGCGGTTCGGCTTAATTTCTTCACCAGATCTTATAGCTGTTACTGCCAGTATTTCCACAGTCGTCATCTGTAATAGCGTAAAAATAAGGCTCAAATTTTGGGTCATAGGCAACGATGTTTTTTCCATCATCATCTTTGAGCCACATGCGAATTACTGCTCGGCCTTCCAGTGTGACATAATCTACATCGATCAAGAAACAATTAAGTTGCATTCGTACGGGATATAATTTGATGCTACATAAATATGTGGCGAAAGTGTCTTAGCTATTTAGTAGGCAATGAGGAACGAGCTAGAAAATTCAAAAGAAAAATTCCATCTCTTTAGCGTTGATATCGTCTTTTGTAATAGTTCCCTCATCTAAAATAGACTCCTTTTATTAAAATTTCAATATTTGACCGTACGGCGAGCGCAATACAATCGCTTGGTCTCGCATCCAGTTGTCTTTCACTGCCGTTTACTCTTATTGATAGGGTTGCATAATAGATTCCATTTTCAACTTCGTCGATTACTACTTCTGTGATTTGAGCGTTGACGTTATCTAGTATTGATATTATTAAATCGTGAGTCATGGGACGTGAGGGCACCTCTCTATTCAAGGCGGCATTTATTGACAATGCTTCAGAAATACCTATATAAATGGGTAAAAATCGGTGTCCATCATCTGTTAAAAGAACCACGGGAGTATGTCCTGTAGCCGTACCCACCATATAAATACCTTTTACCTCCACGGGAATGATATCTTCTGCCACCGTTAATCATGCTACTCAATAATATATTAACTTGATCTCAGTCAAATTTCGAGTGCGTAGCTGTAGTGTAACGACTTACTCTTTAGCAGAATTCAATTTTTAATCTGTTTATTGATTTTGTAAGTTATTACGAGGGCGAAAACATTGTAAAAAATTGAATCATTGATAGTCAATAGACGGCGAGCTGACTTGTTGGTGTGTCGGCCGATGTATTTCGACATGTCGACATGGGTACAGTGGCTACGAAATGTGAGATTGTCGTGCTGTATCAATGCAGATACAATATATGTCCTTATGTTAAGCGTACACTACTTCGTTTGCTAATTGCTAAAAAAAACGGGCCCCATCAATCTTTATATTTGATGCTATAATACCTTCATAGGGAATAGACATTCTCCGTGTAAAAAAAGAAAAAGTTAGTTAAATGTCGGTGTTGTTTGCAACTCATTTTAAAAGTATTATTATAAAAAAACGGATAGAATTAATCTTGACGAGATATAATGAAGACACTGGCAATGTAATATAGCACCAGTTGTATACAACTATACAAACGATTGAGGTATTATGCCACGTATTGCTATTGTCGACTACGGTCTTGGAAATCTCAGAAGTGCAATGAGAGGAATAGAATATGCAGGTGCAGAAGTTGATATTACATCTGATCCATCTGATTTTGATAGAGTAGACGGCTTGGTTCTCCCAGGGGTTGGCGCGTTCAAGAATGGTATGGAGAATATCAGACCAATAAAAAGGGCTATATCTGATTTTGTTAGCGATAATAAGCCTCTCCTTGGAATATGTCTAGGCATGCAGATACTCATGACAAATAGCGAAGAAGGCAAGGACGAACATGGGCTTGTTAGCGGTCTCGACCTAATAGAAGGGAATGTTAAACGATTCAAATTTGAAAGTAGACCAGAGAAATTTAAGATACCGCATATGGGGTGGAACTACATAAATATTAGCAAGGAAAGCCCGTTTTTACGAGGGATCGAACGATCGTACGTATACTTTGTTCATTCTTACTACGTTGAACCGACAGAACACACCTTAGCCACCTCGGATTATGGATTAGAGTTTGCTGCAGTAATATCTGTTAGATAACATTTTTGGGACGCAGTTCCACCCAGAGAAATCATCGCACATTGGATTAACAATACTTAAAAACTTCGTGGAGATGTGTTAGTGGATCTGGAAGAATACGCTAAAAGAGCTTTAAAAAGAGGACAAACCAAAGAAGACATAGAAAATATGTTAGCTGATAGAATTCAAGAGATACGGCAAAGCTCCTCGCGATTTAGCATTACGTTTATCGAAAGCTGTCATAGACGAAGCCGAATTTACGTTACGAGACGAAAAAAAATCTGGGGTCACAATGGGAAGATTTGGAGTAGGCTCAAGAGGTTCTGGCGACTTTTACGTACACGAAAAAATTGCAAGTGTTATAGGGAAAACAAGTGCAGTAATAGGCTCTGATCAGCTTGATGACTCGGGAGTAGTAAAGGCTCAAGACAAGTATATAGTGATCACCGTTGATGGCATGCATTCGCGCCTAAGCGATTATCCATTTCTTGCAGGATTCCATGTTACCCGCGCTTCGTTGAGAGATATCTTCGTAATGGGTGCAAAGCCTATTGCTCTGTTCTCCGACATTCATTTGGCGGATGACGGAGACGTATCAAAGATTTTCGATTATACAGCTGGAATATCTGCAGTGTCGGAAGTCGTAAATGTCCCTCTCGTTACCGGAAGCACACTAAGAATCGGGGGTGACGTGGTGCTAGGTGAAAGGCTAACAGGTTGTGTAGGAGCCGTTGGGATCGTTGAAAAAAGTGGCTTAACAGCGAGAGTTAATGCAAAAGTTGGGGATAAAATACTTATGTCAGAAGGGTCTGGTGGTGCTACTATAGTAGCCACTGCCCTTTATAACGGAAAGCACGAAATAGTGACGGAAACACTAAACGTGAAATTCCTAAAAGCTTGTGACATCCTTATTAAGACTGGATTGGTTGAGAACATTCATGCGATGACTGACGTAACAAATGGGGGTATACGTGGAGATGCAGACGAGATCTCCAAAACTGCTAGAGTAAAACTTGTTTTTGACGAGAAGAAAGTGAGAGCGTTAGTTAATCCAAAAGTTCTTAAGATGTTAGATGATTTACACATTGATTGTATGGGGGTAAGTATCGACTCTCTCTTGATAATTGCATCGCCCCATATGGTACGATGAAATAAAACAAGTGTTACGCGATGTTATAGAAGTTGACGAGATTGGGTGGGTTGAGAAAGGAAAGGGAGCAGAGTTAATCGCTGATGGAAGGCGATTAGAAATTAAGCCAAAGTTCCGTGAGTCAGCGTACACACCAGTCAAGATGGTAGTAGGCGACTATGTTGATGCGAATGAAATGGAATCAATGCGTAAGCAAGTTGACATAGCAGCACAGCAACTCAATAATAAAAAAGCGAAAGATGATAGATTACCTAACAAATTCTGGCACACTGCCAGAATCTTTGTTTTAATCTTATGAACAGACGCCTACTATTAAATGTGTATGTATGGCTACAATAGTGCCCTGACGTCTTGGTACCAAGAATCTATGTAATCGACTAAATCCTCTGTGTCCGCAATTTCAATCGCTATAATATGACTGCATTTCTTACCCTTGCTTGAGAGTGCATATAAAAAATCATTACACGTGCATGATTTCCCTTCTACAATATATTCGTCGTTGTGGCCGACTACTATATCAAAATCTTTGTAACGCTTCACTCGGCGCTCTCGTGCTATATTGAGGGCTTTAGCCGCTCTTTGACCATATTCTTTTATTAGCTCAGCTTCCGGTGCTTTTTGATCCAACTCTGCATCACGACTAGATTTCAATATGTCGCATCACCTCATATATGAGACTGTTAATTTTATAAGTTAAGTAGTTTCGGCGGATCGTCAATAAATTCTGCATTCAGTCGTTCAGCTAGAGCCTTCATCGCCGGGGCCTCAGTTCCATAATGAGTTCCGTCTATTAAAGATATCTGCCCCTCGGCGCGCCTCATGATATTATGTTTTAGCTCTGCTGATACGAGAGCATCAGCACCTGATTCGATAGCAGCATCAATAACATCGCCGAATCCGCTACCTCCGACCACAACAACCTTTTCAATTTTATTATCACCGATGTATTGGACTCTCGATCTGAGCTTCTTGGATACGAAATTTGCAAAATCTGCCGTGTTTATTGGCTCAACATTTCCCATTCTAGCCAATGCCAATACCACAGACATCTTTTAAGGCCAACAAATCTGCTAAAACATCATTTATCCCGCCTTGCGCCACGTCATAATTGGTGTGTAGCACATAAAGTGAGAGTTCGTTCTCAAGAGCTAATTTAAGTTGCTTTTGAATGTTTGCGGGAATATTCGTAAGTGGTGTCCAAATCAATGTGTGATGTGTTATCAAAATATCGGCTTTATGGTCAATGGCTTGTTTTATTACTTTAAGGGTGGGATCGAGTGCAACTGCAATACCATCTATAGTTTCTGACCCTCGTAGAATAAGTCCAATCTTGCCGTCATCTAAAGGGCTAGCAAGTTCGAGCGGAGCAATACGTTCAAGTTGTTCTACTAGAGAATCTAGCTTCATGAAAGCTATTTACTCATTACGCTTTATAGCAATCTCTACAACCTTCCAGTCGTAATCAACGCTGTGAATATAGTCGAGCACACCACCAATTATGCCTGCCAAAACATTTTGAACAAATTGGTTAATAGGCACTTTCTTTCCATCTACAATTAGTTCCGAAGTTAATAAATCTTGGTTTGTAATACGGCTCCCTCCTACCAACAGCATCCGTGATGAGTTTATATGCGTCCTCATCTGACATCTCATCTATACCCTTGACATCAACTAAGTTATCATTTCGGAGGAGACAGGGCTTGAGCTTTGCATCAGAAGTGACTCTTAACCTGTTGCAGTTCATACAAAACTCTGTGTTGTCAATGGGACGAACTATTTCAATTTCGGCTTCATTTATCTTAAAACGTTTTCTTTTGTGAAGTGAATTGTAAATTGTACTATTTGAAAGCCCACTAAGAACGCTCTCTATTATTTGTAGATTTGATCCTTTGAACTTCGACCCGCTGTTAAAGTCCATTAATTCAATTAGTTGTAAGATCATGTTCTTACCGCGAACATAGTCTATCATGTCCCCTATTTCGTTATCATTTATTCCATCAATTACAACCATATTCAGCTTAATCGGGGTTAGCTTCGCTTCAAGCGCTGCCTCAATTCCTTCAATTACCTCGCTAATGTTACCACCTGTGAGGTATTTGTAGGTTTTCGGATTAAGCGTATCGACGCTTATGTTTACACGATTTAAACCTTGAAGATCGTCTATTCTCTTCTTTAAAAGAAGTCCATTCGTCGTCATAGAAACATCATCAAAAGGAGGCAAAGATTTTAAGATTTTATCAAAGTCATCTCGTAAAAGCGGCTCGCCGCCAGAGAACTTGATTTTTCTGACTCCATTTTCGTAACAAATTTTTGCAATCTTTGCGATCTCTTTGACTGTTATCTCATGCGCACTTAAACTGTAACATTCGCCTTCTTTGTGACAGTATTTGCATTTTAAATTGCATTTATGAGTTACTGAGATTCTAAGGCTCGTTACGGGGCGATTGTAAGGATCGTACATTTATGTTCTAATTATAATATTAGTCGATATGATCATAAATAACTAACGACTGATTATTGTTCTATTTGATACAAATAAGTGATCTTACAACTTCGTCTCACAGAAGGGGGGCTAAGCAACTTTTAAAAATAGGTGATCCCATTATTTTGTTACGAAGGAATAGTGCCATTCGTCTTGGATAGGCAAACAGGTAACAAATAAAGAGTTACCACGACTGAGTGCCTTCGAAATTCCTATATCATACTTTGCTGTGGGCATTTGCGTTTACGGTAGCCTGAACCATTACTTTTATTGAAGATACTAACAAAATGAAGCGATCGGTCATTGATACCGCAGTGTTGAGTGCAACAAATCTCCTGAAGAGTCGTGTAGCTATTTAGCTGTGAACTCTACTAAAGTTCTTTTACAATAGTCTATCTATCGAATTCACTTTGTTATCAGACAACATTTCTCCGTTGCGCTACAAATCTTCGGTTTTCGCTTTTGTAGTCAAAAGATTCTCATTGTTAAGTAGCCCGATTTCACAGAAATGATGAAAGGTAAATATTTATATTCATACGCAAGCATATCTACTAGTGCTTTTTTGAGGACTGATGTGATTTTATCACTGCGGTGAGTATGTGATCATCAGGGCAAAAAAGAGCGAAGAATAAGGCCGTTACTATAGGTCCTTGCTAGAGTTAATGGTAAACACCCGTCGATGATAGTAAGACAACCCAATAACGGTAGATGATAGGTCGCAATAAGCCCTGGCACGAGGGTAACCGAAGGGGACAGCGAGTATTCACCAGTGTGAACCTTTGGAGTTAGTGCGTCAGGGCAAAGACCAATATTCTTGTACTCCACTACTGCTTTATTATGAACTTCGAGTGTGCCTTATCTAATGTAAAAAATGGCGTCTTGATGAATATTGAAGTCACTCAGGGGACGCACTCTCTTGGTATCAGCGGCTGTAATAAATGGCGCAAATCAATTCAAATTAAGCTTACAGAATATGCTCAGCGGGGTAAGGCTAACGAACAACTTCTAAGATATCTTTCAGGGGTCTTTAAAAAATCTATCAGAGATGTACAACTTGTATCAGGAGCCACTAGGTCGAAAAAAATAATTTTGTTGAAGAACATTGATATTGAGGAAGTGAAAGCTGTTTTAAGCAAAATTATCATTTGAATTGAGAATTTAAGTACTGAAATTAGAGTATAATTTAGTGGTTAATTTATAATCGGTAGGTTTAATTACAATAGAATCTAAGTATATAATGAAATTAATCACATTAATTAAATCAAAATAAAGCAAACGTTGTGTTTACCTAAAATTTTGAGACTGTGGCAAATCTGTAGAAATAGCTGAAGATTTTGTAGCTAAACTAGTACATCTAAAAAGTTTGCTATTTCTAAGGAGTTGATACTATATGCAAAATTCTGATACTACTAAATACGTTATTTATGCCGACATTCATACTGATGGGGTTGTGGAGAAACCGGACGTCGTCGGGGCAATCTTCGGACAAACTGAAGGTTTGCTCGGAGATGAACTTGATTTAAGAGAATTGCAAAAAACCGGAAGAATCGGAAGAATTGAGGTGAATATAAGCTCAAAAGGAGGAAAGTCTGATGGGTATATATTGATCTCATCTTCGCTGGATAAAATCGAGACATCAATTCTGGCAGCTTCTTTAGAAACGATCGACAGAGTCGGACCCTGCATAGCAAGTATTTCTGTGTCTAAGATTGAAGATGTGAGGGCGTCGAAGAGGCGGCAGATTATAGATCAAGCAAAACACATACTACTTAACAAATTTGATGAGAGCATGCCAGAGAGCCAAGAACTTACCGAATCTGTTAAGCAAGCGGTACGAGTTGACGAGCTTGTTTTTTATGGCAAAGAAAAACTTCCCGCTGGTCCAAATATCCACGATTCGGATGCCATCTTAATAGTTGAGGGTAGGGCAGATGTTTTAAATCTCCTTCGGCACGGAATTAAAAATGCAATAGCTGTAGAAGGAACAAACGTACCAAAATCAGTCGTTGATCTAAGCAAGAAAAAGACTGTCACCACTTTTTTGGATGGCGATCGTGGCGGCGAGTTAATATTAAAAGAATTACTCCAAACAGCTGATGTTGATTACGTTGCGTACGCCCCGGAGGGCAAAAGCGTAGAAGACTTAGGTCAGAAAGAAATTGTAAAATCTCTTAGAAATAAAGTTCCAGTAGAGCAAGTCATAGAGCAAAAGAGTAAGAGAAAAGCGACGAGTAATATCAAAAAAGAACCAGAACCCGCTCCAATCGTAAATATAATTGAGAGCACTGAAGATTCAACTGTAAAGGAAAGTATTAAGAGTTACGTTAAAGAACTAAATGGAACTCTAAATGCATTTTTACTCGACGCTGAGGGCAATGTGTTACAGCAAGTAGAGGTAAGAGATCTAGTTAATACCTTAAAAGAATCAAATGGGTTGGTAAAGAGCGTAGTCTTCGATGGGGTAATAACGCAGAGAATTCTTGACATAGCTGCAGAAAAAGAGCTTGATTATCTGATCGGTGTGAAAATAGGTAATGTGGTAAAAAGACCACTTTCAGTAAAGGTTTTAACGACGGAAGATATTTAAAGTGTCATAAGTTCCACCAAGTATCGAGGATTAAAAACAGCTTTGATCCCGACTATGTAGTAAATAGGTTTTTGAATGATTTATTTTCAGTTGATGAAAACGCTGCGATATCGCGTTTAATTGTTCGTACGTGGACATAAAATAAGACATTTAGTCAAAAAATACGTCCATTTGTATGTTATTAATTCATTGTAAACGCTATATGGGTTATTAGTCTCGGGTGTAAATACGTATATTGTAGGTATACATATTGAAGTATTACATACGTTCTAATTAGTTGTGGCGAGTCTTCGATTCAAGAATTTTAGAGGTATGAACCTCTACATTCAAAATATTGAAGAGGCTGCATTATTCGCCTTGACATTTTTAATTTTTACTAATAGTTACCGAAATATTTAACAGGGATTATAGGCAGTATATTTCCACCAAAAACACTTTATATAGATTTAGTGATTTTTTAGGTACTAACATCAAAGAGGTTTGGCCCATGCATAAAGAAGAATTGATACAATTGCATACACTTCTTGTTCGTGTTAAGAACTATTTTGAGGAGAATGGACTTTGCGCCAGCGAATTCGATAAGTACATTTCGCTTCATATTGGTCCTATGCACATACATCGAAGCAAAGCAGAACATAAGCACGCAATTTTTGTTCTTGGAAACGAATTAGCAACAGTAATGGCTGAAGATGAATTTTCCGGTACAGGAAGAATTTCAGCAAGAATGAAAGAACTAGCAGCGAAGACAGAAATTACAAAGTCTCGATAGTATTCATATCAATAGTTTCACCATTTGAAAGGCATCTTCCCCGTCGTTATAATACGACGGGACTATTTTTACAGTCTTAAACCCTAGTGATGCATACAATTTTTGCGCGCTGAGATTACTTGATCTAACTTCAAGCTTGATATTTAGAACTCCTTTCGCGCGAAATATTCCTATGAATTTCTTAAGCAACATTGTTGCGACTCCTCTATTTTGATACACCTCACTAACGGCCAATGACAGTATTCTGACCTCATCGCTAGCCGTTGCAATTCCGACAATAAATCCTATCGCTTGCCCATCCTTCTCAGCCACGAGGAAACCATCTGAAAACGACTCATAAGCAGTCATGAATAGTATAGGGTTAAATTCATTAAAAGCCTCTTTTTCAATTTCTATAACCCTTTCAAAGTCGGATGGTTTGAATTTACGTATTAAAAACAATCTGTTACCTCAAACTGTTACCGCAAACAAAATTTGCTTTTACCTACGCGTACTTTATATACGCAATACCAAGTAATTAAAAAGTGTTGTTATGGTAGGCGTAGTGGATTCTGATGATATTGTTAAATTCATTAAGGAGAACTACTTTGGCAAAGTTGTGGAGATTGGAGTGGGCTTGCATTATAACGTGGCGATAAAGCTTTCCGAATACGTGAGAGTAATTGTGTCTGATATTATCGATATCAATCAGATTGATCAAAAAATACGAAGTATTTACGTAAAGGACGACATCTCAGATCCACGTTTATCGATATATATAGGGGCGAGTTTGATTTATTCAATTAGACCACCAATTGAAATTCAGACGGATATATTAAATCTTGCCGACAAAGTCGGATCTGACACTTTAATTCGGCCACTCGGATCAGAAGTAGTAAAAGATCTTCGCTTAAAGTTAAAAAATTTTGGCAGGGCAGCGTTTTACGTTACAGGATAAGTTAAGGTTTACTAAGCAGATCATAAAACGAACTCCAGTCAAGTTGCGTCGATACGCATCCATCCTGCAGTAAAACTAGCACCCAGCGCTGGTATCTTCATTTTTTCGCACATTTCAAGCCCTTCTTTTACCTCTTGTAAACACCCCACACCTAAAATCGCTCGCGGACTATACTTTTTTACCATGCGCTTTATGAAGCTCGATCCAGGTACTACAAAAAACATATAGCCGAGATTTAGAGCCGTTGATTGGGCATCACGAATCTCACATTTTCCACATCTCTCGCATAAGATTCCTTCTTCAAGCAAATTTGCTGGGCATGACGGTGATCTTAGACATTGAGGTAAAAAAATAGCAGTTGCTTCTGGCGGTGTACCCATAAACTCTTTGTAAGATTTTTGCGTCCTAAGTTTGATAATTACCTTATCCACAATTCTATCATCAATTTTTACACATTTTAACGTAAATTTGATCAAACTCTCTAGAGGACTTAAAACAAGTAGAACGAAATTAACAGCATTATAATTTGTTTTCTTGTGAGCTCTAATGATCCATATAGTCATAACGAGTACCGCTGTTAGGAGCGTTAAAACAACACTAAAAGTCAATAACCCTAAAAATAGAAAAAATTCGTTGAACATTATCCCGTACAAAAGTGTCGTTTTCTTTGTTATATAACGTTATTGATCATAATTTTTTTCAGTTACAAAGATGCTTATTCTAACAAGGCTTTTATGAAAAACGTGCTCTTATTTAGCAATTCAAAAATTGGACTTAACTTACACGCTCTTTCAACATTAATCTTATCTTATCGCACGCTTTTTATGTTACAGCTTTTTTTGAAGTCAGATTGCTGGTAAGGTATATGTGCGTTAGGTTACCATCATAGTTACATTTGCTCGCACGTTTTTTGAGTCAATATTATGATCTTGCTTTTACCAATGCTAGCATGCACATAATCCGTTAAGCTGAAAAGACACAAATTATAGTCAAAACTTCATCGCGATGCTTTTATAATAACACCTACAAAGTAATAATATTTATGGTTTCAGACTTTGATAGGTTAAAAAGTATAGCTATAAACGGTGAGGGAGATGATATTGAGTTTAAAGAGTTTTTAACAAAAACTATTCATTTAAAATCTGACAGACGACAAGGACTTGCCTGTCAGATGAACTATAAGTTGATTGAGTCAAATGGAACCACTCAGTATGTAATAGGGATAACAGATTCCGGAGAGTTAAAGGGAATTCCAAAAGAAAATTTGAAGGAATCTATTTTTGTTTTAGGCACGATAGCTTCTGAAGTTCGAGCTTATATTAGTGAACTGGAAGAATATAAAATAAATGATGGCTATATTGGTGTATTGACTATTAAAAATAGACAACTTAAAAAGGATCATATACTCGTAGGAACTGCCGGACACGTCGATCACGGTAAAAGTACACTCGTAGGCACGATCGTTAGTGGCGTTGCTGATGATGGTTCAGGAAAAACTAGACTCTACTTAGATGTGAAACCCCATGAGGTAGAGAGAGGACTTTCTGCGGATCTGTCTTACGGAGTTTATGGATTTAACGACAATGTTATAAGGCTAAAAAATCCTCTCAGCAAGAAGGAGCGAGCAAGCGTCGTCGAACGATCCACAAGACTTGTTTCATTTGTGGATACAGTTGGCCACGAGCCATGGTTGAGAACTACGATAAGAGGGATTGTAGGACCAAAACTTGATTATGGCTTGTTAGTAGTCGCTGCAGATGACGGGGTGACCCATGTCACGAGAGAGCATCTTGGTATAATGCTTGCGATGGATTTACCGAGTATAATAGCTGTAACCAAAGTCGATAGGGTAACCGAAAGTCGAATACAGGATGTCGAATCTCAAATATATGATATTCTGGGAATGGTAGGTCGGATCCCGTATAGGTTGAAAACTATTGCGGGAATCGAAAATGTGTATGACAAAGTTGCTCAAGGCACTATAATTCCTATTATACGGGTATCTCCTGTCACGATGGAAGGTGTGGAGATATTTGATGAACTTTTCAAAAGCCTTCCAAAAAGAAATCTTAGTCAGCACCTGGATTTCGAAATTTACATAGATAGAGTTTATCAGGTTGGAGGGGTTGGTTCGGTCGCTAGTGGCACCATCAAAAGTGGCTCTGTGAACGTTGGAGAGTCGCTGTTTCTTGGTCCGACAAAAGATAGCAAGTTTTTGCAAGTGAAAGTGCAGTCTATAGAGATGCATCACTGCAGAGTTGATAAAGCGTCTGCCGGGGATATTGTAGGCATAGCGCTTAAGGGTGCAAAACCAAATGAAATAGAAAGGGGAATGGTTCTAGCTAATAAGCGGCCAACAGCTGTACGTCAGTTTATCAGCGAAGTATTTATATTAAATCACCCCACTAGGATAACGTCGGGTTATGAACCTGTAATCCACATAGAAACTATATCGGAAAGCGTAATTTTTGAACCTGAAACTGAGTATATGATGGCTGGTCAATCAGGAAAAGTAAAAATGCGGTTTAAATACAGGCCTTACTACGTATACGAAGGACAGAAATTTATTTTTAGGGAAGGTAAAAGTAAGGGTATAGGAAAGGTAATAGCTGCATCGTAAAATAACGCAAAAAACAGCGTCCTTCAAATTCCAAAAGATTCAGCTAGTACGCCCTCGTTGAGATTTCCGCCCTTAAATGTTTTATCAGTGCTAATATCCTTTACCATTAATTGCGCAGGTGCGAACATATACTTATCTATCTTGTAGAAGTCGTAATTTGCCTCTTTGAATGTTTCATAGAACGGCCTACCATAAGATGTTGAGGTTTCAGAAGGTATTTTTTCAAAGATTTCATCATACTCTTTTACAATAAATGTGACACTTCCGTAATAGATTATCCCATCATTTGTCATGCCCATTGCTTTGAGTGAGTCTTTTGTGACAGGAGCAACTGGGCAACGTCCCGCCGCACTTAGTATCTTCAAAGCGTCATAGCCAAGCTCTGCAGCTTTATAAACTGCTACCTCAACAACTCTCCCTGCTACTTGGACCGTCCCTACTATTGAAGAAGTCGGAGCGTTAAGAACTGTCAACTTTGAGGGTTCGATCTTACAGGCCTCAGCGATGTGATCTGTGGCCTTTGCATCGGGCAAACTATCACACTCAAGCGCTAAAACACCAAAGTCATAGTCATCCCTATAGCCTATTGATTCGTATGTCTTTTTTGGTTGACAAGATAACGCTCGTGCAGGTCCGGATCCCATAGCGCAGTAATTTTCTGTTTTTATTGACCAACCAGCTTTCTGTGCAGCAAGAGTAGAAAGCGCGGGATGATCGGTAAATACGTTTATAAATACTAGAGGCGTATTTCTAACGCTCTGTACAACTAAATTGACCGTTCCTAGCCCCCCGAGGCAAATTTCTGTAAACATTTGCCCGGCTTCATATCCACCGTCGACATTAACACCGCAGTCAATCACTGTAGAGCCGTTGTCAAGTTCAAAAGCTTCAATTTTTAATTCTTCCGTATAGTCCAACATATCTTCGACTATTCCCATCGAAATCTCATTAACGCTAAGCACGTTATCAACTCCAAAAACTAGAATTAGACATTTACTATATCTCATTTGCGATCAAAAGAGTCAAATTTCAATTTTTAATGTGTTAAACAAATTCTTTTACAATCCTGACTTTTAAATCCGTCAGGGTTTCAAGTTTTTTTAAGGCGATATCTCGATTCAAGTTCGATAAACTCGTGCTAGGCGAAACCCAAATAGTATCATAACCGAGTGCTTCTAGAAATTCAGAAATTCTTTTTTCAATTTTGTACAGTGGTTCAATATCATCAGTCAGAGCATCAACACAACCTAAAGCAAGTATCTTTTCATGCACTTCAATTTGCTCAGCAAATTTTACTATGGTGCGGTTTTTTGGATAACTAATTAAATCAAAAGATAAGACTTTAATTTTAGCATCAAGCAATTTTAAAAAAGAGGCTCGAATATTTCCGTGTATATGACAAATAGGAACTCTCACTTTTTTGGAAATAGTATTTAACCATTCGATGAAAACCTCGAGATTGGTAATTCTCTCGGCTGATTCGACGATTTGAATTGACAAAGCTCCATAATCTCTTAACGCGCCAATCTCAAATTTGATTATTTCAGCAATATCAAAAATTAAGTTTATATCATCTTTTTTTCTATAACCTGATGCAATATCGAGTTTACATCTCTCAATGAAGGAATATGGTCCAGGTAGAACTAGTTTTACCTTTTTAGGATCGTTAGTTTCTTTAATCGCAAGAGCGAAGTCATGTAATGTTGTGGGGTTGCTTGGTACACTTAATTTATTACGTATAACAGGTTCATCATCTGGCTCCATGCCCGGCACATTTAGAGCAAATGTAGAGATCATATCTCTAACTTGTCCATCGGTAACAAGGTCCACACCCGCGTTAATTTGGTCTTTTACCGCCTCATGTACAGCTACATCAAATGGGTTCTTCCCACCGTATCTTCACCCAGTATCTAATTGTATTAATACTCGGACGAGTCGGATATCCACTTAAATTTGTAGCAAGCACTGTTATCTTCCTTGAGTACAATTATTAAGCTTCTTTCTTATAAAGCTGTTAAAATCATAGAGCGATAAAATTATTACATAAAGTATACAAGGATATAATATGGACAAGCTTGAAAGAATATTCGAGCTTCAAAAGAGCTTTGATGTATCGGTTCAAAACAAACCACCTTTTAGCGAATGGAGCAAAGAAGACAGAGTAATCGCACTGCTTGGTCACCTGATACATGAGTCCTATGAGGCTAGAAATAGCCTCGGGGTAGTCATTACAGGTGATAGAAAATGGTGGAAAAAACATATTTTGACCGAAGATAAATGGCGAACCGTCCACGAAGAGCTAATTGACTGCCTTCATTTTTTGATATCGGCTATGATAAGTTCGGGCCTAACACCCCAAAAAGTGTTACAGGAGTACGAGAAGAAAAATATCGAAAATAGGATGCGGCAGCTAAACGATTATTGAATTTTTATTTTCCCGTAGTGTCCAGCCCTGCCTACAAATTCAAAATCGATTTGGTCGTCCCTAAACTTTTGCAAGATTTCAGCGAGTTTTAGGTGTTCTCTCGCTACCTCACTTAATGGCACATCAACTAAAATATTTATCTCATTTTCAAATTCTTCTATTAATTGATAGTACATGTTTTGGACAGACTTTGTCTTAGTTGTTGAATGTCCTTTTATTGCCCTTAGTATTTCAAGAAGCGGTACTATGTGTAGGTAAAGTGGTCTTTTTACTGTTGATACTCGCTTGTTTTTTCGAGACAATATTGCTATCCTATCTTTGACCCCTATCTTGAGAGGGCCGCCACACAAAGGGCAGACTTTAATGAGTGTTCCGTTAACAACTATATCATCCAAAGTGTAAGCCGTCTTACATCTTGTGCAACCCGTAAGGTGGTATTTTCCCTCCCTCGGATCAAGACCGACGTTTACTATTACCTCTCTCCCACAAATCCGCATTAGAGCTTTCTTAATCTCTGCAAAGCTTGGATTTTTAAGCTTGAATCTCGTTAATTCTCTACCAAGCTTATCGGGGTATGGAGAATGAGCGTCGCTAAACGATACAAACGTGCAGTTGTCTAACTCTGCGAGCATTTTCGTCATGTTTGTATCTGCGCTTAATCCAAGTTCCAAAAAGTATATGTCGCCTGTATTTTGTCCGTAACAGTCAAAAATACTTTCATAAAAGGCGTACATTGATGTCCAAGGAGTAAAAGCATGTGAAGGGCCAATAAGTGCCCCTGCTTCCAGAACCATTTCAGCAAGTCTTTCAGGAGACAGTTTCAATATTGGCCTTCCGCTCGCAAGCTTTGAGTATCCCCCATTCAATACTTTATCTCGTAACTCATACACTGATGAAAAACTTGGAAACAAGATGAGATGATGGACTCTGCCTTTTGCCGTTGTCTCTACTTCACATTGGAGTACATAATAAGTATCTTCAAGTTTATACGTACTATTACTTTCCTCAAGCTTTGATTCGAGTTCTTTAAGCCAGTCAAGGTATAGACAGTCTCCCGTACCAACTATCTTGATACCCTTAATGGGTGCCATTTCGCAGACTGTTTCTAGGTTCATAGAAGGGCTTACGCCCCTGCTGTATCGTGAATGTATATGCAAATCAACATTAAACTCTTTCATTAAAATGCAAGTAGTCGTACTGGTACAAATATTACACGTCACATTTATTTTTGTTGAACAGCAATACTAAGAATAAAACATACTATGAAATATACAACTAAAGCAAATAAACCTGTTAAAGTTATGAACGAAATATGTGCCGTAGTGATGCAATCTGCTAATGCTATTGCAAAAAAGATCGATGCCACACACATTTTTCTAATTTCCGACGAAATCTTTGAAGAGGCAACTTTTGAAGTTCCAGTAACGTTCATTCAAACTTCATCGATAGCTCGTGAGCTGACTGAGGAACTAAAGGAAATTTTTTCTGCTGATGTGCTTCAAAGTCTGAAATACGAAGTTGTGGTACCTACGATCAAGAACTTTAAAATCGTTCAAGATATTGCAACATTGGCGTACATCAACGATATAGTTAAAGAGGGATATATCATCGGCGTTTTATGTTTGCACAATTTGTCATCGATCATCATAAGTGATATCACACAGTTAATTACAGTAAG
This sequence comes from Methanobacteriota archaeon, assembly GCA_963748445.1. GTDB lineage: Archaea > Halobacteriota > Bog-38 > Methanoflorentales > Methanoflorentaceae > DASPRZ01. The sequence goes on from CAVVIU010000001.1 coordinate 370,861, forward strand.
AGCAATAGAGGAAAGCAGCGAGAGAGTCGATGCAGCGACTCTAAAAGCCATTTTAAGCCTCGCGCTTGAAATTGGACGAGAGGGAAGAGAGGGAAAAAAAGTAGGGACTGCATTTATTATTGGTGATACTGAAGAAGTGTTAAGACGATCACATCAGCTCATTTTGAATCCCTTTCAAGGTCATCCGGACGAAGAACGTGATATTAAAAATAAGGCTCACTGGGAAACCATTAAAGAGTTTGCTCAGATAGACGGCGTGTTCATCATAAATGAGAAGGGTATCATAGTTTCTGCTGGAAGGTATCTTGACGTTGATACAAAATCAGTGCAGCTCGAGGGTTTAGGAGGAAGACACATATCTGCATCAGCTATTACTCGTGATACACAGGCAATCGCGGTAACAGTCTCAGAAAGTGGTGGAACGGTTAGAATTTTTAAAGATAGTATTGAGACCAAAATCGAACCCAGTGCTTATCTTCTGTACCTCCTGCCATAAATCGAAAGATCAGATTAACAATAGACCTAGAGCCATAGCGCCACTCCCCACCGATATACTTACGTTGTGTTAAGTATTTTAAGGCAGAGTTCTTTACCCTCTTTCGCCTGCTGACTTTCAGGGTCAATTTCAAGAGCTGTGTTAAACGCTTTTAATGCTCCGTCACAGTCACCTAACTGACCGAGTGCACAGCCCATATTACTCCACGCTGCAGCCATAGTGGGATCCAACTCCGTCGCTGCTTTAAATTTACTCAAAGCGGCCCGATAATCTTCCTTTTGGTATATGTCGACTCCTTCATTGACGTAATCCCCGGCTGTCAGCCTCAGCTTTCACCGGTTTAACTTCTTCAGGAGGAGATAGTGCCGCACCCTCCGTGCTTTCAACAACCACTTCTTTTTGCTTCGAAACTGCTTCCGCAACTGCTGGAGACTCCGCTAATTCTTTTTTACTCTGTGGAGCTTCAGATTCCCTTGGGAGAACCGGCTTTTCTGCAGCCTGTTCTGGTTCCATCTTCTTTGTTTCAGTCTCGGGCTGCTCTCTCCTGAATAGCCAATCTAGTAAGCCCATCTTAATCACCTCAGATTTATAGTAATAAAGTAACAGCAAACTTAAATTTGAACTGGTTTATTAAGTTACTCTATTTCCTACCAATTTTACTCTAAGCTGTTATTTAACATTTGTGGAACAAGGCTTGTTTTTTCTATTATTTAGCCGAGTAACCTAGGAGGCTAAGAAGCAACGTTTGATAGACATTAAAGAATCAATATGATACCTCTTTTTATCGAAAGGATTGTGCGGGGGGTGCGATTTGAACGCACGAACTCCTATGAGACAGGGTTTCTCACTCAGGATAAGTAGAGTCCTAAGCCCTGCGCCTTTGACCTAGCTTGGCAACCCCCGCTGAAGCGTACAGATTTAAGTCGGCATCGTTTAAAAATTTACGTGTTGTAATAGCGATGATAATAAAAATGGGTGTCATTAAGAAAGTCATGAAAGCTACATCACTCACACCCCAGTACGGTAAGGGAGGATGTGTGCCAAAATAATAGTCAAAGAAGTCATTGAGGAAAAACCACACAAAGACAACTACTATATAGCTATTTTTAATCCCCTTCATCATTATAGATAATGGTAAAATAAACTCAAGGGCCATCAAGACGTGCATACAAGCTAGGGCAGTGTACATATTTTGATCAACTGAGAAGTAAAATTGACCGAATCCAAGCACCACTAAAACGGTCCAGGTTCCATACTTCGCCAATCCAATTGAAGTGATGAAGCTTAGCATGTCTGTACTTTTTTTGGTGAGGATGAATGTTATAAGAATAGCAGCTGCAAGCAGCGTGTAGAGTGGACAATCTGGTATAAAGGGCCATAAGTATAAAGGAGATGAGCTTAACTGATGATAATAATAGTAAAAACCTATTATTGAACCTAAGAGATTTATAACTACGATTATTGTCAAAAAGAGTATATTATTGAATATTTTTTTAAAGATCCCGATTGTTAGTCCCACGCGTAAGCTCCTCTGCTGGTACCCCTCCTACGAATACGCCTTCAGGGATCTCTTTATTTACGAGTGAGCACGCAGATATCGTTGAATTGTCTCCAATGCTCACGCCTGCTAGTATAGTAGAGTTTGCACCTATTAAAACATTCTTACCGATTTTTAACCTTCCTTTGCTCCACCTGTCTACCAAAAATTCGTGACACAGTAAAGTTGCTTTGTAGCCGATAACACAGTTATCGCCAATTTCGATAAGCTCAGGGAAGAATATGTCAAACGTTGCTTCAAGCCCTATAGAAACGTTTTTTCCGATCTTAATGCCTATTGAACGATAAAACGCGTTTTTTAGCTTTAAGGATGGCAAATATCTACATATATAAATAACCGCAAAGTTCAGAGCTACCTTGAGTGGATTTTTTATCTTAGTCCAATTCCAGAGCGCGTTCGGCCCCTCAACAGGATATTCTATTAGCTTGCGCATGTTGATTTTTTAAAGCCTGTTTTCAATCTTGACTTTTACTAATGTTTATTTAATACAATGAGTCTTAACTACATTTTGTTGAAATTTAACTTTTACTAATGTTTATTTAATACAATGAGTCTTAACTACATTTTGTTGAAATTGGTAATGTTATGTATTACCATAACGATTATCAAATTGAAAATATTATTGTGAATTGTATGATGTTTGGATCATCTGGGATTCGCGGGATCGTCAACAGAAGGATAACCCCTGAACTTGCATTAAATGTCGGTCTTGCTGTTGGATCAATTTATAAGTCAGCGGTCATTGGACACGATCCAAGGACATCAAGCGAAATGATTGAATATGCCATAATTTCAGGACTTACTGGGTGCGGATGTGACGTTGTAAAGGTCGGCCTTGTTTCGACGCCAACGCTCTCATACGCCGCGAGAAACTTTGAGTGCGGTGTTATGGTAACCGCTTCGCATAATACTTCTGAATATGTCGGCATCAAACTTTGGAATAAAGATGGTACTTCATTTAATACCGCTCAGCAGCATGAGATTGAATCGTTAATTGATAAAGATAACGACTACCCTTCGTACAGCGGGGAGAGAGCCGATTGGGATAAAATCGCGAAAGTTGGCACTAATGACAGAGCTATCTCCGATCACATAAGCAGGATATTAAACGAACTTGGGAGCAGTAAGTTAAAAGTAGTGCTAGATTGCGGGTCGGGCTCAGGGGCGACGATCACTCCTTATTTACTGAGGGAGATGGGATGTAAAGTGTTAACTCTCAATGCTCAACCTGATGGGTTTTTTCCTGCTAGACATCCGGAGCCTACTGAACAAAATTTAGGGCTTTTAATTGAAGCAGTGCGGGCGTTTCAAGCTGATTTAGGCATCGCACACGACGGTGACGCAGATAGAATGATGGGGGTCGATCGTGGCGGTAAGTATATCAATGGCGATGAGATGCTAGCACTTTTTGGTCTAAAAGAGGCAAAAAAATCTATAGTTTATCCTGTTGACGTTTCACTCATGGTCGATGACGTAATTAATAGTGAAATATTCAAGACACGAATTGGCGACGTCTATGTGTCTGAAGAAATTAAGAGAGTTAGTGCCGATTTTGGCGGTGAGAGCAGCGGGAGTTGGATTTTTCCTCGTGTTTCGTACAGCCCAGACGGAATTTATGCGGCAGCGAAGATTGTAACTATTGCTGAAAAGGAGTCAATATCCGATATTATCTCAGCATTTCCTAAATATAGGATCAAGAGGGGTTTTGTTGTTTATGATGAAGACATTAATGTCATGAAGCTCATTGAAAAGGAATTAGAATCGCTAGATTTTGATACAATTACCACTATTGATGGTATACGACTCGATTTTGAGGATGGATGGATACTTGTTCGAAAATCAGGAACTGAGCCTAAGATAAGGATAACTGCTGAGGCGAAGGAAAACTACCGCGTAGAAGAACTCTACGAAAAGGCTCTTAAGATCATACATAGGTGTTTGAAATGTTAGCAGTTATACTTGCCGCTGGTGAGGGAAGAAGGATGAGGCCTCTCACTCATAACGTGCCGAAAGTGATGTTACCGGTCGAAGGCAAGCCCATACTTGAACATATCATAAGCGCCTGCTCAGAAGCTGAAATCAAACACGTTGTAATTGTTATCGGTTATTACGGGGACGTTATTAGAAGTTATTTCGGTGACGGCCATCACTTCGATACTGAAATAGAATATGCACGTCAAAAAAAACAACTTGGAACCGCAGACGCGATTGCACAAGTAAAAGATTTTGTCGATCAAAAATTTCTTGTGTTAAATGGTGACAGTCTTGTGAGTTCAACAATTATTAAAGCTCTTGCAAACAAATTGGAAGATAAAACGACAGTCATAGCGGTTAAAGAAGTCAACAAGCCTCAACAGTACGGCGTAATAGAAGTCAAAGGCGATAAAGTTGTTAGAATTGTAGAGAAGCCTAAAAAACCTGTTACGAAGCTAGCAAATCTTGGTATTTACGGTTTTGATCCAGTTATTTTTGACGCTATTGATATAACGCTTTTATCGTCGCGAGGCGAGTACGAAATTACAGATTCTATACAAATTTTGGTTGACCAGAACCATCACGTAGGATATCTCGATGTGCAAGAAATGTGGATAGATATCGGAACGCCTTGGGATCTATTAAATGCCAATGAAATATTACTGAATGGTATAAGCACTGAAATCGAAGGTACGGTAGAGTCATTCGCCACTATTACTGGAGAGGTTAAAATAGGTGAAGGATCTGTTGTTAGAAATGGCTCTTATATCACTGGACCAGTAGTGATTGGTGAATGTTGTGAAATAGGCCCAAACTGCTACATAAGGCCAAGCACTTCAATTGGACATAGGGTTAAGATTGGGAATGCAGTTGAAGTGAAAAATTCAATTGTTATGGACGATACTAAAATTGGTCATCTGTCTTATGTAGGAGACAGCGTCATCGGACGCAGATGTAACTTTGGGGCTGGTACAGTGGTTGCCAATCTTCGCTTTGATGAAAAAAATATTAAAGTGGGGGGTGTAGATACAGAAAGGAGAAAGCTAGGTGTCATAATGGGTGACGATGTTTACACTGGAATTAATAGTATGATAAACGTAGGCGCCATGATTGGTCCAGATTCGAAGATTGGTATTGGAGCAATGGCGGATGGAATTTATCCTCCAAATTCAAGAATACGATGACGCATCGTTGTTATTCTTTCAATTTTAAAAAGCACTCCACTCTCTCATATTTATTCAATCTTATAACAAATTATATAGCGTATAGTGATGTTAAGCACACAGGGGACAGTAGATGAAGATTGCAGTGTTTATAGGTACACGAGCAGAATTAATAGGAATGGCCCCTTTTTTAAAAGAAATTGACTTAAACGACGATACTGAGCTTATTTTTACGCACACGGGCCAGCACTATGACCCTGAGATGTATGAAGATCTACTTGAAGATTTAGACATTCGCGGACCCGACTATAGTTTATCATGTGGCAATTTGAATTATAACAAACAGATTGCAGGGATGGTGAGTGGTATCGACGATATACTAACGAAGTCGAGACCTGACTTTGTGTTCGTACAAGGTAATGTCATCTCTTCCTTTAGTGCTGCGATTGCTTCCGTGATGAACTACATCTCAGTAGGTCACATCGAATCGGGATATCGGTCACTAAGGGATCTGCATAGTGATGTCCGAAGGAAGGTTATTGAAACCTGTTCTAGGCTTTTCTTTCCAGTATGTCACTCTGCATACTTGAATTTATTAGAGGAGTGTTACGATTCAGAATGTGTATATCACATGGGGGACCCTCTGGTCGATGCTTTACTTAAATACAAGAAAATAGCTGCAAAATCCAATTTTACTCAGAAACTCAATCTTGACGATAAACCAATTGTTACGGTTGCTGTTAGATTGCCTTGGAACATTGGAACTCCTGACGCTTTAAGCAAAATTGTGAAAGCAGCAACTGAATTAGAGGAATATAATGTCGTAATGTTAATGCATCCAAATACAAAAAAGCATATTGTTAAGTTCGGATTGCGTGATAAGCTGATGTCCGCGGGTAATATCTATTTGGCAAATCCCTTGCCATACACTGATTTTATCAAGTTGATGATGGATTCCTACGTTTTAATAACGGACTCAGGCGGGCCACAAAAAGAAAGTGCTCTTTTAGAAACCCCGTGTATAACATTATCTGATAGTACATATTATCTTGAAACGGTAAAAGATGGCTGGAACAGGTTACTAGGACAAAGTCCAGGCCCCGAAGCGCTCACGAACGCCATTCGGTCAACCAATCCCGGGAAAGTTATTGCTGATCCGTTAAATGATGGCAGATCTTCTAAGAGAATAATATCAAAGGTTGTTGAACTTTACGAGGCGAACAGTCTTAAGCTCTCTCCACAGGTGTCTAAAACAAGTTTTTATACGCATCTCACTTTCTTCCTAGAAGGTTTTATGGGAATGCGCACTCAAACAGGCTCGCAAATAAATGGGAAGCTAGTCACTATGTATGGCGGAGAGGGGGATATTGTGCTAAACCCCGATGAAGCAAGAATCGTACGCACTTTTGGACCAGTTGAAGACGTAGACCATAAATGATAAAAGATATATGCAGAGATTTGGATGATTATTAATAACATTTTTTACCTTCTAATGTTGATCGCTGCTGCTATGTCTTTTATTTTTACAGTCCTTGTAACTGAGCCGCTCACAAGAAGGATGAGAGCTGTAGGGATATTTGGGATTGACGTACACAAGCCAAATAAACCTGAAATTTCAGAAATGGGTGGATTTGCAATATATGGTGGAATTGTGACTGCATTGACGGTCATGGCATTTGCCGGTTTTAATGTTCAAGTGTTAATGGTTGCCCTGCTGGTCATCTCTCTGTCGACAATTGTTGGAGTTCTGGACGATACAATGAAGTTAGGGGCTAAAGAAAAGCCTATACTGGGGTACCTCGCAGGAATTCCGCTAATATTGACAGCAAGGGATAATCCCTACATTATGCTCCCCTTTTTAGGGATCGTCTGGTTAGGTCTTGCGTGGCTTCCAGTAGTTCCTTTTGGGGTGACCGGCGGCGCAAATGCTGTGAATACCTTTGCTGGATTTAACGGAATGGAAGTTGGATGCGGTGCCATAGTCACCGCATCGCTAGTTATTGTTGGATTGGTTGTTTTGCCACCAAAAGGAGCCATTGAAGGTATGTTAATTTTAGCCGCTCTGCTTGGAGCATTACTGGGATTTTTCATATATAATAAATATCCCGCGAAAATTTTTTGCGGTGACACGGGTACTCTCTGTATAGGCAGTGCCATTGCCGTCGGCGTTATTGCATCAAAAATTGAATTTTTCGCCTTAATAGCCCTTCTACCGTACATTATAAATTACTCCATGGTTCATTTTTCAGTTAAAAAATTGACTGAAAGTCATAGTTTTACGGCAACGCAAGTTACTGAAGAGGGATATTTAATCCCCTCAAAATCATACAGTGTACGGAAAAACTTGTCTGATTATATATTAAAGAGAAAGCCGATGAGAGAGCCACAGCTTGTACGAACGTTGTGGCTCATGTGTGGCGTGTCTGGGTCACTCAGCATATTAATGGCTTTTTTATCATCTCCGTAGAGTTTAACAGCATCGACTAAACAGAGTTCACAATGTCTGAAAACGAAGAGTCTTTTGAATCGTATTTCAAAAAATTTGGGCACATTAATAGTATCCATGAATGGATTAAACGGCACGACGCTCCGGAAGTAATTTCCATTTATGCCCATAATCGGATAAAAGATTCTATAATTGACAACATAGAACAGGGCGGCAACTTGCTCGATGTTGGCAGTGGCTATGGATTTTTGTTCCAAAGGTTGAAGTCTCGTGGAGTTAAATACGACGGATTATATGGAACTGAAATTTCGCCATCTCTCTCAAAAAGCACTAAACTAAACGTCCCGGAGTCCGAAGTTCTAATCTCAAGAGCAGAAGACCTTCCTTTTATTGATAACGTTTTTGACAATGTTGTTTGTTCTGAAGTTATAGAACATGTTTCAGATCCATACGCAGTCATTCAAGAGCTTTCAAGGGTTACGAAAAGTGGAGGAAAGGTGATATTAACGACTCCAAATTACTTTGCCTTGCGGTTCGGGATCGATAGGTTTCTTCAAAAGCTAGGCTTTATACAAATTGATGACGATACTCTCGCCGTGAGAGATAACCCGATACCAGAAAAAGATCTAAAACGATACGTATCGAACAGCAACCTAAAACTTTTTAAACTCGAGTACGTGAGCCCGGTTCCTGAGGTACGTTACTTGAAAAAAGTACCGGATGGAGGTCGTGCGATTCTTTATATCGTCAACACGATTTATTGAGAACACGCCTGTAATGAAAAAAATGTTTTGTAATCAGCTTGTATTTATTACAGTAAAACAGGAGTAATAAAATTTAATAAGTCCTGTGTGGACTGTTCCCGCGACAAAGAGTTAGAGACGGTAAATAGCCCAACGTTTTTATCTTCAACGGTTACCCAAGCTGTTGCGAATTAATGTTTACAGCATCAAATGCAAAAGAAAACGTGTCATCCCAAACTCTCACAAATAGGTTACTATTCGAGAACCCAAGAGTTGGAATAGACAATAACCTTCCACTACTTGATGGCAGTTGAATCTCAACCCCTTTTGACTCAAACGGGTTTAACGTGACAGGTTTTCCAGTATCCTCCCACGCCACGTTAACATTTAACGGAGAATCTGAATAACTTTTAACAAACAGCACCGCCGAATTTTTCTTTACTATAACTCTGTCAATGGATGCGTAGTTTGGAGCTGTACTGTCCAACATTTTTTGATCTATCTTGTAAATGGCAACTCCATTATTTTTGTATACTTCCGTCATTATCCCTAAATCTGGAGTAAAATCAGGAAGCTGAATACCAAAAACTTTGCTCGCGTAGTCAGCTTTTACTTTATCATACACGAAATATTTTACGTCATACATTTTGCAGATGAATAACTTTTTGTTAGAGTCTGTAGCGCTATTCATAAAGCGGGAAAGGTGGTCTAATTGTGCTTGTTGATGTGTTACGACGTATGAGCTCTCAATATCTGTAGATATCACTTCTTTTTTATCGGTAAATGTATTGATATAGCGCATAAATGTGGGATCGGATAAGACACCATCATTTGGGGATCCGTGTGTGTTTAGCCAGCTTAACGCGTCCATCTCATCTTTGGATAACTTTGGATCCTGTGCGTGCTGCGCAAGTGTATTAGTGACTGCGATGTGAAAAACAGGGGAGACTATAGTTATTACAACGATTAAAACGAGAAGCAGTGCTCTTAACGGTCTATTATCTTGTCTTCTCCTTAAGCCTTGAACCCTTGGATGATCTTCATACATGAGCCTTAGGACGACAATTGACGCAAGTACCGATAAGGGTAATATCAAGTACAGTATTGACCTTAGCCCGTCTTGATTTTGTAGTGTGTGCGGCACTAACCTTTGGATTAAATGCGGCATTGCAGAAAGAACCCATGCTAGGACGCCCAAAGCAGTAGGTATTAACGCTACTAAAAACCAACTTGAAACAATTACATTCCTCAGGTTTGACTCTTTTCTATCCCAGAAGTTTGTTTTGTATATTATCGCGCTCAGAAGTGGGATAAATCCAAGGCTCGAAATCATAAATATTAACCAAAAAGCGGTATCTAGTGAAAATACTAAGCAGACTGTTATTAATCCTACCACTCCTATCAATGTTAAAAGTATTATTGCGTTAAAGGTACTTTTAGTGATGCTTCCGACTACTGCAAATAACTTGTCTCGCCTCTTATACGTGTATCGCCTAGTCTCTGAGCCACTAAAAAGCGTGCCCATAATCAGAAGGGTAAAAATAATAATCGAAAGCGTCAGCATTTGTGGAATGTTCCAAGGTATGCTGCTGTGTTGAAGATATGAAAACAACCACCACGGGGCGGTAATTAACAATGGGAATAGGACTAAGAATCCTATTCTCGTTAAGTACATTTTTGCTCCAAGGTTGGTCAATATGTATAATATTACGAACGCTGTAAGTATTAAATAAAGCGTTATAGAAGAGAGTCTGTGAGTCAATATAAGTACACCGATTGTGAGCGCCCCAATGATTGTGTATTTAGAAGTCATTACAGCTTTATCTTTATCTTGTGTTACAGAACAGTAGAGATAATAAGTCGCAAGATACATAAGTATAAGTCCGAAGCTCGATGGTACAATGTACCTGTGGCCCCAAAATCGCTTGATTTGAACTAAATGTAGCGGAAAAAAAAGCTGTTAGAGCGGCAATTCGGGTATCCCCTGTTATTTTCTTTGCGACAACGAAAGTCATTAAAATAAAAGCAATTAAGATAAATGCTGAGAATGACTGCATAAGCAACATAAGATCTGAATTTAAGTTTATGTTTACACCGCTAATCATCGCGACAGTGCTGAAAATGATTGGAAGACCTGGTGGCGAGTCATTGTACCACAAGTCTCTTGGTGCCGAATTTGGGTTTTTATCGCTAATTACGTTGTTTTGTTGAATGTATTTTGCTTGCGAAATGTATGATGCTGTATCGGTGTCAATGAGGTCTCTTCCATTATTCCAATATCCATAAAAACCGACACTTATAAGGAGGAACATTAAGGTCGCGAGCATCAATCCGATTGATAGCCTATTCCTGATGTTATTTGATCGCTTCTTTTGTTGGATCTGTGCAGCGCGACGCTCTATAGGTCTTGGGCGCGAATAACGCTCATCTCTATATCTTGAAACTCGCTCATCTTCATCTCGCATGAAGTTTAGTACCTCTTAAATCGCTGTAAAATATTATAATGGTATCTAGTCGCTATGTATAAGGCTACTTATAGTTTTTGCCTTAAATTTGTCAATTACATTTGATTTAAACCACAGTATTAAGACAACTGAGTAGACGACCTCGTTTGATACCATTCCCGATGCTATTGCCAGCATGCCGCCTACTAGAGGTGTTAGTAAGAACATGATCGAAAAAAATGCGATAGTTCCAAATAATACTCCCCAGGCGACAATTTTTGCACCTTCGCACGCCGTTACAAGTTTATCCCAAATTCTATTATACAGAAATATTGATGAGAATGTCGAGAGCAGTAGCAACAGCGATTCAATAACCTGAACCCTGAATATGTGCAAAAAAATTAATCCCGAGAGGTAGGAAAGTCCCATTACTGCAAAAATTATTGGAAGTCCGAGATAGAATAAGTATCGTCCGACCCTCATCTGAGAGTTTCTATCTATTGAACAAAAAGTTGGGTATATTGCCATTCCTACGATTGTAGCAATAGGTGATATGACAAATATGCTAGATCTGTAAGTAGCACCAAATATCCCTACAACAGAAAAGGAGGCAATAATGTTCAAATATAAAATACTTATTTGCTGGGCAGAGAGACCAAGGACACTGTCAGCGCTTAGATAAACTGTTAATGGTGTAAGCGATTTTATGCGCCTTAAGGATAGGTTTGATCGTATTAACGGAATTTTATTTATCAGAATTATTGAAGCCGTAATGGATCCTATACAGATCCCTACCAAGCCGATTGTCAAATTGTGAAATAGTACGAAAAAAGCAAGCGCGATTGCCCAGTATGCAATATCAGCTACTACGATGTACTTCATCTCGTAAAGCGCAAGTCGGAAGGATTGGGCTACTGCGTAAATCGTAAGTAAAAAACCAATTAAATAACCGAAGAATAGCTCACCTTTTGTTATCCCAAGAAAATTTAGTACGTTATCTGAAGCGCCGATTAGAATTACGGGAATCGATACGATCAAAGCTGTAAAAAAAGCCATATAAAGGGCATTGATTGGAACCTCAGAAATCAGCGTCTTTTTTTCAGCTATAAATTTAATTACGGCTTTAGGGAGCCCTAACGTCATAAAAGCGCCCACTATTCCGCTTATTGCAAGTACTACTAAATAAATACCGTATATTTCTATGCCCAAATAACGACCTACAAAAAGCTCTTGTAACATAGAAATGAGTTTTGATACAATGAACCCAAATCCTAAAACTGAAATTCCGCGGAGTACTTTGCTGACGAACGTTGTTTTTATCAACTTAGACGCTTTTTGAAAATTTATCATCAGTTCGTCAACACGCGGCCCATTATTCATCAACTATCCAGGAGAGTAATAATAAATATAATTTATTCAAAGGGTTTGAAAGGGTATTTATATTCAGCTAATAGAAGTGAATTAATGAGCGGAGATAGGTGTAGGATTTTATTCGTTAACTCCTTTGATGTCAGGTTAATTGACAGCAAGAAAACTGATAACAGCGTCATCAGTCAGCTAGAAGAAGTGATGCTGAAATATAAGGGTCTGTGCGATCTTTTGTTATTCACAGGTGATACGGTAAAATTTGACTTAACTCCTCCCATCGAACACCTTCCTTCTGCATTATTCCAAAAATTTGGTTTATGGCACCTTTCATATGCAATCTTAAGTACGTTTAAGATCGCCAAACAATTGAACAGTAGATCTTTTGTTAGAGGTTTCATCGCAGGCTGTCCCGGAGCGATTTTAGCAGCAAAAATTAAGCATAAGCCGTCGATGGTTTTTTACGAATATAATTGGGCATATCAGGTAACAAACATCAACAAAGGAAAAATGTTTGGAGCCATTGCAAAGCTTATCGAGAATTATGTGATTAGAAATGCTGATGTGATAGTTGCTCGACACAAGTCCTTAGAAAAGGAAGCATATGAGCGTGGTGCCAAGCGAGTAGTATTAATACCATACTCAGTTGATGAAGATGTTTTTAAACCCGGAATTGACGTCAAAGAACTTAAGGAGTTTTACAACATTGTCGATGAAAAAGTGTTAATGTATATTGGCAGGTTGCATCCTGTAAAGAGGCTCGACCTCTTGTTAGAATCGGTGGCAAAGCTGCATGAAAAGTTTAAATTGTTCATAATCGGGACTGGTCTCTTAGAAGAAGAACTTAAAGAATACTCGAAATTGCTCGGAATTAATGACAAGGTTATTTTTACTGGTGCCATTCAGTATAATGATATACCTAGATACATGAATTTAGCAGATTTAGTCGTCTTGACAAGTGCAATTGAAGGGCAACCAAGAGTAATACTTGAATCTATGTTTTGTGGGACGCCGGCTGTTGGCACTAATGTTTTTGGAATTAGGGACACTATAGAAGATGGTGTTACTGGATATATCACTTCTGCTGACCCTGAGGACATAGGGAATAAGATCTCAAAGGCTTTACGTGACGACCAACTCTCTCTCGCATGCAGAGAGCATGCCCTTCGCAATTATTCTAGGGAAAGAATCAACTCCAAAGAATTAGCAATTGCCAAACAGCTTTTAAATCTTAATAACTGAAAGCCCGCGATTAATGATAGTAGGGCTATTTGGCAATTTTTTTATTTGTTTTATTTATATTATACTGGTGGAAGTTCTAAACTTAAAATAAGTAGTAAGAGCGAAGAAATGGTGCTTTTATATGATATAAACTTATTTAGAGGAGAATATGAGTAATTATCGACTTAATTAGAGTAGCTTGGTACTATTTCTACCTTCAAAATTTATATCGTTTAAACTATTAACTCGCACTATTTTGTACGCAAAACAGAGTTAAATTGATTTGCATTGTTATTCTATAAAGGGTGAATAATAAGAAATTAGAGTTCAATGTAAATGTTTGAAGTAACTGGCATACAGCGAAAAGCGAAAGTAATTCACGATTTTCCTTACAGAATCGGTGGTAGAAAATGTCCACACACGGGAATAGTCAATATTACGAAAAGCGGGCAATGGATTTTTAACTGCTCGTACTGTTACGCGAAGGGGTACAGATGGTCGACTAAAAAAGGCACCATAGAAGTCTTTGAAAATACACCAGAACTGCTAGACAAAGAGCTCAGTAAAATTAAGATTTGCCCTCCTCTTTATTTCTGTGCCGTGACCGACCCTTTTCAACCCTTCCCTCTCGTTTACAAGACGTCGTTAGAATCTATGAATGTAGCGGTAAAACACAATATATACTTCCGCGTAATAACAAAATCGCACTACGTCTTGAAAATTCTCGAAACTGATTGGTTTAAGTACAGAAAATTTCACATTTCCCTCACTTGCGAGAGTATAAATGGGAGAAAGTTAAGGGCCATCTCTGATGCGCCGGGCATAAAAAAAGACTAGCAGCAATAGAAGAGCTTAGAAGCGCTGGAATAAAGGTCACAGCTAGAATTGACCCCATAGTGGCAGGTTTAACCAATAATTTTGATGAGATATCTGAGCTTGTCGAGGCACTTTATTCAAAGGAAATAGAGCATATAACTGTCTCAACTGGAACATTTAACCCAAGGATGTTTAGTAATCTAATCCTCAGTGTAGGCGAAAGTGAATTTTCAAGTCTCGGTCCTAAAATAAGAGCGAGTTATGAGCTTTGCAACGGAAATTATAAGATGAACAAACAAGATCAAATGGAGTTTTATCAAGAGTTAGATTCACTGTTCCGGCGTTATGGGATGAAGCTCTCATCGTGCTTGGACAGGATTAACGCAGATTTAAGCTGTTTTAGTCCGTGTGACACTACAAGTAAGCTAACATTGAAGAACTGTTCTGGACAATTTGTACCGATTTGCAGTTCAGATTGCATAAATGATTGCCCTGATAGGGAATCCCCCCCATGTGGAAAAGAGAAGCTAATGACCGAATACCCATTTAAGTGGTCTACTCTTAAAGGCAACCGTTGATTTAGTTTCGATGTTCGTAATTCAGTTTAAATTTGTAATTAATCGCATCAACGATGCTTTTAAGTATCATATAATAGCAAAATAAGTTATCTAATTATCTGCGTTAATTGAATATGATCGCTCTAGTTACTGGCGGATATGGTTTTATAGGGAACCAGATTGTTGAATCAATATCAAGGGAGTTTGAAGAGGTAAGAGTATCTTGATAGTCTCACAAATATAGCCAGAGAAGTCAAATTACCTAATGTAAGTTTAATAAAAGGTGATATTCGGGACATCAATACCGTTACCAGTGCATTTAAAGATGTCGATGTCGTATTTCATACAGCAGCACAAATAGACGTCATAACAAGTATAAATGAACCATTTTTTGACCTCGACAATAACATCAAGGGAACCCTTTCGGTCTGTGAGGGAGCAAGAAGATGTGACATACCAAAGTTGATCTACTCATCAAGTGCAGCAGTTTACGGAAATTGCGATGTTTTTCCGATAAATGAGGAGCAACCAATAAGGCCACTTTCTCCTTATAGTATTAGTAAGTATTGCGGCGAGCTCTATGTGTCTTATTATCATAGCACGTATGGCGTCAAAACGCCAATTTTGAGATATTTCAATGTATATGGCCCATACCAGCATCCTGAAAATGCTTATTCTGGGGTCATTAACAAGTTCATTTACAGAACTAGTAAGGGGCTGCCCATTGAAATATATGGCGATGGTAGGCAGACAAGAGATTTTGTGTACGTTACCGACGTTGCTAATGCCAATTTATGTGCGGCAAAAAGCAAGGTCGAGAACACAGCAATCAACATAGGAAGCGGGAAAGAAACGTCAATTAATAAGTTGGCGATGACGGTACAAGAAATGATGGGCTCCACGTCAACAATAATAAGACTTCCGCCGAGAGCTGCAGATGGTAGAAGATCTCTTGCTGATATATGCAAAGCAAAAGAGCTTATTGGTTATGAGCCACAAATAAACATATCTGAAGGTTTAAAGGCATTATGTAAGATCCAACTTGAAGCGCTAATTTGATATGGAGACCGCTATTGATCACCAAATATAAACCGAAACAATTACATCAAATTGATATAAAACTATATCTGCAGCTTGACTAGCAGAGTTACAGAGCAGCGGTGTTTAATAACGTGTCGAATTTGATACTAATTGTATTGGCGTTTGTTGGAGTTTTGCTAGTTCCTGGATTTGCAATGTCGCTTGCATTATTTCCACGCTTTTATGACCTCGATATGACTGAACGTCTCGCGATGTCGATAGGTCTTAGTTTAGTCATAGTCGTATTCATAGGAATGATATTAGATTTTGCAGGATCACTAGTGTATTTTACGGGCGGTATTGCAACAAATAACATGTTAGTTTCCCTTGGGAGTACAACTATTCTATTCTTAGCGATATGGGCCTTTAGAAGGGCGCGAATGTCGAGAAAAAAAGTACAGCGTCAACAGATATAATTTAATAGTTGCGTTGTTAATTTCTTTACTACATGGTTAATTTCGCTATGTCGTATGCTTCAGCCTTACTATGATTATGCGTTGCGAACATGCCAGCTTGGAATGCCCTATACTGCGCGAGACCTTCAATTGCTTCAGTTCTTATGTAATACTTGTTGTTTTGCGTCTCGTGAACCTTAAGCGCTTCAAGTTTTATCTTAAAAAACTTAGTGATATTGATAAAAACTCTCGGTGTAAACTCAAGGGATACACTAGGCGATTCATATAAAAAAATGTCATCTACGTGCCTGTAAAATGTCATTGTAGCAAGAGCTGTATACCTATGATCTTGATGATTATCATGCGGACTATGAGTGTATATTCTATCGGGGTTTAATTCATCTACTTTGCGTCGTATTACTTCTATGGTATTATAATCATCAATTATCATGGTATCTTTTAGGTTTTCTATCGTTATACTGTCAGCGCCTAGTATCGAAGCTGCATTCTTGGATTCAAGTACTCTTTGTTCACTCGGTCCGCCCGCTTCGCCCTTTGAGAGTACAAGTAAATGCACTTCATCTCCTTTTGATTTATGATAAGCTAGTGTAGCATAACATCCGAGCTCGCAATCATCAGGGTGGGATCCAATTGCGAGAATAACTTTACGCAAGCACATCACCTTTAAAATAAGTATTTGTAAGCATGTTAAAAAGATCGTCAATCGTATTATTTATCCTAAAAGTTATATTGCTTTTAACGTCTATGTTACTTTCAAAAGCTCTTAACCATTGGAAGCTCACCGATTTATAACAGATATTTAACGCATAATCGACTATTGAAGGAATTAATTCAAGTGTTTTTGATGCATTTAGGACCATAGAATAATCCCTTACCGTCTTGTTTTTGTCGCATTTCATCTGTAATTCATTCTACATGTTCACTATAAAAGCTATTCTGTCTGTATAATTATGCGTTCCCATATTTGCGTTATGTGTCTTGATAGCTTCTAATGCCTGATATAGCTCCGTCTATATTTAAAAGAGCGTGTTTAAGTCTATCAAAGATTGCGTCTGTACTAATCCGTCAAAGACTAATGGTCTAGGCATCGCTTTTAGCGATACGTTAAGAATTATGTTTTTTGAGGCAGTCTTGACCTCACCTTTGAATTCGTAAATTTTGTCGCAGCTTCTACATTTCGACATTAACGTTTGTTGAAGTATCATGTTGAGCTCAACATCTGCTTTCCTTTAACAGCTGCAATGGTACTATATGGATGTAAACATTTGCTCTTATAGCTATAAGATTCAGTTATTAGCTTAGACTATGATTCAAAGTTCTCTAGTAAAAAAGGTATTTCAAAAAAAACACTTGCTTATATTTAAAAAACCTTGCAAATAAACTATCGTTTGCCATATCTGTTATTATATTTGCTAAGAAAAACGAGTTAAAATCAGCCATATTCGGGCTATTTTCAAATGAAGTATTGATAATATAAAAAAAGGGAGTCAAAATCTAATTCAACGTCTAGGGCTTGTACACCCCCACTTTGCAATGATTCATGACTAATTTATAGAATTATGCGTCCGGCGTTGGATTTCACTTTTTTTTCGAGTTCATTTGCGTCAGGTTTGGGAACGGAGAACATGGTCGTTTTCTCTCTCTAGTACCGTCGAACTTTATTCAAGCACACCTCCATTATTTTTAACATTTGGATGCTCAGCAGATTTAAACCATCTTTCATTTGTAAAGTCGTTATTAGCGAAACAGAAGAGTTTCATAACCGAACGAATACGTTATTTTGTAGGTGATGTGCCGCAACGTTAATTAGAACAGCCTTACGAGCCGCACAGCTATAAGCGAAAAACTTTGGCTGGTGGGCAATCATCACAGTAATTCCATCCCATTCAAGGTAAGAGGGATATTCGCTTCGCTATGAAATTTATTTACGGTTTATTAACTTCTCATGGTCATCTATCCTCTCTGAATTCGGAAATATTCATTCTCTTCCACTACCCTAACAAACTCTTCTAAGTACGTCTTTTCTCTTTGTGGAGTACCTTGAGATACTATCCTCTATTTAACGCGATAGTTAATCTTTGCATTGTATTGTTAAACAATGATTTAAACAGACAATTAGCGTTTAAACAAAGAATGGGCAATGTCTATATAGTTTGTCCTGTATAAAAGATTGCAGTGGTGTTCTTGAAAGCTATAGTTCTTGCAGCAGGTGAAGGTACAAGACTAAGGCCCTTCACTCTTTCGCAACCGAAAGTAATGATATCTATCGCTAACAAACCAATTCTTGAATACGTAATTGAATCGCTTTCACACTGTAATATTTCTGACATTACTTTAGTTGTTGGGTACAAGAAGGAAAAAGTAATGAACTATTTTGAAAGCGGCAAGAAGTTTGGAGTTAACATATCTTATGTTGAACAGCCACAACAACTTGGTACAGCCCACGCTATAAAGTTAGCTGAGAACTCTATTTCAGACAACTTCTTGGTTTTAAACGGTGACAATTTGATTGGCGCACAAACCATTAGGGACGCTATGGACGATATGTCTGGTGACGTCACTTTACTCCTTACCATTAAGGAAAACGTAAAAGGTTACGGCGTCGTAACCACCGAGGGTAATAAAGTAACTCAAATAATTGAAAAGCCAGGGACAGATGTAAGTCACTTTATCAATACGGGAGTTTATATCTTCTCTCCTGTAGTCTTCGATGAAATTCCCTACACTAAGATATCGCTAAGGGGAGAATACGAAATTACAGATACTATTCAACGGATGATAGATAAACAATACGAAGTAAAAGGTGTTCACACCACTTCGACGTGGATTGATGCGAGTTATCCGTGGGATTTATTAAATGCAAATGCATCTGTCTTAGGAAAGTTAGGAAATGAAAAGCCCATCAAACAGAAAGGGATTATAGAAGACGGGGCAATGGTAAAAGGAAATGTGATAGTGGGCGAAAATTCAATTATAAGGGCGGGCTCGTATCTAGTTGGTCCTTTAGTAATAGGGAAAGATGTTGAGATTGGTCCGAACGTTACGATATTACCGTGTACAAGCATTGGAAATGGCGTCATTATAAGTTCATTTACAGAAGTAAGAAACTCTATAATCATGAGCGATGTCAGAATAGGTACAAATGCGTTCATATCTAATTCAATTATTGGTAAAAATACAATATTAGGCTCGCATTTCATTACTGAACAGGATAATTTAACGAGCGTGAATCTCGATGGCGAATTTCAGCACGTAATGAATATAGGGGCGATTATAGGAGAAAACTGTCGTTTTGGACATAACGTTTTGGTCGAATCTGGAAAAATAATTGGCATTCATTGTAGCGTTGAGTCTGGGGTGGTCATTAGAAAAAATATAATAAATTATAGCACAGTGCTGTAATCTCTCCAAGTTTTTCTGTGAAATACGCGCTTCTTGTCAGTCCTCTATTAGACATTCTTACTTTAGAAGAACAACTTGATGTCAACTTTGACCATTCTTAGGTTTTCGTGCCTTAATCACATTCCTTACGGCGTGCATCGAAAGTTGGAAAGGAGTTTACAGAAGTTTGAGTGAAATTGTAAGGTCCGTGTCCCTCTACTCCTTCTTCTTTAAGTGTTCTAGTGCTTGACAACTGAAATCTCTGAAAAGCTCCTTGACAAAAAGAATTAAGCCCGGAACACCATTAGTTTGCCCGTGACATAGTCGAGTCAGTAGCCAACGATCATCTGATAAACATGTGAAGATTTTTTATAATTTGTCGTGCAGAAATAGCACCCTTGTGAAAGAATGATTGGGAAACTGTTAGAGGTCGTACGTGCAATATTTTATTAATTTAACCCAAAGAAAGTGTTTATATAGAAGTGCACACATATAAAAAAATTGATGTCTTGCTTAGTGGAGGGATAGAAAATTCAAGAGGATTTGGACTTAAGTACCGCTTGAAGAGGGGGCAGAAGTAACCACCCTTCGTGAGGAACTTGAAGAGGCAAAAAGTCAAATCGAAGACTATTATTCACGTTTGCAAAGACTTCAAGCAGATTTTGAGAATTATAAGCGGAGAACGAAGGTAGAAAACGAAGAGTTTCTAAAATATGCCTCGTTTGATTTGGTAAGAGAGCTTTTAGAAGTTTCCGATAATTTTGGGAGAGCCATTGAATCAATGAAGACGGCAGACGGAGCGGAAGGGCTAGTTGAAGGGATCGAAATGATACGCAAACAATTTTGTGAAATATTGAATAGAAATGGGGTTACTGCAATAAAGGCCTTCGGAGAGCAGTTTGACCCGTACATTCATGAAGCTATAATGAACGTTACTTCCGATGATTATCCAAACAACGAAATTATTGAGGAGTTTAAGCAAGGGTACAAATTATACGATAAGGTCATAAGACCTTCAGTTGTGAAGGTTTCAAAAAGAAGTTAGTATAAGGTGAAAAGATGAGCAAAACGATTGGAATTGATTTAGGGACGACTAATTCAGTAGTTGCGGTGATGGAAGGTGGGGAGCCTGTAGTAATCCCAAGTGCAGAAGGTAACAGAACGACGCCATCCGTAGTATCTTTCCTAAAAAATGAAAGGGTGGTAGGACAGATAGCAAAGAGGCAGGCGATTACTAATCCTGATCACACGATCTCATCTATCAAGAGGAAGATGGGCTCTAATGAAAAAATAAAAATTGAAGGTAAGGGATACACTCCGCAGGAAATCTCAGCAATGATTGTACAGAAGCTAAAGCAAGACGCGGAAAACTACCTTGGGGAAAAAGTAAAGCAGGCAGTTATTACCGTACCGGCCTATTTTACCGACAGCCAAAGGCAGGCGACAAAAGACGCAGGCGCTATTGCTGGACTTGAGGTTTTGAGGATTATTAACGAACCGACCGCGGCATCTTTATCCTATGGGCTAGATAGGGGAGAGGAGCAAACCATACTAGTCTTCGATTTGGGCGGAGGTACTTTTGATGTATCGATACTAGATATCGGGGAAGGCGTTTTCGAGGTTAAAGCGACGAGTGGAAATAACCTTCTTGGTGGTGACGACTTCGATCAGCGCATTATTGACCATCTGGCAGAGGAGTTTAAAAAAGAGCAAGGGATCGATCTTAGAAATGATAAGATGGCACTTCAAAGATTAAAAGAAGCTGCTGAGAAGGCAAAAGTTGAGCTTTCAGCCCTCACAACAGCCGTAATAAATCTCCCATTTATCACAGCAGATCAGAACGGTCCAAAGCACCTTGATACGACACTGACGAGGACTCAGTTTGACAAGCTTACTGAGGATCTTGTAGAAAAGACAATGGGCCCCACTAGGCAGGCAATCAAAGATGCTGGATTAAATCCGAGTGATATAGACCGCGTTATATTAGTGGGAGGTTCTACGCGAATCCCTGCTGTGCAAAATGCCATAAGAGGCTATACAGGCAAAGAACCTGACCGAAGCGTGAATCCTGATGAATGCGTAGCAATTGGAGCTGCAATACAAGCCGGAGTGCTTGTAGGCGAGGTTAAAGATATATTGCTACTTGATATTACCCCATTATCCCTCGGAATAGAAACGCTGGGAGGCGTATTTACTAAACTGATAGAGAGAAATACTACAATCCCAACAAAAAAGTCTCAAGTATTTTCTACAGCAGCTGACTTTCAGACGTCAGTAGAGATACACGTCCTACAAGGAGAGCGTGAAATGGCTGCGGGCAATAAGACTTTAGGGAGGTTCCAGCTTATAGGCATCCCTCCCGCGCCGAGAGGGATCCCACAGATAGAGGTAACGTTTGATATAGATGCCAACGGCATCGTTCATGTATCCGCGAAGGATTTGGGGACTGGAAATGAACAGAAGATAACTTTAACGTCGTCAAGCGGGTTAAATGAAGGAGAAATTAAACAAATGGTAAAAGACGCTGAGGCTCATGCGGAAGAGGATAAAAGGAAAAAAGAAGAAGCAGAAATTAGAAACAATGCGGATTCGATCATTTATACTGCTGAAAAAACATTGAAAGAGCTCGGGGAAAAAGTTGACGAATCGAGTAAGAATAGAATAACTGATGAAATTGAAAAAGTAAGAGAAGCATCAAAGAGCACGGATATTCAACAGATAAAGAAAGCAACAGAAGATCTAACGAATACCATCTATCAAATCTCAACAGAGCTCTATTCGAAGACATCTGAAAAGTCCTACCAGGAAGAGCCAGCGGGGGAATCAGATTACGAAGTGGTTGATGAAAAGTAATCAAGTACAACTGGGGCATAGGAAGCATAATTGAATCCTCATATGAAGCGCGATTTCTACGAATTGTTAGGAGTAAATAAAACTGCCTCTGAGGCAGAAATAAAAAAGGCTTATAGAAAGCTTGCTCGACAGTATCACCCAGACGTAAATCAAGGCAATAAACAAGCAGAAGAGAAGTTTAAAGAAATTTCAGAAGCATATGAAGTACTTAGTAATCCCGAAAAACGCTCAACTTACGACAGATTGGGCCAATCGGCATTTCAGCAGGGAAGCAGCCCCTCAGGGTTCGGGGACTTCGGATCTGGAGGTTTTGAGGGATTTGGAGGCTTTTCAGACATATTTGAGACGTTTTTCGGAAGTGGCTTCGGGAGTAGTCCTTTTAGAACTCAATCGACGAAGCGCAAGTCAGGGCCCCAGGCAGGCGCTGACATAAGAGCAGATCTTGAAATTTCATTTAAAGACTCTATTTTTGGTGCCGAAGCGGGAGTCAAAGTTGACCGATATGAGCGATGCGCGAATTGCGAGGGAAAAGGTGCTGAACCGGGCACTGGAATAAAAAAGTGTCCGTCATGTAAAGGCACTGGTGAAGTTCGACGTGCACTGAACATTTTGGGCGGTCAAGTTATTCGAATCGAGACGTGCAACAACTGCGATGGTGAGGGCAAAATTTTTGAGAATCCTTGTAAGCTATGCAAAGGGATGGGCAGACTCAGAAAGGACAGAGTAATTTCTGTGAAAGTCCCTCCTGGTTCGTATTCCGGCTTATATATAAGGAAGTCTGGGGAGGGTTCTGCAGGCACCCGTGGGGGGTCTAATGGTGATTTGCTTGTATTTATCAATGTTAGACCGCATGAAGTGTTTAAGCGCGAGGGCGATGACATCTATATCGACCTCCCGATCTCAATTTCTCAAGCAGCGCTTGGAGGCCGTATTGAAGTACCAACTATTTATGATAACGTTACTTTGGATATTCCGGAGGGTGTTCAGACGGGAACGATTTACCGTCTAAAAGATAAAGGCGCTCCAAATATACGCGGACACGGTCGAGGAAGTCAATATGTGACGATGATAGTAAAAGTGCCGACGAAACTAAATGAGAGACAAAAGGAGTTATTGCGTGAATTTGCCTCGATTAGTGGTGAAAGCACGCCAAAAGTTAGCCGAAAATCAAACCTTTTTAACACAGTAAAAGATGTCTTTAGCGCAAATGAATAGATATTTTATTATTTCCTGTGCTACACGCTTTAAATGTACTCACTATTCCTAACTCACGAAAACCTCGGAGCAATTAAACTTAAGATTACGGATTTTATAAGAAACAGCATAGAATCTGCAGCTGCAATGGGAGCTACTATCGCTCTAAGTGGTGGTGTTGATTCTTCTGTAGTCGCAGTTCTTGCCCATGACGTAGCAGATTTAAAAGCTCTAATCTTGCCTGAACTCGGGATTACTCCACAGGGAGACATTATTCACGCAATAACTATAGCAGAGATGTATGGAATACCCTATAAGTTAGTTAAAATTAATGATATCATAAACTGTACAAACACTGCGAAGGGTTTGCTAGAGCTCCGAGGTGTCAAACACCAAAAGATAATTGTCGCAAATATAAAAGCCAGGGTAAGAATGATTTTGAGTTACATGCTGGCAAACTCTGAAAATCGTATAGTTCTTGGCACTGGAAACAGAACTGAGTTACTTGTCGGTTACTTTACTAAATATGGGGATGGTGGGGTAGACATTTTGCCTATCGGAAATTTATACAAAACGCAGGTTTATCAACTTGCTGAATATCTCGCGATCCCAGATTACATAATCAAAAAAGCCCCGTCTGCCGGGCTCTGGGTCGGGCAAACCGACGAAGAAGAACTTGGAATCAGTTACAACGATCTTGATAAAATACTAGTTGAACTGGATAAGGGAAGCAGTGTAGAACGAATCTCTAGTGATCTTGGTATAGACAACAGCAAAGTGGCTGAAGTCTACGGTAGGATGTTAAAATCGAAACACAAACGGGAGATGCCTCCGATAGCACAGGTATGAGATTAATTTGATAGCCAAGATCGTTGCGATATTTTATTATCGGTTGTTGCACTAGACTTAGTTAAAGAGGGTGAGCGGGGCAACGTTTACATCGATAACGATAATAAATTGTCCAGGAGCATAAGATCTAACTTTTTTTACAGATAAGTCTGCAACGGATCTGCAATTTTTTTCAATTACCTTTTTAATTTCTCCTATTATTTGCGTGAAGCACGCCTCCTCTTTTATGTCGTAATAGTGAATCGTCCCCCCCAGTTCACTAAGCATACTAGTAGCTTGTTCTAAGAATTCAAAGGCTGAGTGAGGCAAATTCATAATTATCCTGTCAGCTATACCTTTAAATTCAGAGGAAAGCTGTTTTGCATCTCCAAAGAACGAATCGACATTTTTCAGTTTATTTAATTCTACATTTTTTCTTAAATAGTTAAACGCATCTTGGTTTATCTCCATGGCTATGACCTTTTTAGCTCTCTTTCCAAGCATGATAGTGAAAGGTCCAACGCCCGCGAACATATCTACCACCACTTCATCAGATTTAGTTAAACCTGCAATCCTATTCCGTTCCGTAGACAATCTCGGGTTAAAATACGCTTTAGATACATCAACAAACAGAATGTTGCCGAATTCTTTATGAAAAGTTGCGGTCCTATGTTCGCCAGCCACAATGACAAAATCTCTTAGTCGATAATTTCCTTTTACAGGACTAGTAGCTGCGAGTACTACCTTTATATGTTTTCTTGTTTTTAAAATATCCTGAGCTATTCTTCTTGCATCTTCGAAGTAATCGATAATAGCAATGTCACCTATGACATCGTAGCTAACACCGACTTTTTTTGGAAGAGTTTTTTTAGTCGGTTTTAACTCGCATTTTTCAAAATGAAATTGCTCGAGTGGCCCTCCCGTGTCTTTAATGGGGATATATAAATAACCATCAACAATTTGTATTTTGTAGTTGTTGTCTATCAAATCTAAATTATTTAATTGACGCCTAGCCTTCTCGCCTTCGAATTTTGGGACTTTAATACACATTTTTAACATGTCAACGCCTGTAAAGAAATTGACGACATTAATAAAATGTTGTTTTAATATATGAATCATCACCGTCTTGTCATGTCGATAGAAATTAGATTTAGCACAGTTTTATTAATCGAATAGTTTGAAAGAGAGGACCCATTTTTATTTTACTTGTCGGAGCTTGTTGCTTAACTAGAGCTCCCGATTTGTTGAAGTAAAATGAAAAGGAAGAGGGAGGGGGTGTGTAAACTTTTACATATCACGAATGGGGTCGGTGTAGTGAAAGGTTCTGTCAGATGCGCTGAAGGATTTCGTGGTATAGCGCAAACTCCATTAAAATCAATAGCATGCTTAAATTTAACGTTTTATTTTTCATTGTCAGATAAATTTCCGAAATATTTCGAACACAGCTTTACTATCCGCTTAGTGCGAAAAGGCTTGGATCTACGAAGATTTCACGTAAATGTGACAGCATAATTCTGCAATATTCGATAATTATTTCAGCTAGATAAATTATTACCAATTATAATGAAGAGTGGTCGACATCGCGCGGTTATTCTTACAGCAACTAAGGAGGAGTACGAAGCTGTTCGTCGACATTTAGATGGATTAAGCATCAAACAAATTCCACTTGATTATAGTGGAATTTATGAACAAAGTAAATTTTATGCGAATGACGAATTATGGGATATAACAATAGCGCAAATAGGGCAGCGCAATGTAAAAGCTGCTCTTGAGACGGCTCAGGCAATTGAATCCTTTAAACCTCAAATTATTCTTTTTTTGGGAACAGCCGGTGGTATAAAAACTAAAGATCTGAGAATCGGAGATGTTGTTGTTGCCACAAAGGCATATGATTATGATTCTGGATATGCAGGTGAAGAACTCCTCCCTCGACCAGAAGGATGCGACAGCCACGAGCGTCTCATAGGGTTGGCGAGATATTGTATCACACAAGCTAAGCGGAGGCAAAGAAACGCAAGATGGGATTTCTGGCGAGGGACCAAGGGTTTATTTAGGCAGTATAGCATCAGAATCTAAAATAATAGCAGATAAGTCTTCTGAACCGTACAAAATAATCAGAAAGTTCTACGATGACACTTGGGCAGTAGACATGGAGAGTTATGGATTCCTAAGCGCTGCACAGCGAAAACAAGTGTACGCTACGGTTATTCGAGGAATTTCCGATCTTGTTGAGGGAAAAGATGAGGCTGAGGAGGAAGGGTCTAAAGAAATTGCTATGATCAATGCAAGTGCGTTTGCTTTCGAACTCATAGCAAATTTTAGTGTTACACCTTTTTCAAAATCAGAAGCGCACGAGTTGCTCGACTATACCGATGATATGCCCAGTGAAGACATTAAGAAGAGAAATGAGACATCGGAGACTAAATCTAAGGCAGCAGCCGATCTCAGAAAGTACCGGGAGCAGGTAAATCAACTAATCAATGAACTTGATGCTGATTTTACTGTCAGGGATAATAAATTGGCAGTAGTATATGGACTCTCAATGAAATCGGGCCTCAAGCTTTTGCTAAAGAGGTAATTGCAAATTCGAAGCTTTTGACAGATCTTCTGATCGAGTGGCTGTGCTCAGAAGAAGTAGGGTGGCGATCGTTCACATTCTTCCGAGAGTTGGGAGAGTTAGATTCGGCACATCAATTTACTAAGAGGATAGAACAAGTGGGAACTCAGCAGAAAGGTGTAGGTGCCTTTGCAAATTACTTTGAGGGTTTAAGTCAACTTGATAGGGAATTTGTCGCCAAACTTCTTAACGAATTTACAGAAAGGCAGTCAGTCACAGCTGATGCGATTGTTGCAGCAACAGGAAGCATTGGCTATGATCCAGCCGGATATCTACGTATAGAGAGACTTCTGAGAGAGAATAATGTCAACCCACTTCTTGCTAAGTGGGCAATACATTCTCACAAATGGATAGACCAATTAAGTGTTGACGAGTGTTCTCGGCTGATGAAATTAGTTGCAGGTCCTAATTTGCAGAATGCTGTAGAAGTAATCGATTACCTTGTTTTTTGGAAACGTACACGACCTGTTACAGGAGAACTTGCAGACCTTGCGTGGCGATGCCTTGAAGTAATGCCATCTATTAAGACAGACCAATCTCACCAATCTCACAATTTTGATGAGTCGGCCGCACTCCTTGCTAATGCGGATATAACACGCGGGTACAAACTTCTAGAAAATCTATTGAAGCAACCTGATAAAAGACAATCTTGGGATCCACTATCGATTTGGGGAGAACACCAGTTCTGGAATGTATTATGGGAATATGACCGCGAAAGAACTCTAAGGTTTGTTCTAGAGATAGCTCTGGGCAGTCCGCTTTTAGGTTATCAAATTATGTCAGACCTTAGGGGTATAATTGATCAAGATCTGAATGCTGAGCTACTTATTAAGGTTGCACTTGAGAGTGAGAAAAAGGCAGAATTGATCAGCCAATGTCTTACTGGGTGTATAAAAACAAAATCAAAATTCTGGAGTATCGCTTTCATGATCATAGATCAATATCCTAAAAACGAAAGAATCAAAAATATCTTAACAGGGAATGTTGGACCGAGAGGTGGGTGGGTCGAAGACATACTTAGAGACTTAAAGGGCTGTCTCAAAGAAGTCGAAGACTTGCGAGGCAATGCCAACACGCCAAAATCCGCTCAGCCGTGGCTCAAACAAGTTGACTCATACATACGTGGCGAGATATCACGATGGAAGAGCTCCGACGAATATGAGTTATAAGAAACATTAACGGTGTTGTACCTTATCAAATTTTAGCTGAAAAAGGCGGAAAATAGTCTTAACCGTTCAACCAGTCAAGAGCTATCGGTTTTACTGCAGCTTTTATAAACCTCTTTTCTTACCACTATGCTGAATATCTCATCCTCCTTCCTAACATTGGATTCGAATTCTTCACTCATGATAACTTTATGTTGGTCAAACACAATTAATTTTAATATTTCGCACTTTTCGCGATGTTTAACTTGTTAAATCGTTAATGCACTTTTTTGAAAGGAGCTCTTAATAATTTGTGCAAACGCATGGGACTCTCATTCATAGCTTAAACTTACCCTTAAAAAATAAATCGTATTCGTTAGCTTCTATATGATGAGGCAATTTACTTGAATAAAAACTGTGTTTAGATTAAGGGTGATGAGATTGTTAACGTTTATCGGTCTTGGGCTCTTCGATGAGCAGGATATATCTGTCAAGGGCTTAAATTTGATAAAAACAGCAGATGTAGTATATGCTGAATTTTATACTTCGACTCTTATGGGAACTACCATTGAAAAGCTTGAGGAGCTTTATGGCAAGAAAATTAACATTTTAGCGAGGGAGCAAGTAGAGCAATTCCCACAAGAGACAATCTTAAAGGATGCGCAAGTTAAAGATGTGGTCTTTTTAAGTGCTGGAGATTCAATGATCTCGACTACTCACGTTGACTTAAGATTGCGAGCTTATGATAAAGGGATCAAAACACGTCTCGTACACGGTGCTTCAATTACTTCGGCAATATGCGGCCTAACGGGGCTTCAAAATTACAGGTTTGGAAAATCGGCTACGGTTCCCTTTCCATACACGATCATTTCGGAAGTGCCTTATGACACCATAATGATGAATTTGCACAGTGATCTCCATACCTTGCTCTTTATGGATATTCAAGACGAATATATGACAATAAACAAAGCGATTCGATTGCTTCTTCACGTTGAACACAAAAAAGGAAGGGACAAATTAGCAAATTCATTGGCAGTCGGGGTGGCACGAGCAGGATCGGAATCACCTATTGTAAAAGCTGATATTATGAGAAGATTAAAAGATCATGATTTTGGCTCACCGTTACATGTCTTGATAGTTCCAGCCTCACTCCATTTTATCGAGGAGGAAGCCCTTTATAAATTCGCAGGTGCTGAATACCATGACAGACTTGCACGAGAAAGTTATTAAGTACGAAATGTTAATGCGAACGGCTATTGAACGAGTTGAATTCAGCGAAGACGTAAGGCATTCGCAAGATTTTATGACAATGGCACGGTCCTATTATAACGATGGAAAATATTTTCTAGAGATTGGGGACTTGGTAAATGCTTTAATTTGCTTTAGTTACGGTCATGCGTGGTTAGATGCTGGCATTCGTATTGGCATACTCATTGATCGAGCGCTGCAGTAAAGAGAGCAAATGCAACAGCAAATATAAAATATTACTTTCACATTGAAGTTTTTTAATGAAAACGTTAATTACAATAGCTAACTTATCAGCTAATTATGCCTAATTATTACGTCACCCTTGAAGCGGCGTGGTTAGTAAAAGATGTAAAATCTGTTGATGATGCCATAAGTATAGCTATTTCAGAAGCTGGTAAGCGTTTGAACCCTAAATTAAGTAAAGTAGAGGTCGACGTTGGTTCGACGTCGTGTCCCGCGTGCGGAGAACTTTTCGACAGCGTCTATTTAGCTGCTAATACAGCCCTTGTAGGGCTTATATTTGAAATAAAAATCGTAAATGCCGAAAACGAGTCGCACGCTATAAAAATTGCAAAATCGGTTATTGGAAAAGCTCTTATAGATGTGCCTCTTGAGGTAATCGAGGCAGCTCCTGTAGAGGATTGAAATTTTGTCATCTCTGAAATTTAATATTTTTGTATATTTTCGACTAATATGCGCTTAGCAGCACTTGTTTCCGGTGGCAAGGATTCTATTTACGCCCTTATGCAGGCAATGAACGAGCACGAAGTAGTGAAACTCGTCAATATAAGGGCTTCTGCAGACTCTTATATGTACCATGTTCCCTATGCTGATGTTACTACGTTAATTTCGGAGATTGTTAAAATTCCTATAATAACAAGAATCTCTGCATCGCACCAAGACGAGTTAGAAGTCCTTGAAAAAATCCTTATGAGTCTCAACATAGATGGGATTGTTGCTGGCGCTATCGCTTCAAATTATCAAATGCGGCGAATAAAAACTTTATGTGATAAACTTGAACTTGAAGTATACGCACCGCTGTGGAATAAAGGAGAGAGCTTATTAAGAAATATGTGCGACTTGATGGAAATAATAGTAGTGCAAATCGCCGCTTACGGGATGGATAAGTCATGGCTGGGACGGAGATTGGACGTATCTGCCGTTGAGGATCTGCTTCGATTGAACAAGAGATATCGCGTGCATGTTATGGGGGAAGGTGGCGAATATGAAACGCTCGTCCTCGACGCACCTATCTATGACAAACGTATTTCAATCAGTAATT
The DNA here is from genome assembly GCA_963748445.1 of Methanobacteriota archaeon. Lineage (GTDB taxonomy): Archaea > Halobacteriota > Bog-38 > Methanoflorentales > Methanoflorentaceae > DASPRZ01. The sequence goes on from CAVVIU010000001.1 coordinate 401,688, forward strand.
GTAAAAAGGTGTGGTTTGATGAACAATATAGAGGGTTTTTAAGAATATCGGATTTTAAACTTGAGGAAAAATGCAATTCTGCAAAGGGATAAAATGAATGTGAGCCGATTACTCCCAAAAAGACAAGTCGTTAACGGAATGGAAGAACGAATAGCAGGGCTTATGAAATATGTTTTTACGGCTCCTCACTGGAAAAACACTATTCCAGTCACTCTAGTCTTTTCAATAATAGTAGGGTTAGGGGTATTTGATTTTGGATGGAAGGAAAATTTAGTGGCTGGCTTTGTCCTTATAGGACTTCCTGCCTTAATTTCTTCTGTATTAACTTACCCTCTTGTGCGAATATTTCGTAGTCATATGACAATTAACCAGTCTGCCTTACTAGCATTTATCGGCACAATTATTATCAGCAGTTTTTGCGCTATTGCAGCTCTGCTATCCTTTCTCACAGGTTGGCAAATAACAATTTCGGCTTACGTTATGTCGCTTGGAGCAATTTTCGCTTTTAGACTTCTCATAATGATGGCTGTCGCTAGTAGAAATATTTTTAAAATCATAATTCCCGCTTCCCTTCAAACTTTGTTTGGCGCTTTTTTTTTGCCTTTATTCAACATAAATGGTTTTTTTATAAACTTAATTGCGATTAGTATTGTTTTTACGATAGGCGCCCTCGTTTTTATCCGGTATATGGACGCACCTGTGCGAAAGTCCTTTGGAGTTAGTGGCATTGACTTTATTAAGCATTACATTGCACAAACTATCGACGGAGCTCCTGGAATGGAAGAGTTCTTCAAAAAAATCGGAGAGTCAGTGGACATTCCTGTAACTGTTGTTTCCTTTAAAACAAAAGATCACTTAAAAGCAACGTTTGTTATTGCCTCTGTACATCCGGGTCCACTTGGAGAGATTGGAGGGGGAAACCTACCAATTCGAATTGTCCAAAACCTAGATGGTGGGAAAGTATTTGTCCCTCATGGAACTGCCACTCACGACTTTAATTTAGTTTCATCAAAGGAGTCATCCAAAATAGTTGAAACGGCAAAGAATGCAATAGATGAGATAGATTATTACAATTTTGCGTCACGGTCAATTAGGGTCAAAGAAGGTGATATTAAGCTTTTAGCACAAAGGTTTGGGAATTCACTGTTGTTTACCTCAACGTTATCTCCCGAATCGACTGAAGATATAGAATATGGACTTGGACTCCTAGCCACTGCTGAGGCTCGCATAGTTGGGGCAAAGTATGCGGCTTTAATCGATGCTCACAATTGTACAGCTCTTTATGCACATTCTATATCGCCCGGCACTAAGCACTCTTTTGATTTAATTAATGCAGTTAGAGAAGCATCATCAAGACTAGTAAATTCAGAGCGATTGGGAGAAGTTCGACTTGGGGTATCAAGTCAAGAACCGATGTTTTTACGAGAGGAGGGAATGGGGGATCTTGGAATTCAAGTGGCGGTTATTGAAGTTGACGGACAGCAAACTGCCTATGTGCTAATAGATGCGAATAACATGGTTGAGCACTTAAGAGACGTAATAATACAAGCCCTAAAAGTAGATGAAGCTGAAGTCATGACCACGGATAATCATGTCGTCAATACACGGGGGAGCAATTTGCTTGGAGCAAGGATAGATAGTGGGAGATTGCTAAAGGTCATAATGGAACTTGTGGAAGCAGCACAAAAAGACCTTGAGTCTGTGTCTGTTGGCATGAATACTAAGTATGCAAAGGGTGTTTCGGTATTTGGATCGCATAAAACCGCTGAGCTTGCAAGCACTGTAAATGCAATAATGGCAATGGGAGGAGCACTTGGGATTTCTGTTATAATAGCAGCTGTAACTATTTCGCTGCTACTTGTTATAATCAACTCTTAAACCTACAGTCAGCTCTTGAACCTTTTTTGCAACAAGCTATGTATAGCTTGGATTTCGTTTGCTATGTGCCCTTGTGTGTCCGGTGTACCAATTTAACCATTGTTGACATAATTGGAGATACAGTACAACTATCCACTATTATCGTCCACTATTGATGTGTGAAATACGCTATAATTTTTGTTTGATTATCTTGTTTTGCTATATCATCAATCCGTACAAACCCGTAACGTTCGAATTGAACCACATTGTTTAATTCTGATGCAATACCTTGTTCTCCGATACCGTCATCAATACCTTCTGGGGTCAAAACTTCGATCTTTAAGCCATTAGTCGGCACCCAATGCACTATTTTCAGTCGCCGAGTTCTCTCATCGCCAGAGTACTCTGCAACTAATGGTTCGAGGCTAGCTATTTTTACGTTGTAAAGATCCTTAAGTCGTATTATATCGCCTGAAGCAAATTTAGTATCATCTGAACTTATAAACACTTCTGATCCGACTTTTATCTCTCTGAATCCGACTTTTGAAGATGGATGTAAAAGTGGTCTCGCCGTAGTCGGCGCAACTCCGACGATTTCCATTCTCACTGGATCTTTTACGAAGAAATATCTGTGTGCAGAAACGTCGATTACTTTTCTATTTTCAGCATAGAGATTTTCAAGGCTGATTCTTATATCAGATTCACTGACACCAAGACTTATCATGAAACGCCTTAATGCTTCTGGATGAAATCCCCTACGTCTCAAAGCGCGTATTGTAGGAAGTTTTGGGTCATCCCACCCTCGGTACACTCCTTTTTCAATTGCCTTTTTAATTTCACTTGTTGAGAACTTACCAAATTCGTAAATGCTGATCCTACCCCAGTATATTGTTATTGGGTACTGCCACCCAAGATAGTTGTAGAGAAACTGCTGTCTCCCCTCGCTATCCCGCAAGTCTTTACCCCTTAATATGTGAGTGACGTTGAGTAGGTGATCTTCTATTGCTGACTCGAAGTCAAGCATAGGCCAAACGCGATATTCTAAACCTCGTGGATGTGGTGCGCTTATAATTCTAAAGCATATCCAATCTCTCAAAGCTGGATTTTTATGTTTTATATCGGTTTTAATCCTCAAAACGGCCTCTTTTTCTCTAAAGAAACCATGTAGCATATCGTTCCACAGTTTCAGATTTTCTTCAGCGGTTCTGTCTCGATGTGGACAAGGGATCATTGCTTCTTTGAACCGCTTAAATTCTTCTTGCGTACACATGCACACGTAAGCTGCTCCAAGTTTCATAAGTTTCTCAGCATAGGAATAATAAATTGCCATCCTATCGGAAGCGATTACAACGAGATCAGGCCTCGTCTGAAGCCACTCACAATCTTCTATATACCAATCATAAGCTTCTAGCATAGGGCGCTTTGTTTGAGGGTCAGTATCATCAAAGCGAAGTATGAAAGTGCCGCTGTACGTTTGCGTATATTCCGAGTTTATTATAATCCCCCTTGCGCTGCCCAGTGTCGGAGGGCCATTTGGGTTGGGAGCAAATCTCATAATGATATTTTTATGGTTTGGCAATTCGGGTAGCTTCTCCTGTTTTTCTTCTGACACTACTTGCTTCAGCAGCTCCGGTGCGAGACTTTCAAGCAACTTCCGTTGTTCTTGTAGCGTAAGGTTGTTGACCTCTGTAATTACATTAGGGAGAGCTTTTGATATGTCCTTTGCTACAGGTCTAAGCTCTGGGCACTCACCCATTAGTTTTGATATTACTGCGCCCTCATCCGCCTTCCCATGATACTTATAGGCATTGTGGAGGGCATATTTTTTAATTAGCCTACTAATTGTTTCAGGATCCACTTTGGATTCCCTCTAAAGAACAGATACTAATATTCCCGTTCGATCATGTAGTCAGCTAATTCAAGGAGTTCTTGCTTAGCGGCCGTATCTTTCAGTACGGAAAGTTTTGATTTTCCCGAATTTACTAACTCCTTGGCTCTCATCATAGCGTAGCCTATAGATCCCGAATTTTGCAGGAGTTGAATTGCTTTTCCAATATCTTGCTCTGACATATTAGGTTCGATCTCAAGCTTAACACCGTGGTGCAGTGCATGTATCATAATTAATGTCATTTTCCCTTCAACAAGGTCACTCGCCCTGTCTTTTCCGAGAATTTCGAACGGGGTAATTATGTCGAGTACATCATCTCTAATTTGAAAACCAATGCCCATCGCTATCCCAAGATCCCACAAAGCGTTTATTTCTTCATTGTTGGCATCGGTCAAGATTCCACCCATAGCCGCCGCCGCCGCATATATCACAGCGGTCTTTTGTTCGACCATTTCAGTGTACTCTTGCTCTGTTATCCGCTTATTGTTTTCGAAACTAATGTCTAGCCACTGACCACTGCAGATGTTTGCACAGGTCTTGGAAAGAAGCCGTAAGCATTTTACAATATTTTCTGGGTTTGTCTTCGTATATGTAAGTACTTCAAATGCCTTTGCATAAAGGGTATCTCCGGCTATCAAACCCTCTGATATGCCCCATTTAACGTGAACTGTTTCAATGCCGTGCCTTGTGATGTCCTCATCCATTATGTCGTCGTGTATGAGAGTAAAATTATGAACAAGTTCAACCGCGACTGCAGCTGGGAGAATATCGGTAAGATCTATATCAGGTTTGACGGCTTCTGCTGCTAGGAGAAGCACGGCTGGGCGGAGTCTTTTTCCGCCGGAATCGATGAGATGTCTAGCAGCTGCGTGAAGCTCTTCTGGAAAAGTAATCGGAACGCAATCGTTTAATGCTTTATTAATGATCTCCTTTTTAATTTTCAAGTCATTTTGTAACTCTCGCATTCAATTACCTCGAATTAACTACTTTGAATGGTTCGCTTGATTGTAAGGTTATTTACCTCATCGTAGCTGCATTTGGGAGGTATTTAGCATTTATTCACTCAACTATTTTCATATTTTGTCCATTCCTTAGTAAATGTATATCGTTTCTAAGGCTATACCCAGCCTCTTCAGCAAGCTCCACGTAGGAAGCAGTCATAGACAGATCTCCGTGCGTGGGGAAAATATGAGTTGGCTTGAGCATTCTAATAAGTTCCCAATGATCTTCTCTAGCAGCATGGCCTGAAACATGAACGTCTCTATAAATTCTCGCCCCTTTCATTTTAAGCTTCGTCTCAAGCGAATACCTATTTGCTTCATTTATCGGAGTTGGTATTACGTCTGCCGAAAACACAACTTTGTCACCACTCATCACTTCAAGAGGCGTTGCCTCGCTAGCAACCCGTGTCAGCATAGATTCTGGTTCTCCTTGATGCCCTGTCATTATAAGAAGATATTTCTCCTTGCCATCTTCCATAATCCTCTTAAGCATCTTATCTACTGATCTCCTGTTCCCGAATAAACCGACGTTATCAGGAAGTTCAATGTATCCCATTCTTTCAGCGGTGCCGACATATTTCTCCATTGATCTTCCTAAGAGAAGTGGGCGTCTATCCATGTCCTGAGCTGCTTCAACAATTGATTTTATTCTCGCAATATGGGATGAAAATGTTGTGACAAGGAAACCCTGTTCATTTTCTTCAGTGCCGAGTAACACATCCCTAACGAGATCTTTGGCAATCTGCTCTGAGGGGGTTTTACCTGATTGCTTTACTCTGGTGCTTTCTACTATCAGTGCGAGAACGCCCTCTTTTCCAAGTTTTTTTATCCGATTAAAATCAGGCGGTTTGCCTATCACGGGAGTTCTATCAAACTTGAAATCATTTGCATATACTATCGCTCCTTCAGGCGTGTGAAACACCGCAAAAACCGGATCAATTATGCTGTGTGTCGTTCTTACAAATTCTACTGCTACATCTGGCGTAATTTGATAAGTCTGTCCTACGTCAAGTGTGTAAACCGGATTTTCGACGCCATACTTCTTTTCCGCTCTTATCTGCTGTACTATTAACTCGGCTGTAAATGGGGTTGCTATTATAGGGGCGTCATATCTGTGGGCTAACTTAGGCACAGCTCCTATGTGATCAAGATGTCCATGGGTGCATACTATCGCTTTAGCTGAACTATTTAGATGGGAAAGTACAGTGTCATTCGGGATGGCTCCCATCTTGATAAGGTCAATTGGATGCATATTCTCAATTTCTGCATCTTCGTGAATCGCGATTCTGTCAAGTCTTAATCCCATATCAACGATGATAATATAATCGTCGACTCTAATAGCAGTCATATTACGGCCAACTTCTTCATAGCCCCCTACTGCGTTAATCTCTATTTCCATCTCCGTTAATATCTCCTTTTTACAATCTCATACACGTTAAACTCACGTTGTTCGAGAATCTGTTTAGTCTCGCCGGTAATAGTAATTGGAATTCTTACAAGATCAACAACGTTTTTGCAACCTGTGAGGAACATTGCTACTTTTAACTCTTCAATTACAGTTTTTAGCTCCTCTGTGACCTTTTCGTGGCCTTGTAACGCCGGCTTTACGAGTGGCAGCGCCATGCCGCAAAGCGAAGCGCCAAGCGCTAACGACTTGGCTACGTGCAGACCATTTCTGATTCCGCCTGTAGCGATCGTTGGCAATATACGTGACTCAAGTATTGATATTGGAGTAGGGATACCCCAATGCCAGTAGGTAGTGCCAAGTCTTTTTGAGACTGGGTCGCTTGCACGAAAAGATTCAACTCCCGCCCAAGTTGTACCTCCTCGCCCACCAACATCTATGGCCAATACACCAGCGTTTTTGAGCATCTCAGCTATCTCCTTAGAGACGCCTGCCCCTGTTTCTTTAACTAGTACAGGAACTGTTAATGAATTACAAACTCCTTCTATAGCGTCGAGACAACCCTTAGCGTCTGTTTCACCTTCCGGTTGTATTGCCTCCTGCAAAAAATTAAGGTGGATTGCGAGAGCATCAGCTTGGATCATGTGAATCATATTTTCGATAATTTTCAAATCATATGTTTTAACTTGTGGAATTCCGATATTTGCAACAATAAAAGCATTGGGAGCAAGATCCCTAACAATTTTAAACGATGCTTCTTGCTCAGGATGCTCTATAGCTGCACGTTGGCTTCCGACTCCCATACCTATACCGAGATTTTCAGCGGATTGTGCGAGAGCTGCGTTGACCTTTACGGTGTCAGGGTGCCCACCAGTCATTCCAGCTATAAAAATAGGTGCTCTTAAAACTCTTCCCAAAAAAGTGGTTTTGACATCGATTTCTGCCTTTGATATTTCTGGAAGCGCCTTGTGAATTAAATTAATGTCATCAAAACCAGTTTTTCCCGATTCGACCTCCTTTTCGGAGCACAACGTCAGATGTTCAATTTTTCTATCTGTTATCATCTTTTTTCATAATAACTGTGTCAAACTCGTCAGATGTAGTCAAGAATTTCGTTATATTCCCTGTAACATCTGCATTAAATATTTGAGAGCTTATACCGAAATTGGCAAGTTCTACAAGTTCACTTACCTTTTTAAGCATTCCGCCTGTAACATCCATACTATCGGATCCTTTTATTTCCTGTTTTAAGCGGTTAAAGTCTGCCGGATGTAAATATCTTAGAGTTCTACCTTTATACAATACCCCATCAACGTTAGTACCAACGCCAACTTTATGAGGCTTCAATTCCCTCGCTAGATGAGCGATTATTTGGTCACCTGAAAGTACGCTAAATTTAATGTATTTATCTAACACTACGTCACCGTGTATGACGGGCACTATATCATTTTCCAGCATCATCTTGATAGGGTTTAAATCGAAGTATCCTATCATTCCCGAATTTGAAATAGAGCAGTTTAGAGGATGAACAGGCAAAGCACCTATACCATAAGCTTGAAGCTCTTCTATTAATATAGAATTTAATTGACTGACCGTCTTGTGAGTTATCCATATTCCATTAGCATTAAATCCACATTGCAAATGCTTCAAAGCTTGCGGGTGCCCGAAAGAGCCTGCTCCGTGTATTAAGACGAGCTCTTTAACATCAGAGTCTGCTATTTGTTTAGCTATCATCTTTAGTTTTTCAGGCACAATAGTGCGTTCTTTGCTCTTATCAGTTAGGATAGACCCCCCAATTTTCAGCAATATCATTGTTGCACCGAATCTTAATATAGCTTAGTCGACAGCTACGCCTGTATCTGAAAAACTAGCTTTTATTGGTCGTCCTCCTCGTAGTTTTATCTCTCTAGCAACCTTTCCGATATTGGCACCTTGTGCAATTGCAAACATACATCCCCCGCCACCGGCGCCAGTTATCTTTGCCCCAAACGCACCCGCTCTTCTTGCACCGTAGATCAAATTGTTTAATTCTAAAGTGCTTATTCTTAATGACTCAAGAAGCCCTTGATTAATATCCATGAGTTCACCTATACCTGTGATATCCCCTTCAATCAATTTTGACTTTCCTTGGCGTGTTACTTCTCCTATTGAAGATATGACACTTCCGACAATTTTTGGATATCTGTTTTTCAACGTTGCAACCATTTTTATGACATCGCCTGTCGACCTAGTAATTCCTGTGGCACCTATTACAATTGGCATACTTGGAAAATTAATTTTCGACGTTTCAATACCGGCTATTAAGACCACTCCGCCGATAGACGTAACTAAAGTGTCTGCTTGGCTTGCTGTTCCTTGCACGTAAAGCTCTACTTTATGCCCTATTTTAGCAATTTCGTAATCCTTCAAACCCATTCCAAGACTTTCAGAAAGCGCCATTAGCGTGGATACAGTCACAGCTGCAGAAGAGCCAAGACCTTGGCTGGGCGGTAGTTGCGATTTGATGGAAATTTCTGCTCCAAAGTCGGTCTCACATAAATCTTTTATTATTTTTGTTGCAGCGCACACATACCTGAATTCTTGATTGTTACAGTTTAAGCGCTTATTCATGGAAGTTACTCGTATATTGCTGCCTTCTTTAAGTTTAATTGAAGTGAATACTCTCTTATCTATCGCGCATGCTATGGCTGGCTCTCCATATACTACAGCATGTTCTCCAAACAAATAGACTTTACCTGGCGCTGAACAATGAATCACTTTATAATCCTCTATTAGAACTGATATGCTGCGTTACAATGATTGCGTTAGACCAATGCTATTCCTGCGTAGCCTACAACAGCCCCTAAATCACCGCTGACGTCTCCGCTTGTTGCATACTCAAGAACTTTGCCGTGACTTGCACTCTTAGACTTTGCGTATTCCAGTGCAACTGCGATGGGCCCAAACCCACAGACTGAAGTGCTTTTTGCCCTCTTTAAGAATTCCGGTATATTAAGCACCGTTATAGGCTCTATGACTCTTTTATCTACATCCCTGACGACGCTGTCTGGTTCATAATGCGTAAAGTCACTAGAAGCTATCACAATTATATTTTCAGCTGCAACATTTTTAAGGGCGCGAGAGACCGTTTGTATAGCATCCGTTCCTTGTAATCCCATACAAATTGGGACTATGTCAAAATCCTCAAATCTATATTGTAAAAACGGTATTTGCACCTCAATCGAGTGTTCTATCCTGTGTGCGGCATTGTTTATCTCTAAGTCCAATTTTCTTACAATGTTGACGTTTACATTTACTTCTCCAAGAGGTGTGAGCCAAGTCTCATCTGAAACGCTGACGCTTGGATATGAATGGTTGGGCCCAATTATTACATAGGTATCTACCTCGGGGACAACTGAAAACACTTTTCCTGCGACGGATCCCGAAAATACATATCCCGCGTGTGGAACGATTGCGCTTTTTAAGTCCAAAGGTTCTGTTTCACTCAAAAAATTACTAATTATTTTTTCAAGTGCCAGTGGGTCACTCGGGTAAAACGTACCTGCGACAGCAGGTTCTCTCATAAAAGTCCTCTCTATCAAATCTCTACTTCAAAGTCACTTACTACGTAATCCAATTTCTGGCCGCGTAATAGAAGAATCTCGCGAGCAAGTAGAAAGTAAATGAGAGCTAGAGCTTTTCTCCCCTTGTTATTAGTCGGAATAACGAGATCTATGTTCACCGTCATATTATTCGTGTCGCACATGCCAATTACCGGGATTCCGACGTCCACTGCTTCCTTTACCGCTTGAGAGTCACCTATCGGATCAGTTACAATTACGACGTCAGGTTCCATAAAATTGCGGTATTGTGGATTTGTGAGAGTTCCTGGTATAAAACGCCCTACTTGTGACTTGGTACCCACTACCTTTGCAAACATCATCGCCGGATACTGACCATATTGTCTAGCGGATACAACAAGTATTCTCATGGGGTCAAACTTACTCAAAAAAGATGCTGCGATTTTTATTCGCTCATCTGAGGCTTTGACGTCAAGCACGTAAAGTCCATCTGGTCTTACCCGTATATGAACTTTTTCATGTCTGCAGTCTTTTGTTGCGTCCCGATGTGCACTCCAGCAGCCAAATATTCATCCATTGGAATTAATGATTCGTACTCCTTGGCCTCTTCCATTGGTTCACCTCTTTTTAAATTGGTTTTCTCATCATTTTACAGCTAGATCCTTCAAGCATCTGCTGTTCGATTCTTATTAGCTCATTTAATTTTGATGTACTTTCTGCCCCGCTGATGTTGAGCTTAATGAACGGCACTGAAAGAGCAACTGCGACGTGTGAAAGCGCGGGTTCACACGTCGTTGAGCCTTCCGTCGAGAATATGCATTCGTATCCCCACTGTTTTGAAAACTCCACGATTTCATGAAGTTCTGTGATAGTCTTCGTGGGTTTTATAGCTATAGCATTAGCAGCCCCCTTTTTACCTCCGCGCACAATGTTGTCCTGATCCATGTTAAAAATAGCGTCTCCACAAATAACGCACGTTTTGCCTGCGTGATCTACGAGGTCAGCAAAAGCGTCATAATCCTCCTTATCGAATGGATCTTCGACATAATATAGCTTATATTGGCTTATCAGTTCTAGCACAAGGTCAATCTCGTTTGTTGAACTGGGCATACCAGGGTCTCTAAAATCGTACTGCCAATCAAGATTAGCTACTGATTTAAAACCCATCCCAAGCCTTACGTCTACCCGAAATTTTGCTACCGCTTCCTGTACGATTGTAGCCAAATTGCTCAAGACGTGAGAGTTATCAGATCCTTGCGGCATTTTAAATTTCTTAAATTCACGGTGAATATAGGTTGAAATTGCAACCGCATTGCCTACAGACTTTGACTCCAATAGCGATCACGTAATAATCAATATTAGTTTTAAAAACCTGTAAAATTGGATATGGCATCGCTTTTGAAAAAGCCCCTCCTAAATAACGACACAACGGTATATCATACGATGACGCAGCTGCTTTAGCTATGGCAGTTGAAAATACCACGCTTAAATTTGAATCGTTAAAAGTAGTTCGTAAAAACTGATCTATGTCAGCTTGCTGGCTTGCGTCTTTACCGATGAGTTTCGAAACTGCTTCTTTGGCCATGTTTACTGCTTCACCACGAGCTGGAAATGAAGATCTTCCGTAACCGTCTTTAGTTACGACTTCTACTTCTAAAGCATCGTCTCCCATCGCATCGAGTATTTTCGAAACAGATATGGCTTCTATTACGGTCATCTGTGGACTCCGTGTCTTTTTATAGTTATTGGTATAACGCCACGTGTAAGCTCCTCGAGAGCTATGTCTATGGGATCTGATGAGTTGACGTCAATCAAAGTTGGTGCGCCCATCGAGATCTGCAAAGCCCTTGCACCGATAATTCTCGCCTTTTCATAGCGAGTAAGTTCTTCGGTAAGTTCTTTCAAATTCGTTCCTCCAAAGGTGGAATTATGCATGGGGTTGCTGAGATTCGAACTCAGGTTACGGCGTCCCGAACGCCGTAGGATATCCAGGCTACCCCACAACCCCATTTATTGATACGGGGCTAAAACATCGACGAGTTCTTTGTGGGTGAGAAGCATTCTCCTGCAACAATAACGCATTATTCCAAGGTCATCAAGAACTACTTGCACAGATTCTCCGGCATTTATACGTTCTTTAAATTCATCCCAATAAATGGATATAACTGCCCCGCAAGTAAAGCATCTAATTGGTATCATCTTCTACCCGTTACCTATATGATTTTTGCCTACGTTTTCGAGCCCCTCGGCCGCCGTACTTCTTAGGCTCTTTCTGCCTATAGTCACTAACAAGCAGAGTTCTATCCCGTTTGAGATATAGATCCTTTAAGCTAAGGTCATTGGTCCACTCGATAAGTCCACAGGCAATAGCTGTTCTTGCGGCATCAGCTTGGCCCATCATCCCTCCGCCGTGGACATCGACCTTTATGTCAAGCTTTTCGGCCAAGTCGCCAGCAAGTGTAAGGGGTTCTCGAATCTTAGTTTTAACTAGTTCGGGCTCAATTATATCTAACGGCTTTTTGTTAATTTTTATGATACCTTGTCCCTCCTTTATTGTCGCCCGAGCTATGGAGGTCTTACGCTTACCGCTAGAATTAACTATTTTTACCATTTCATCACCGTATCTTCTTCGCTCCTAGCCTTTCGGAAATGTCTTTAAGCTTCATTAACTTGGCAGTGCTAAGTCGAGACTTTGCTGCTGCTTCAATCGTCTCAGTCTTAATATTTGCAAATTCCCTCGGAGCCCCGATATAAACTCTCAATTTAGCCAATGCAAGTCGTCCCTTCATCTTTTTGTACGGCAACATGCCTCTAATCGCGCGTTTTACTATCATGTCAGCGCGTTTAGGATAGTAAGGACCCTTTTCCTTTGATCCTTTTTCTCTCATAGTACGATACTTTAATAATGTCGTGTCACGATTACCCGAAATTACGACTTTTTCTGCATTTATGATGTTTATTTCCTCACCAGATAGCAATCTTTTTGCAACGGTACTTCCAAGACGTCCCAATATTTGTCCGTCAGCATCTATGATTGTCAAGAATACCACCTTTAAAAATTCACCTTATAATTTTCACATTTGACCCTTTAGGTAAGGTCTCAAGAAGCTCTTCAATTGTCATCACAGCACCACCTGTCGCACTTATTTTTCTCTGAGCTAAATCAGTGAAATTCACAGCTGCAACTGTTACTGGATGGTCAAGCACACCAGCTCCGAGGACTTTTCCAGGGACCACTATGACGTCGTTTAATTTTGTATATCTGTTTATACGACTCAAATTTACTTCAGCGTAGTTTTTTGAAGGTGATTCTAGCCTCCTGCCTATCTCTTTCCATATGTTGACTTCGTGTTCTCTTGCATACCTCTTTAAATCTTCAATGAGCTGAATTAATCTTATATTAGTTTTTTTGATGTTTCTTTCTCCCATGGAAATCTACTCAATGATTAATTAAACTTCAGTATGCGGGGGGTGCGATTTGAACGCACGAACTCCTATGAGACTAGGCCCTCAACCTAGCGCCTTTGACCTAGCTTGGCAACCCCCGCCTATCCAAAACTTTTCAAATATTCGTTCAGTTGGTCTGATTTATCTCTTAATGATTCAACTGATTTTATTATTAAGTTTCTAGCACCCATCGATCCATCGGATTCCACATAAAATACGAAGGATTGAGCATCTCCCGTAACTTTTATTGCACTCATATCGCAAGCTAGACGACACAAATTGCAAAGTGAACACTGAAGTTCATCTGTAATTTTAGCTAGTTGCCCTTCGATCTTTATTATTTTTTTCGGACAAGCTTCTTCGCATTTTCCACATCCATCACATGTCATCAATAACAAACTTTGGCAGATACTTATAACTAGCAGCGACTGCTGGTTGAAACTTTGCATGATTTTTGCCGTTTCCTTTTCTCGCTATCGCCTCGAGCATTATCTCTTGGTCTTTGAATAGCTTTATTATGGGTATGTCTCCTTCTGCTGGAACAACCTCGGGGTCTGAGGATTTCAAATCACGTGAATACACGACTGTTGGACCCTTTACATTCAATGTTAAAGACACTTGACAGTAAAGACAACCCCCTCCGTTGCATGCACACTCTGACGCTGGAACGTAGTTGTCACCACCTGTCAGTGGGATAAGTCCAAGTCGAAGCGCTAGCATTTCATCAAATAAGACTGAGGTATTGTTGTAGAAGTTGACGTCATCAATCGACATAGATTGCACGTCAGTAATCATGCCTCTTCTTATGCTGTTTGCAAACGCGGGGGTAACTCCTGAAAGTATGAAACGCGCTTTTCTATCCGAAAGCTCGATAAAGTTCAAATCCATGTAGCACCTTAATTTATATTCTCCTTCCCCGTCTTCCGCCAGGCGCTCTAGTTCCGTCGTGAGGGATTGGGGTCACATCTTCAATCCTGCCAATTTTTAGTCCGGCTCGTGAGAGCGCTCTTATTGCTGCCTGAGCGCCCGGTCCTGGGCTCCTCTGCTTGTTACCACCTGGTGCTCTGACCTTTACGTGAACGCCAACAATTCCCTTATCAAGTGCTTGTTCTGCAACGCTTGTGGCAAGCTGCATGGCAGCGTAGGGGGAACTCTCATTTCTATCTTGCTTGACTACCATTCCACCGGAAGATTTCGATATTGTCTCTGCCCCGCTGAGATCTGTAATCGTTATAATTGTATTGTTGAAGGATGCATATATATGTGCAATCCCCCACTTTTTTTCGACCATTTAATATGTATCACTCCTTGACATTTTTTGGACTCTCTGTGCATACCTCTTTATAAATGGGTGAACCCTTATAGAATTCTATAATCTCTTCTTCGTCCATAGGCACTGCGTAACTTGGTACAGTAACTCTTCTCCCACCAAGTGCTATGTGACCGTGGACGATAAGCTGTCGCGATTGCTTTGCTGAGTTGCCGAGTCCCTTTTTATGAACTTGAGTTTGTAATCGTCTCTCGAGAACATCGTCAACTTTAAGCGTGAGCACGTCGTCCAAGGTTGAGTCGTTTCCTATAAGCCCTATCCGCCTAAGCTTGCTAAGAAATTTCTCTCTCTCAACTTTTGCGTGCTCTCCGCGTTCTCCCAACTCTTGAGTCTCGAAGAGCAATTTTCTTGCTTCACGCCGATATTTTCTGAGTGTCGTAGCCGCTTTCCAGATTTCCCTCTTATTCTTTAGCCCATATCTTCTCACGATCGCGGCTTCTTCGCTAATTCTTGCTCCCTGCCAAGGGTGACTAGGCGTGTCAAAAGTCTTTTTATTTTTACCAGGATACCCCATTTTTACACCTAACTCTTTTAGCTATTGCTTCTTCCTGCGCTGAACGCCCACAGTTGCGCCCCTACGACCTGTTGATTTAGTTCTTTGACCTCGCACCTTATGGCCTCTCTCGTGACGAATGCCCGTATAGCTACGCGTCTTTTTCATGCGATTGACGTCTTCTCGCAGCATTAAGGTAAGTTCAGTGCCGAGTATATGTCTATCTTGGCCGGTCGTAACGTCCTTTTGATGGTTGAACATCCACGTTGGGATATTGCTCTGGAAGTTACCTACAGCTGCTCTGAGCTGTTCAATCTGATCATCTTCTAGGTAACCCATAGTAAGTGTGGGATCTATCCCTGCACTTTCGGTTAGTATCCGAGCAGTCCGAATTCCGATTCCTTTTAAGCCAGTTAACGCATATTGGACGTTTTTCTTTCCATCTACATCAGTTTGCGCTATCCGAACTATGTACTTAATTTCCTCTTTTTGGGGTTCCACCTTAGCCAAATCAATTCCTCTTATCCATTGGGATTTTAACCTATCATGGTATTTATAATTAGGCACGGTCCTTTCAAGCAGTTTCTACGCTGCCTGACCGCAACGCTGTGGGTAAAAACCACGGAAAGCGCTGGGGGTGGGATTTGAACCCACGAGTCCCGAAGGGACACTGGTTTAGCAAACCAGCGCCGTAGACCAGGCTTGGCTACCCCAACTTGAGTTATGTGGGCGCGCAGAGAGGTCGTCATTTTGCAGTATGACAGAGCTCATAGTTCCTTCTCTACTCCACACCCCTGCGAGCGTCAAACGTCCGCGATAAGTCTGCTCCCTTCCGGGCCTCAACCGGTGCTCACAGCAAAGATATATAACAGGTCCTCCGATCAGCCACATATCACCGCTGGCCCCGCAGGACGGAGTATCATCGTTGAAATTATAAGATGATCAAACTACTAAAATGTCTTCCTTCTGCTTCGCCCCCCACGTACCGACGCTTTTGGGTTACAGATGACGCCGAGCCATCCGAGCTAGCCCATCTATTTTTTATAGTTACTATTAGCAATAAATGTATCGTTGACTTCTTCAAGCCTCTCAGACATATACATGCGAGGTCAAATGTAAGATTTACATCATTGTTAAAATGCTAATTAAGGTCTCTCATTGTATCTTAGTGATCTGTAATTTCATCCCTTTATGACTCCAATGGGCTTTAATCTTGCAACGACCTTCGATATGTTGAGCTTATTAACAACGTCAACAACTTCATCAATAGGCTTGTAAGCCTCTGGGGCCTCTTCTGGTATATCTGAAATGTTGTCAGTTTTTATGAACACGTGCTTTTGTTTGAGGTTTTCAATGACCGCTTTAGATGTCAATTTATGCTTAGCCGCCTTTCTGCTTAGAATTCTACCAGCCCCATGACAGGTTGAACCAAAGGTCATCTCCATAGCCTCTTTTGTGCCACATAACACGTATGAAGCAGTTCCCATGCTTCCAGGAATTAACACTGGTTGTCCTATGCCGTAGCTTGGATCATAGTCAAATGACCTCGTCGCACCTTTTCTATGAACGTAAACCTCCTTGTTCTCACCGTCAATTTTGTGCTTTTCCAGCTTTGCAATGTTGTGGGCTACATCATAAACTACGGTAGCCTCGACATTAAATTCACGCTCGAGCACCTCTCTTACCCAAAAAGACATCATCTGCCTGTTTGTCCACGCATAGTTTGCAGCAGCACTCATAGCGCTAAAGTAATCACGTGCTTCTGTTGAATCAGCAGGAACGCAGGCAAGTTGTCTATCGGGGAGCTTTATGCCATATTTATAAGCTGCCGCTTGAAAAACTCTAAGGTAGTCAGTACATATCTGATGTCCAGCACCTCTCGATCCTGAATGTATCATTACGCAGACCTGATTTTCCCGCAAGCTAAAAGTATCTGCTACACTTTTGTCGTAAATTTTATCGATGTACTGAACTTCTAAGAAGTGATTGCCACTTCCGAGGCTTCCTAGTTGGGGCATGCCCCTCTTTTTAGCTAATGGGCTTACTCTTGACGGCTCTCCACCTTCCATGCAGCCGTTACTCTCACAGTGTTTTATGTCTAATTCATTTCCATAACCGTTGCGTAATGCCCATTTTGCGCCATTTATGAAGACCTGATCGAGCTCCTTTTCTGAGATCTTTAGTTTTCCTTTTGAACCGAGTCCCGCAGGAATGTTCGCATAGAGCTTAGTTACTAATCTCCTGTATCTTTGGGTAAATTTCTTCCAATTTCAGTGTAGTTGCTAGAAGCCTTGTGCCGCAGTTAATGTCAAATCCGACCCCACCTGGGGAAATTATTCCTTCATTTACGTCGAAGGCTGCAACCCCTCCTATGGGAAACCCGTAACCCGTGTGCACATCCGGCATCGCAAACGAATATTTCTGAATACCCGGAAGCGTTGCGACATTCGCCACTTGTTGTATCGCGCCTGGTTCAAGGTAATTCAAAAGAGCTTTAGATAGAAAAATTCTACCAGGGACTCTCATTCCCGTTAAGAGTTCTTTTGGAATTTCCCAGATGAAATCGCTGATTTTCTTTAAATCTATGGTGTTCATCAAACCTCCTACACATCAAGCGTCACGTCAACATAATACCTAACATCTCTCATTATCTCTAAATTGTGATAAGTAACTGCCTTTACCTCGATTTTTAATTTGTGCTTTCTCTTATCTATTCTCTCTCCTGAACATTCTGCACTAAGTGATTTATCTATTATTTTTACATTAAATTTTCTTATGGCAAAGGAGTCAACTTCGAACAGCACTATTATCTCAGATAGCCAGTCAAAGAGCAAGTTTTCATAAGTATCTGAAGATAGATTTACTCGCTTAACGCCTTTTACGTCAATGCTCTTTAAGTCAATCATGACACTTTCAAGAGCTTCTGCCGAATTCTCAAACAACTCATTAGGATCATCCCCGTATGCTCGGAACAAAATGTCAGCCGTATGCTCTAAAAACTTATACTTCTTCATGTGTCTTTTTCGTCGCCTACGTTAATTTGATCAGTTATGTTCACTTTGTAGAATTTTTGATTGTACATCAATTCTTCAGAACTAAAACTTTATGAGCATAAAATGACATCAATGACTCTAACTATTAATATGTATATATTAATTAGCCATGGGGACAATGATGACGACCATTTGTGTTTATTAATTCGGCAATGAGTGCTGACGGTAAGATATCAACAATTGAAAGGAAGCAAGTCAGAATATCCGGAACTGACGACCTCAAACGAGTCGATCAGCTAAAGGCCTCTGCAGACGCTGTTATGGTCGGAGTTGGAACAGTTCTCGCAGACAATCCAAAACTGACGATAAAGTCGGAGGAGCTTAAACAAACAAGGCTTAGTCAAGGCAAACCTAAAAATCCAGTCAGAGTTGTGGTCGATAGTAACGCACGAACCCCCTCAAATGCTGCAATCTTAGGCTCTAATACAATACTTGCATCGTCTAAAAATGCACCTCGAGACAAGTTAAGGGATCTTGCCGAAAAGTCTGAAGTCCTTATTGTAGGGGAAAACACAGTAGACTTAATAAGAGCTTCTTTGGAGGTTGAAGGAACGCGGAATTGAACGGCTTATGGTAGAAGGGGGCGGAACCTTGAACTTCAGCTTGTTGAAGCTAGGGCTAGTCGACGAAATTTGTACTTACATTGGAAATATGGTTATTGGTGGTGTCACAGCGCCCACTTTAGCCGATGGTGAAGGCTTAGTTGATGATTTTATTAAACTCGAATTACGAGAAACTTCTGAAATTAGGAACTGGCGTGCTTCTTTCGTGGAAAGTAATCTTGTAACTGCAGTAACAGCGTGAAATGTGATTTTCTTAGTTCTATTATTCTATTTCATCTATCACTTCATTTACTGCCTCTTCTAATACTGCTGTATCTTTGAGAATTTTTATGCTTATAATTCCTCCAACTAGTATATTGAGGTAATACGTTACCATCCGCCACGCTAAGACGAATACTCCTAATATTGCGGTATTAACGAAGAGTGAATAAATGGAAGCAGTGCTTATTTCTGCAATACCACTGTTCCCTGGAGTAAGGGGAACCATAGCAATCATCATTAACACTGTCTGTGCTGAGAATGACGGCACTATCCAAGGTTGAGACCCAAGTCCTATGAGAATTAAGGATGCAATTGAAAACTGAAAGATCCAGAATGTTACAGTATAAACGAATCCCTTGCCGAGTGCTCCCCTTCCATCTCTTAGATAGCGTTTTGAACTATTATGAAAGACGTCAATTTCGCGTAGTATCTTGGAAATTGTTTCATCTGCCTTTTTGTTATCGCGAAATCTTATAAACAGCCATTGAAGTTTTATCGCTGCCGACTTGATTTTTTTTGGTTGTGCTATCACATAGAGAGTCACAAAAAATATTATAAAAAAAAGGATCGCGGCGATAGCAAAGATTGTGGTAAAACCAGTGCTGCTTGTAATTTGTTGCCGAAATAATAAGTAGCCCACAGGTGCCGCTAGTCCTAAGAATAGTGCATCAAGCATTCGTTCCCCAACAACGACCGCTGAAGCATCCCCTGTGGATAGATTATAGCGCCTTAATAGTTGAATTCGTGTGACTTCGCCCCCTGCATGTGCGGGGGTAATTGAAGCCGCAAAAAGGTTCGACAGGACAATTGCTACTGCATCTTTAAGCTTAATTCTTCCACCAATTGTCTCTGACATGATTTTTAGCCTAACACCCCATATTAACCACGACATAAGCTGGAAGAAAATTGCCGAAAATAGAAATATAGGATTTATTCTAATCAAACCGTAAATTGTGCTTGTGCTAATTGTAAACAGTATTAAAGCCAATATTGATACTACACTCAAAACTAGAGAAATAGTCAGCCACTTTCTCAAATTTGGCACAAGTCTACACCTTTAAAGTTTAAACATCTGACCTAGTAACGCTCTTCCACTTAGCTTCACTCGACGTTAAATGCTGTATTATACCAACAATTCCACATATTGTTATAACCCACAAGTACGCGAGAAGTCCGATCAGTATTTCAAAAAACTCTAGAGGGTTATCACTTACTCGAGAGATTCTGTCTACACCAAAGATGATAAATGGGCTTAGCAGAAATGCAAAGAAGGGAGCAGTTAAGGAAAGAAACCAAGACAATTTTCTAGAAAACGGTATAGGTGCTTTAAATATTGGAATTAAAAATTTTCTATAGCTCTCCGCGGCTCCCCGTAACCAACGCACCCTTTGGCTGTAAATGTCTTTTACTGTAGTAGGTGCCTGTTCTCCAACAGTTGTTTTGGCAAGAACTGCAACACGTTGTGCTAAATATATCCTCTGTGTGAGGTCAAGGTCCTCGCACGACGATTTCTCGTCAAGTTTCTCTCTTTTTAAAAAGGACGCTTGTACTACACCAATTAATCCGTTAAACTGTAGAAATCCGTCTGACCAGTGATATAAACGATACAAGTCGCAAAAAAAACCGTACTCTAGTGATACAATCTTTGTTAGAACGTTATTTTTGTTTGTAACAAAACGGCACCCACTTGATAATACTGCAGAACTGTTCTTTTTGAACGCTTCAATGCACTCAGTGATGAAGTTCTCGGAAGGCCTACTATCAACATCAAATATTGCTATATAATTAACGTCATTTATCGTGCTTAAGAAATCATTTATAGCTCCGGCCCTCCCGCCCCTGTTATTATTCCTTAGTATTATTTTAAAGTTAGGCGGTAATAGTGAGTTAAAATTTCTTTTATCATCTTTGGTTTTGTCGATTATATAGTATGCCTCAAACTCATAATCTTGACAATTTAAATTCTTTAAACACTCAATTGATTTTTTAATTAATGACTCTGGCTCATACGGTGATATGGGAATAACCGCATAAATTTTCATTCAGCAATGACTTATTGATTCTCACATAAATATTTAGCCAGTAATTAACTGCTGAGTCACCTATGTTCGTGTGAATAATTCAACTTTCAGTAAGTTTAGTCTTATTTAGCGAGTATTAGAGTCTCACTCAACTGCGTCTTTGTACAGGTCGAGTATTCGTTCAGTTACAACTGTCCAATTATAGTTACGTTCAATCAATTTTCTGCCATGTTTGCCCATTAATCTCGCTTCGTCTGCATTTGCAAACACTCGTAATAGCCCGTCTGCCAATTTTTTTGGATTCTTTGGATCAACAAGCAGCCCAGCGCCATCAATAACATCTCTCACACCTGGTATGTCTGAGGCTACTACAGGGGTCTCACAGGCCATAGCTTCAAGCAAGACTATCCCGAAAGCTTCTAACCTAGTGAATGAGGGTAGCGCGAGAACAGTTGATGTTTTGTATAATCTAATTAAGTTGCGCCATGAAACATGCCCGAAAAATTTTATGTTCTCTTCGTACCCTTTTGAAAGCTTTACTAGCTTCTCTTTATCCTCTCCTTGTCCTACTATCAAGAGGTTTGTTTGTGGATATTCCTCAGTAATCATTTTCGCTGCTTCGATGAGATAGTTAACACCTTTAACTGAAGTGAGCCTTCCTACAAACAGTACAGTGTCTCTCTGCTCTCTCACAGTTAACACTACTGACTGCTTCGTCAAATTTCTGTAATCGTATACCATTTGGAATAACTTCAAATTTTAACGAATTTAAAATTTCAGATGTGATTGCATAACTATTCGTCGTAGCTATTATTGTGGTCACATCATCCAAAATGCCGTTGAGATACAGTCTCTTATTGGCATATTCAATGAGCTTTTTAACAGTCTCAGGAATTTTTAGTTTTGCCAATGAGTCAGGTACAACCACGTCGCAATGATATGTTAATATATGTGGGACATCATTAAGCGTTGTTGATACAGCATTTGACATAAAAGGCGGTGGATAATGCGAGTGGATTACATCAGCATCGAGTTTGCTGAGTTTTTTTCGTAGGGAGTAGGTATAAGGTACATATGGTAAATCTAAAGCCGGAAACCTGCATACTGTGACGCCGTTTAAAAGTTCGAATTTCTTTGATTTTGGTACATCGGCACAAAGCACCGTAACATCGTGTCCTGTTTCCACTAGGCTTTGGGAAAGTTCCATAACGTGTGTTTCTACACCACCTATATGTGGATAAAAGTAGGATGAGGCTTGAATGATTTTCAACTTTTAAACCGCCTTCAAAAATAATTGTTCACGAGAGATAGGTCTTTGCTGTAAGTAAAGTGTCGTTTTGCGCTAATAATCGGAGTACAAACTGATGCGGAACGTCCACATTGCGCACGTTATATTACTTTTTTTGTTCTGCTTAAACCTAAAGACGCGCTGATATTGCAGCAATTACTAAGCAGTCAACGTATATATTTTTGCACCGTGGTATTAACCACCTATTCACTAAGGTCTGCTCGTTTAAAGATGAGGTAATGGTACTGAGACATAAACGTTAAATAATATTTACCCCTTCGTAAAAAGAGGTGTATTCTATATGACATATGTACGCAAGATGTTGACGCTGCTTATTGTGGCGATGTCAATATTTCTCCCCTTTTCTGTAAGCTTGGTTAGCGCGCAGGTAAGCATGCAAAATGAGATTAACTGGGTTTACGATTACCCCACAGGCATGAAAAAGGCTCAAGCGGAGAACAAACCCGTTATGATTTTCATTTATGAAGAGTGGTGTCCACGTTGTCGTTTCATGGACCAAACAACCTTCATGAATCATGATGTCATTCAACTTTCTTCTAACTTTGTAAACATAAAAGTCATTGGAACACAGCAGGGCACGTTATATAATTATACAGCACCTCCGTTAGTTGTGTTTACCGATCCATACGGAAACCCTCTAATAACGCGGAGCACTGAACTTTCTGCTGGTGATGTACTAGGACTCCAACGTAGTGTGCTGGCTTCTGCACCTTTCCCCTCTCCTACTGGAGCTATTCAAACGTCAGTTATAGTGAGTAACTCTCCACTAAATTCTGCGTCAGCTACAGCAGAAAAAAAAGGTTTAGCAATTCCCGACTTTGACGCTATCGTAGGCAATTTCGGCAGTTGTATCAGTTGCTTTACTTGCGTCCAAAAATATACGTAAAATTAAATAGTAAATACAGCAATCGCACGATACAGCAATCGCACGAGTAGTATTGTGAGAGAAATCCACTCGCTATAGTTTGCTTACATCAGACACTTCTCATAACAGCAACTATGCAGCTTCCTATTGCGAAAATCGTCATGTTTGCTAGCAAGTTCTCACAACTCAGACTCTTGAGCGACGGCAAATATGATCTGTTTAATAGTGTAAGAAGCACGAACCTTTAATTATCACCATAGCCTATGTAATACCATGCTTTATCACGCTGACATCACAATAAAGCTTAAAAAGGGAATGTTAGATCCGGAAGCGGCGACAATTAAAAAGGCACTAAAGCATTTGGGATATAACAGTGATAGCATCAAGCTGGCAACGCTATATGAAATAGAATTTGAAGCTGATTCTGTGGACAAAGCAAAAGAACTTGCTAATGAGATGTGCTTCAAGCTTCTTGCTAATCCAATCATACACGATTATTCAATCAATATTCAACATTGAGCTACTTTTTATTTTGTTGGGCAAATAGGTGACTTAATGAAGATAGCTATTATCCAATTTGGTGGAAGCAACTGTGATCTTGACGTATATAAAGCGTTAATAAGCCTAGGCGTGAACTGCGAACTGGTATGGTATAAAGAGCCTTTAACCGATGTCGATGGCGTGATTATTCCAGGTGGGTTTTCGTACGGTGATTATCTGAGAGCAGGTGCCATAGCAGCACGGACTGAAATAATGTCATCTATTTCTCGGATGTCACTAGAGGGGAAGCCTGTTCTTGGGATATGCAATGGCGCCCAGATCCTTTCAGAAGCTAAGCTTGTACCTGGCGCTTTTACGACAAATGCATACCCAAAGTTTATTTGCAAGTGGGTGAAGCTACGGGTAACGGGCAAGTCCGTATTTACCACAAGATCAAAACCGGTGATCGACATCCCTATAGCCCATAAAGAAGGTAGGTATGTTGTTAACGAAAAAACGTTACGGGAGATGTATAACAACAGCCAGATTGTTTTAAAATATGTCGATAATAATGGCATTCCTTCAAAAGACGCAAATCCAAACGGTTCTACGGATAGTATCGCCGGTGTCTCAAACGAGGAAGGAAATGTACTTGCTATGATGCCCCATCCAGAACGAGCTTCTGATCCACTCCTAGGCTCGACGGATGGAATTGCTATATTTCAATCGATGATCGACTGCATAAGCAAAATATAATTTTTTTTGTTCAGTTCGGGTAAAGTGAAGTCTTTCTTCTTCCGTAAATATTTTCCACCTTAGTTTTATACTACTTTGAAGCCTTTTTTAAAGGTTTAAAAGCTATATAAGCTTACGCCACCACGATTTATTATCCCTATACCAATTTACCGTGTTTAAGAGACCCTTTTCAAAAGTCACTTTTGGCTTCCAACCAAGCGCATACATCTTCGTACAGTCCAAAGAATATCGATAATCGTGGCCAGGGCGGTCTTTTATAAACGTTATCAAACTCGAAGGTTTCTCTAACAACTCGAGAATCATGACTGCTATCCCCAAATTCGTTCGTTCATTATTACTGCCCATGTTGTAAACCTCTCCCACTTGCCCCCGGGTAAAGGAACAGTCTATTCCCCGACAATTATCATCGACGTGGATCCAGTCTCTAATGTTTTCTCCTTTACCATACAGCGGCAGTGGCGTATCCATCATAGCATTAGTTATGAAGCGTGGTATCAACTTTTCAGGATGCTGATTTGGGCCATAATTATTTGAACTTCTTGTAATAATCGCTGGAAACCTATGGGTCGCACAATAGGATAATACGAGTAAATCTCCTCCTGCTTTACTTGCTGAATAGGGACTTGACGGTCGCAGCGTATCAGTCTCTCTAGACGACCCCTCGTGAACGCTTCCATATACTTCGTCTGTAGAGATTTGTACGAATTTGCCAATATTATGCTCTTTTGATGCCTCGAGCAAGGTGTGAGTACCAAGTACGTCTGTTGTTACAAACGTGGCTGAGTCCACAATTGATCTGTCGACGTGAGTCTCTGCTGCAAAGTTGAAGACGCAGTCGCAGTCTTTTATGGCCTTTTCTACATCATTTTTGTTGCAAATATCTCCTTTTATGAATTCAATATCTCTTACAACATCGGTTAAATTTTCGGGGTTACCAGCGTAGGTCAGTTTATCGAGAACGATAAGCTCCATTTGTTCATACGTATTAAGCATATAATGGACAAAATTGCTCCCTATAAATCCAGCTCCGCCTGTGATGAGTGCTTTTATAATGTATCCCTCTTTTACAGATCAACTTTTACTACATTATATTTACTCGCGTATACAATATCTCTTTTACGTCCTTTTCCTAATATTTTCAGATATGTAAGTGAATGAGCGTCTGATTATTGTAAGTCTAAGACTGGAGGGCAAAGTGTATAAATTCCAAAATAAAATCTTTGCAGGGAATTTTAAGATCGAGATAATCAAAAGACACCGTTTGAAGGAGTATTGGCTAACTGAACATAATCATGGCGAAATATAACGGCAAAAAGCGTTTATAAGATGATTTAGGTCGTCTAAGGAATAAACAGGTGAAGAGCGGTAAGAGGTTGGCCCCCCCTAATGAGGTTGATGATGGCAGCAAAGAGCAGTATAAGGCAAAGATGTTGCGGCAGTTCTGGAAGTGCCAAGCTAAGACTACAAAAGTAATAATCAAACTATCGGCTTCTCTAAACTGACCAATAACTAAAAAGAGAATCTCTGCTTTTTACACAATATTTACTTCTCTCGTGATGGACAAGAGTGTAATTATTCAACGCGAAAAGCGCGAGATCACAGAAACAAATATATTTAATAAAATCCACCGTTATTGCGTGGAGAACTCGTTCTGCTTTCCTTGCACGTTAAAGTTCTACGAGTCGAAAGCGACAAAATTTAGGAAAACACTTTCATAATCGATATAACAAAGAGTTAGTGTGGGCTCCGGTAGTGTAGCACGGCCAATCATGTTGGCCTTTCGAACTTAAAAAAGTGAAGTGAGCCAACGACTCGGGTTCAAATCCCGACCGGAGCATTCTTAGATCTTAAAACAAAAAGAACGATTTTGACTTTTTGGAATGAACAATTGTACAGGATTAATTAGTTAATTGGATTATATAATAAAATAGATCTCAAGATAATACATACGCAAGTTAGACGACTTTATGGCCCAAGTAATCCGTTTGTAACGTCAGCTAGAAATTGATCTATAACTACAAAAAAGACGGTAAAAACATCGCGATAAGTAGCCGCTGCACGTCCGTAATAATAGTTGATCAGGCTGTTATCGGAATTAATTAGTTTGTTTTTGAAATTTATGTCTAAGTGATTACTTTATGTAATGAGTGATTTTTATCTTGTTTATACTAAATGTGCAGTTTTAAGAAAGTCTATAGTCAATTATCAATAATTTCTTATATACTAGAAGCAGTTAGTGAGCGTGAGCTTTTTTAAGATAAGTAAAGACCCTTATAGAAAATGGAACTACCAACTTTGGCTGGCCGCGTTATCTGAGATAAGAGAACGCTTCAATCGTGAGTTCATTATAGCTGTAGATGGGGCTCTACTGTATGAAGGTCTTGTTATAGGCGAGGCTTATTAATTAATTAGACACATCATATAGCTTAGGCACGTGCTGTTTTAACAGTATTTAATAAATGGGCAGTTGTGTGTACTCGTTATTTATTTCCGAATAAGGCTTTTATATTATAGTATCTGTAATTTCACAGTATGCGGAAGGTAGCCAAGCCAGGTCAAAGGCGCAGGACTTAAGAAGCCGAGGTTTGAGATATCCTGTTGCGTAGGCATTCGAGGGTTCGAATCCCTTCCTCCGCATTTTTTAGATACGCAAGTAAGTAAACGAAAGCGAGCGCTGTTACAAGCACAACTTCTACAAGGTTGAGGGGCTTTGTGGTTGTTGTTCAAGCAAATTTCGCACAGCGCTAATAACTTCAAAGGCATTTGCGCCCCAGTGAACGATAATACCGTTATATCCATTAATAGTAATTGGTCCGGAACGTTCAGTCTTGCAGCACTTAGCGATAAACACCCTTTCTGGGTTTATCGTTTTCATAGGGCAAATATTTATGTGATCAAATATTGCTCCGTTATATCGCTGTTCAAAAACCTCTCTTGATACGTCACACCCGACAAGCACGTTCTTGCTCGAAAGTTTCACGTCTCGCGCATCGAGATGATTTGAGCCAAGTCCCGACGCTGCGCAGGGGAAGATGGTTGCTTCCGTGAAGTGTTTCAAGTCCAGCACTCTTGGCTTAAACGATACCGATAAGTCGCCAAAAACTCCGGCATCGTCAAGTTGTTTAACTAGTGTAATGAGATAAGGAGGATCAGGCGGAAGAGATATCGAAAGATTCAACCTCTTTGAGGCACGCAAAATCAGGTTCAAACACAAACGTCCAGTGTTCATCGAATCCTCGGTACACGACAGCTTTGATCTTTTCATTGCAGAGTCGGACAGTTTGTTTAATAAGCTTCCCCATGTTAAAGATGTCGACCTTTGTGTCAAATATGAGGGTATCGTCAAAACCTGCGATTTTATGTACAGTGTTTATCTCTCGAATTAACCCGTCACCGACTGACGTTACTTTATAAATGGCAGCCTTCCTCTTCAAAAATGTAATCTGATATTTAGATGAAAAGTAGATCTTATCTCCTATTTTCGGCTCACAATCGTCGTCTACACAGTCTCTTACGCCAACGAACTTACAGTGATCTGGGAATATCACCTTGTACCTCTAAATTTTTAATAATTGCGTCAGCAACTTCTTTTGTTGTGCTTGTACCACCTAGATCATACGTCGCTATTCCACTTGCAGTGGTTCGTTGTACCGACTCATTCAACAAACTCGCTCTATCGTAGACCCCGCCCATTCGAGTAGCATCTTACAGCTTAGTATTGCGCCGATCGGATTAGCAATACCATTACCCGCAATGTGTGGAGCTGATCCGTGCACAGGTTCAAACATCGCATATTGTGCTCCTATATTCGCACTCGGACAAGCTCCAAGACTCCCTACAAGCGCTGCAGCTTCATCTGAGAGTATATCTCCAAAGAGATTCGAGGTTAAGATATGATCGAACTTATCAGGGTGTTTTATGAGGTTGTACACTGCTGTATCCACGTACATTTCATCGTATGGGATGTTGTGTGATTGTATAACTGACAAGCAAATATCTCTAAAAAAGATGTCAGATTTAAGGACATTGGCCTTGTGCACAACAGTAATTTTTTTTACATCCTTTAAGTCACAGGCAAATGTCGTAAGTCGTCTAGTTTCAGTTTTTGTTATTATCCGCTCTGTGATAGCCATGTCTTCAGAAATTTCCTCAACTCCGGAATAAAGACCTTCTTGATTTTCCCCGCACAATCTTGAAATTTACCCTATAAGGAGATATGGGGAGAGATTCGAACGGTCTTACATTTGCAAAGAGATCAAGCACTCTTCTAAGCCGAACGACGATGCTCTGTCCAGGGACGCTCGTTATTGCACCAAATGACATGCAATCACATGACTTTATCAGTTCAATATCATCTTCTGTTATCGCTACGCCCTCTTTTAGCCATCTACTGTGTCCTATCTCAACGTTTACAAATTCAATTTTATTTAATAGTAATTCTAAGACGTCCACGGCGGGAGGTATTGCCTCCGGACCAACGCCATCTCCCTGAGCTACTGCAATTTTCATAATGAATTTAAAGATAGTGCATCAATATCACAGCACTTTTTGTTAGCGCTTCTTTGAACCCTCAGACCGCTCCTATTTGCTAGTTAGATGGTCCACTGTTTTTTTTCTGTGCTCGATTAAGCCATCATTCGCAAGTATCTCGAGCAAAAATGGTGGTAACTTTGAGCCCTGATCTTATTACCGATTTTTATCGTCCCTTCAGATATGTCGACTTCGATTTCATCGCCCGTGTTCACAAAGTCTACGATGTCACCTTCGATAATTGGAAGCCCTACATTAATCAAGTCATTTCTGAAGAAGATACGTCCGAATGACTTTGCAACTACACAACCAATGTTTGCATATTTTCTAGGCGCAAGCACTGCTTGTTCTCTTGATGAACCACAGCCAAAGTTATTTCCTGCTACGATTATGTCCCCCTGCTGAGGCGAAAAACTAGGATCGATGCCCTCCATCACGTGCTGTGAAACACGCTTATATCAGTTGTTCTGGGTTTATTGCCTGGAATAATAACATCAGTATTCACATTGTCACCGTATTTCCACACCTTTCCTCTAATGATCATTGAATTATAATTAAAGATGAAACCATATATGAACTTCCAGGCTATGCGTGGTCGCTAGACATTAACACGATAGTTAATGTTACTTATGATCGACTTTATCTTAGAGCATTTTATTCCAGCTCACAGTTATGTTAATAACTTCTCCATACAAACTGTAATGTTATGACACTGTCACTAACACTAAAAGCAATCATGGTAAACCAGAAAAAAGCTACCTTAGACCATTCAATGCAGCACATCGTGCGGCGGAAATAAGAAAAGGAGATCAATCAGAAGCTTTGGGACTTCGAAGTTGAAAAAATTAGCGAAGAGGAGTAAGAAAGCAACTCTTGTAATAAGAGAACCTGTGATTTCAATTGACACGGGCGACGCGGTAACATACAAAGGGATTTACCCGAAAGTTCACAGTGAAGAGCCGTCACTTGTATTTTTGCTTGACTCAATTGATCAGATTCTTACGGAACAGATAAATGAAATAAAGAGTTTTGAATCCTAAAAGCGTAAGGGATCAGGGTTCAGTCATATGACGGCTGTTCTCGCAATTTCTCGCAATTTCTATTACATGCATTAGTGACAAAGCATTAAGTCAAAGAGACCTTGGATCTGTAATCTCGCCGGTTAACACTGAAACAGCGGCTGTTGTTGGGGATCCTAAGTATATTGTACTCCCAGACCCCATTCTACCCTTGAAGTTCCTGTTTGCGGTCGAAAGACAGACTTCCCCCTCTCCAAGGACACCAATGTGAGCGCCAAGACACGGACCGCAACCAGGACTGCAGACTGTTGCCCCCGCTTTAACAAGTTTTGCGATAGCTCCCGTGTGAATTGCCTGCAACGTGATATTTTAGAGGCAGGCACAACGACCATCCTCGCCGTCACCGTTTTGCCATCTAAAATATCTGCCGCTGCAACTAAATCTTCATAACGCCCGTTTGTACCAAGCCGAGAAAGACTTGATCAATCTCGGTTCCCTCGACCTTCGTGATATCTACAACGTTATCCACTTCATGAGGGCAAGCAATTTGAGGAGATAAATCTTCCACACTCATCGTAAATTCATCGATATAACTTGCATTCTCGTCGGCGCGTACTGGTATATAACGCGTCGTCACGCCATTCTCCTTTAAGAACGTAAAAGTCTTCGTGTCTGGGGGTATAATCCCCGCCTTTGCTCCCATTTCAATCGCCATGTTGCTCATGGTCATTCTGCTAGCCATAGACATATCCGATATTGTGTCGCCATAGAATTCAAGCGCCTTATACGTTGCACCATCAGCTCCTAGCATACCTACTAGTACTAAAATTACGTCCTTTGAGGTTACCATGTACGGGAGCTTTCCATCAACAGATATTTTAAGTGTTTCAGGCACCTTGAACCAAAGTCTTCCTGTGGCAAATACCTCTGCAATATCTGTGGCGCCTACTCCTGTTGCGAATGATCCGAATGCGCCATATGTACAAGAATGTGAGTCAGCCCCTACGACGAGGGTGCCCGGAAGCGCAAATCCTTGCTCTGCCATAACCTGATGGCAAACTCCTTCTCCTATATCGAAGAAGTTCATAATGTTTTGTTTTCGAGACCATGTTCTTATGTTGGCCTGAAGGGTGGCCGCAATTTCCGTACTCGCAGGTGTTATGTGATCAAAAATTAGGGCTATTTTGTTAGGATCCCAAACTTTCTTTATCCCCATCTGCTCAAACGCTTTTACAGCTAGGACGCTTGTCCCATCGTGTGCCATTGCCATGTCAATGTTAGCAAGCACAAAATCATTGGCTCTAACCTGGTCTCCCGAAGCTCGAGAGAATATCTTTTCGCTAATTGTAGCTGGAGTTTTCAAAAAAACACCGTTTATGCACTTCTATGTTGTTATTTGTTAAAAGGGTGGTAAATAATTACCTGAGAATGGCGCACGTTGTGTCCTTCGAGATAAGGGTTATAGTGATTGTATTGTTGGTTAGGTAAAATGATAAACGTTGGATACACGTATATAAAGGACTTAGCCGACTCTTATGTTGCCCGCATACTATTGATTTAAATAGTGAAGAGGATCTAATAAGAGTTTTAACGCATGGATTACGGTATTTTTTCTTCTCAAGCTCTAGCGAAAATGAACTTCGAAATAGAGATTTGCGATGTTACTTTGCGGGACGGTGAGCAAGCTCCCGGTGTTGTTTTTGGATTAGACGAAAAGTTAGAGATTGCCACGAAATTGGATGGAATTGGCGTCGAGACAATTGAAGCCGGGTTCCCGGTCGTCTCTACGAAAGAGAAGGATATGATAAAGAGTATTGCCGGTCTCCGTTTAGATGCGAAGATTTGTGCACTATCTAGAGCGATTTTCCACGATGTAGATGAGGCACTCGACTGCGATGTTGACGAGATCGGTCTGTTTATGGCTACGTCCGACTTACATCTAAAGCATAAATACCATAGAAGTTTTGATGAAATGATGGAATGCGCCCTCTCCACTCTCGAGTACGCCAGGGATCATGGGCTTATAGTACGATTCGCTGCTGAGGATTCTACCAGAACTGATATTAATGTATTGAAAGACTTCTTCAAGAAAGGTGAGGAGCATGGGGCCAATCTCCTAAGTATCGCTGACACTGTAGGGGCATTGCGGCCTTCAACTGCAAAGTATCTTGTGAGTGAAATAAAAAACGTCGTTAGCACGCCGCTCTGCATTCACTGTCATAATGATCTCGGCATGGCTATAGCAAACACCTTAAGCGCTGCTGAAGCAGGGGCTTTCCAGCTTCATACTACAGTCAACGGAATCGGAGAACGGACAGGAAACGCTCCCCTTGAAGAACTGCTGGTCGCTCTTAACGTACAATACGGTGTAGACAAGTACGACCTCTCAAAGCTGGTCTCCCTTTCAAAAACGGTGGAGAGATATTCGAGGATGCAATTACCAAAAAATAAACCTATCGTTGGGCTTAATGCGTTCTCCCACGAGTCGGGAATACATGTTGCAGCAGTTCTTGAGGAGCCGCGAACGTACGAGCTCTTTCCGCCAGAACTTGTTGGGAACAAAAGGCGAATCGTTGTCGGAAAACATACAGGAAAGAAAGCACTGCAATATGTCATAGCTGAATTAGGCTATAAGCTCACGAGGGACGAATTATGCGAAGTTTTAGAAGATGTCAAGCGGAGATGCGAAGTTAAGAAATCGGTTTCGGAAGAAGAACTTGAGAATATAATAAGAGGAGTATTATATAAATAACGTAATCTTGTTAGTAATCTACTGTTCTTATAAGTGATGGTTGTATCTTGGGCAGCTGCCCTTCAGCACTATGACTACTACTCCTCGTGAGTCTGCGACAGCTCGTATAACATCTTCAAGTTTTTTTTGCTCGGTTCCAATAGCATCGAGTACCTCATAGTAGATTCCATAGTTGCGACAGATCGCACCTATTAAATCTGAAATCTCGTGAACCGGCTGGCCGCCAGTTATTGCTGAGATTTTATTCTCTAAAACAAAAATTTTTACGTTATAGTTGTACAATATCGCACTTACTAGTGCCTCAATGCCACTGTGTAGAAACGCATAATCACCCAAAATAGCTAGCCCACCATCTTTAAATCCTGCCGCGACTCCTATTGCAGATCCTAATGAATAAGCAGCGTCGATTAGGTTAAATGGCGGATTAGAACTTTTAATTACACATCCTAAATCTCCGGCAATCATGATGTCAACGTTAGCGAGTGCCTTATAAAACGGCACAAAAGGGCAATCAGCACATACGGTGGATAAATACCCCCTACTTTTCATAGTTTCTACTTTAAAGATGAAACTTAGGTAATCTGCTTCAACATACTCAAGGGCTTTTTTAACAGCCTCGTGGGTGATCTCTCCACATTTTGGTATATCCCCTGAGAGCTTTCCTAACAATGGTCCTCTTATCGCTTCTTCAATGAATGGCCCACCTTCTTCAACCACTAATACACGATCGTGTTTTTCTAAAAACAGGTCAATTCGCCTATCGCACATTGGATTAACAATCCCAAGTTTGAAGTGTGTGATATCTCTTCTTCCCTCAATTACGTTTTCAACAACAGTTGAAGCATAACCGGACGATATAATACCAATAACTCCATTTCCTTTTTTTTCGTTCAGGTTGCTTCGCTCAGCAAACTCCTTCATCTTTGGATACGTGTATTTCAATAAATATTGATGACGACCAAAGAGTGTGAGCCCCCATATGTCCTTCTCAATCTTCTTGATCTCGGGAACTTTAAGGGCCTCCCGCTCAAACTTATCCCATTCCATTTTTAAAAGCCTGTCTGTGACTCTGACGATAACTGGAACTTTCAAAACATCAGACATCTCGAAAGCTTCAATTATTGAATCATAAGCTTTACGTGGGGTACACGGGTCAATTACAGGAATTTCAGCTATTTTTCCATAGTAGCGTGAATCCTCCTCATTTTGCGAAAGCTTAGCGCCAGGATCATCTCCAACTATGACTACAAATCCTGCCCCTATTTTATGGGTAGCGGCTGTTATTAGAGGATCTGAGCCAACATTTAAGCCAACGTGTTTGGTCACAAAGACAGATCTGATTCCAGACGCAGAAGAGCCGAGAGCAATTTCGACTGCCACTTTCTCGTTTGCTGCGTCTCTCCAAATCGGTTTTAGCTTCTGTATCAGTTGAGTTATAGGAAATCCAATGACACCTGTCGCTAAGCTCGCTCCTGCATCAAGGATTCCACAGACAACAGCTTCACACCCATTCACGCTGGACATCCCTTCTTGGACTTAGATCGCGTTCTTAGCGCAGCCTAACCAGATTCAGTTGCGCCTGCCTGCAGATCATCTTGTCTGACTTCCTTCTTTGCCTTAACAAATTTAAGCATGTTGTTAGTTAACAGCTTCAATATTACTCTGATCTTTTATCGTGAAATATACTGCAAACGCCCTTGAAACTGGGATTAATCTCATATTTGCAATTTTTTTATTCATTTAGACTCTTCCGTCGGATCCCCCAAGTTTAACAATGATGTTGAAAACAATTGCTCGAACGAACAACCCTACAGCTTCTTTCAGGCTATCATATACCATTTAATTTACGTCAGAACAAACCTCTTCATATATTCTTAAGGATCGTTTCTACGTCATACTTTATTTCTTTTATTCAAACCTCTCTCAAAATCACTTGAACAAGGGGTTGAATGATCGCTTAGCCTACTGGAGTATTGTTTTTAATGTGCACCACAATTTCAACTATTCGCTCAACCCAGCAGCTCTTTTGGGGAAAATGTGCTGAGGCATAAGTCAGCGACAGTATTTTGAGCAGGTGGATCAGATCTTAGGTGTCGCCAAAGCGTCAGCACCCGGGACTGCTCATGCAGCGAATCTTGTGGCGGGCAGGATGTCGGGTCAGCGAACGTCTGGACATCACCCCCTCAGACATAGAATTCAACAATCAAGTCGTGAACATCACCAAAGCGAAGGGAGGGAAACAGCGGAGGATGTTACTTGATATTACGAACTTGCGTTATCCAGTAAGCACTTTATAATAAGAAAATTTGAGAAAAATAATGTAATATGTCACTAGATCATGTAACCGGGGGGATCTCTCTCCCCAAAGAAGTTCGATCTATTTTAACGCTATCTTCAATTAGTAGCAGAGCTTTGATTGATGGTTTGATCAGATTCCTCCTCCCAAAGATGATTTGGCAAAGTGAACTTCTGCTTATGTTACTATTCCGTCTAGCAGCATTGACGATAACAGAAGCAACTACATTCATACAGTTACAAAATAGAGCGTTTCAACTATATAGCACATAACAGATCAAAATGTTTTTTAATAATTAAATTCTAAAACTAAAGGGATTATTATGGCAGAAATTCCATTAGCTGTAGTGTCTAGGATCATGAAAGTCGCAGGAGCTGAACGGGTTAATATTGAAGCTATCAAGATTGTTGCAGAAAAAACGGAAACATATGGTGCGGCAGTCGCAAAGGAAGCAGTAAACCTTGTTAAAGCGTCAGATAGAAAAACGGTTAAAGCCGAGGGTATAAAGCTAGCAACAGCGAAGATTAATAAACGATAATTTCAGCATTATTCTCCATGTTAATTTTATTGTTAACTAACAACTCTTAAATCAGCTATCACGAAAGTCGTTATTATATACATCGTATGACGGTGATTAATTAATGTCCAGTTACGGATAGCGATCGAATTCAACCTGCTCTTTAAGAAATAACGAAAGTGCTTGCTTGTAAATACCATCTTTGTAGTTCTTTTTCGCTAAATTCTAGTCTTATTGATCTAGCGAAGCCGTCTGGCATCTTTAAAAAGATGTTTTAGCAAATGCCTGTCTCTTTAATCAATTTTCAGGTTGTGGTCTCATATTAAAATAGAAGAAACAGAATACGAGAATCTCTGTTCTTTTAAGCCCCACCTCTTCCATACTTCCTCTGTCGCAAGAACGCTGCAGATATTTGAGCTTCATTGTGTGTGGCCATAACCATTGAAATTGCCTGCTACACCTAATTGTGCTATAGTTATGGGTCAGAGTTCCTATTGGTCTACAAAATAATTTAAAAAATAATAGTTTAGCTAAAAAGGTTAAAGTGGTGCAGCTATCATATTTATCTCTTTATTCAGGTAGGTTCAGTAACTTCATTTTAGACGTAAAAATTAATATTTTAATATTTTTTTTAGTCTTATAAAGAAAGATATAAACTCAATAATTCACGTAAAAGCAAGTCGATAATGCTCCGTCAGTTTTGAACTAGTGTTGCTACTTTTGGCTACATGTAAAGCGTTTTCATTAAAAGATCGACTGTTTGTAAAAACAGGAACAAAAATGTGTTGCTCAAATTATTTCCATACATTACTCAAAAAGGTTGTGCGGTAGCCGGGATTCGAACCCGGGTTAAAGGCTTGGGAAGCCTTTGTGATTCCGCTACACTACTACCGCTCTACGAGGTCTTTTTTTCATGCTAGACTAATTAATTATAAATATATCGATGTTTTAACACTTAAAACAACGTTAATCGATTTAGTTATTTAAAGACTCGATTACTGTAAGATAATGTGATTTTTATGGCAAATAACCTTAGGACCCCAATAGTTGCAGTTCTCGGGCACGTTGACCATGGTAAGACGTCTATACTGGATAGGGTTCGAGGCACGACGATCGCAGAAAAAGAGGCAGGTTTGATTACACAGCACATTGGCGCTACTGAAGTTCCAGTTGAAGTTATTTCAAATTTGTGCGGACTCTTAGTGGGGAGATTAAAGTTCCAGGTCTCCTCTTCATTGACACTCCAGGTCATCATGCTTTTACCACTCTTCGAACAAGAGGTGGTGCTCTAGCTAATATCGCTATTCTAGTAGTAGATATAAACGAGGGGTTTCAGCCACAGACTATCGAGAGCATAAACATCTTAAAGCACTACAAAACCCCATTTATAGTTGCTGCTAATAAGATAGACAAGATACACGGCTGGCTTCCACATATGAACATGATGTTCGTTGAAACCTTCAAACTGCAAGGTGACAGGGCACAAAGACAGCTTGATGATGCGATCTACGTATTAATTGAGAAACTCTACGAGTTGAACTTTAGTTCTGATAGATATGATAGAATCAGGGACTTTACGAACAACATAGGCATAGTTCCAGTTAGCGCTAAGACAGGTGAGGGCATTCCGGATTTGCTTATGCTCTCTGTTGGACTTGCTCAGAAGTTTCTCGAAAAAGAGTTACGACTTCATTCTGAAGGGCCTGCAGTAGGAACTGTGTTAGAGATAAAGGAGGAACGTGGATTCGGCATTACTCTTGACGCAATAATTTATGATGGAGTGCTAAAGACAGGGGATAAGATTGTTGTAGGAAGTTCAGGGCCCCCAGTCGTCACTAAAGTAAGGGCACTTCTTAAACCTGACATTCGTGGAGGGTTTAAAAGGTAAGGGCAGTTACCGCCGCGGCAGGAGTTGAGATTTCTGCACCGAATGTAGACAAGGCGCTCGCAGGAGCGCCGTTGAGGGTGCTACCGGGGATCTCAAGAATCTATCAAAGCAATCGAAAAGGAGATGGGCGAGATTAATATTCCTATCCAAGAGGTAGGTGTCATAATCAAGGCTGATACTATTGGCAGCTTAGAGGCACTTGCTGGAGAACTTGAAAGAGCCGAAGTGCCTTTAAGCAAGGCAGATTTGGGAGAGATTTCACGTAGAGATGTAATTGAAGCTGAAACTGTAAAGAATCCGTTATTTGCTGTCGTGATAGGATTTAACGTTGATGTGTTACTTGATGCGAAAGAAGAATCTGAAAAGTCTAAAGTTGTCATATTTACAGGTGATATTATTTATCGATTAATAGAAAGCTATCGAACTTGGATGAATCACAAAAGGTGCGGTATGGTAAAAAGCGCTATGAAGAAACGATCATCCGGGCCCGGAAGATTTAGAATTATACCTGGTTGCATATTTAGGCAAAGTAAACCTGCGATTGTCGGAGTTGAGGTCGTAGGAGGAACTCTAAGAACCGGTATCACTGTGGTAAAAGAAGATGGCACGCGTGTAGGTGTATTGAAAGATATGCAAGATCGGGGTGAGCACGTCGAGCGAAGTCAGCGCAGGAAAGAGGTCGCAATATCGATTGAAGGGCCGACGGTCGGAAGACAGATAAATGAGGGCGACTTCTTGTGGCGTCGATATGCCTGAAAAGCACGCAAAAATTATTGAGCAGGAGCTCTATGACGGTCTTCACGGAAGTGAACTGGAGACATTTGAAGCATTTTTACAGATAAAGCGAAAAAGCAATCCGTTTTGGGCAAAATAAACCTTGATTGATGAGTGGGTCGGCAGAGCGTGACGAAGACATTTTAAGGAGAGAGAGGAGAACTATCTAAATGGCAGATTTTAGACTTGTAATATCAGATCCCAAGATTGGTAAAGCGTATAAGCTCGAGCTATCTGGCGCCAAGGCGAACAAGCTTGTGGGAAAGGCTATAGGAGATATTGTGGAAGGACAGCTCGTAGGCCTTTCGGGCTATAAATTGTTGATTTCAGGAGGATCTGACAAAGATGGAGTCGCTATGAGACGTGACCTCCCAGGAGCTGCGCGAAAGCGACTTCTTCTTTCAAGCGGAACCGGGTACCGTGCGAAAAGCAGAGGGGTAAGGAAGCGAAAGAGTATTAGAGGTCATGAAATATCAGTTGAAACTGGACAAGTCAACTTAAAGGTTATTGAAACTGGATCGAAGCCGCTTGATGAAATAATAGAGACTAGCGTCGAAGCTAAATAACCCAAAATTTTGAGATATGTGGGTCACAATTAACGATTATCGACATATCTTCGTTTTTAATTCAATAAGATATGAATCAAGCGGAAGCTTCGTCGGTTGCCACGTTTATCGCGTGCAACTCCTACTTGTTCTGCAATATTATGCGCATGCTGTTCATAACTCGTTGAAATGATGTAAATCTTCCAGTTGTCGCTTGTTAGCCAATTAATAAGTCCCGTGGCTCCGCTGACGATTTTAGCTCGCCCTGATACCCTTCTTATATCGTTTTCTGAAATTCCATTTAAAATTAAAAATGGAACTATTAGCTTCAACGTGTCTCCCGGTTCGTAGTTTTTTCTACCTTGCAAGGTTAGAACATCGTCATACTTACTAATAACCTCAAAAATGTCGGTCTCCGTTTTCTATGAGCCTCATGACCTCATAAGCATTGTCTTGGGGTGATAGTGGTCCTTCTAAGTCAAAAACAGCTTGAAACATTTAGAATACAACCTTGTATATTCTATATTTTATAAGCTGAAAACATTTATGATCGTCAACTGACGTCTCCATAATGCTAAATATATAAAATAGCTATTGAGATTTTGGATGAAAATTACTTCTCGGTACATTGGATACACTAACTGCGTAGTTTTTTGCCCCACAGGGGCAATCACCGTCTTCGGGAAAGCGGACATTACTGGCGATTGTACGGGTGTGGGGTCTGTCTTAAGTTCTGCCCACAACAGGCAATTAAGCTGAATAATGGGACGTAGCTAAATGCCGGATGTTGTAGTTGTCGGAGGTGGTCTCGGAGGAGGGCTCCTTGCGGCCGCAAAGCTCTCACACGAATGAGACGTTGGATCTATGAGAGACTTCCTATTATTGGTGGTAGATTCACAAATTTGCCTTATAAAGGTTTTCAGCTTACTACAGGTGCACTACATATGGTGCCGCACGGCGTATCTGGACCTTTAGGTCAGGCACTTAAAAGCATAGGGGCTAAAGTGCAGATTATTAAATCAGAACCTCCTTCTGTTCGTGCGACAGGAAGACGGGTCAGAAGCCGGTCATCAGGGACCAAAAAGATGTGTTCGAGGTTTGTGGTATAAGTAGATTTGAACACATAATGTATCTCCAAAAATTGCTTTGTGGGGAAAAAGAATGATCTCGTTCACATATTGCGCCATAATCCCTGCTTCATGAAATACGCAGACGCGTTGTGTGGCTGGACGCTGTCCACTAGAATTTAAATGAAGTTCCTGCTTGCGGCCGGTTGTTGGCAATGCTAATAAGCATACAGAAATATGGGACTCAGCCAGGGTGTTCCGAGAGGTGGTTGTAAAGCTGTTATTGATGCAATAGCAGAAACGATTAGAGGAGAGATCCACGTAGAGCTCAGGAAAATCGAAAGGATACTTGTGGAAGGAAAAAGGCGATCGGTATTGAGGTAGGCGGAAGATTTGTGAGCGCTGAAACCGTTGTATCGAATATTGGTCCAGATGCTACGAATAAGCTTTTTGGGTTTCAAATCTGTAGCGAAAAACCCTCAGCGGGAATAAAAATATCGCTATCTTCGGATGAGAGTATTATAGGCCATACTCAAATCTTTTAACCCCAGTTATACAGAAGGGTCAAGGATTAGACAACAAGGATCACTAACCCAGACCCCCAATTTAGCCCCAGCAGAAACATTACCGTAATCTCACACCAAGCAGGCTTATGTCAACTAATCTAACAGAGAAATACACTAGGGCTTGAAGGACCTTACAGACTTATTTGGAAACCGGTTCGAAATTCTACTTGTTCAGAGTTACTACGACGGATGGCCGGTAAACAGAATGGCGTCAGGGTATGATGCTCCTAACCGTACACAGTACAAAAACCTTTATCTTGTTGGAGATGGGGCAAAAGGAAAAGGTGGTATGTCGAAATTAAGGAGGGATAGCCTTGGGCATCAACAGTAGTCTCTACTATTTTAAAATAATACTGATGGACATCACTTTATTTAAAATATTTAATGGCATCATCTCTTCGTAAGTTATGAAGCCTTTTAATTATTAGTTTTTTAAGCGTATGCACTTCGCTCTTTTTAGCACTGACTGGTGCGACACGGTGGATCCATTTACTGTACCAGCGGCAACATGCCTAACTTTCAGACAATTTCGTTAAGCTCTTTATCCAGATTCTAACTTTATCCATTTTGTTCATTACTAGGATAATCTGAGACATTAAGATCTAACAGAAAATCAAATATCTCTACATCAACGGGCACTTCGTGTCTTTCTGCAATCTCAATGAAAGTACTGGCGTCTGACATGAATTCCAACAGGAACTCGTTCGTGATGTTCCTCTACATATTTTATGATCTCGTCTTTTATACATTTCAAATTCTTTAACGCCACTCATCAAGCCAAATCCTGGCAGATCAGTGATAACAATATCATTTAGTTGATAGTTCGTAAATTCTTATCGGTCACTCCTCAGCATCATCCACTCGTGGTCTGACCCGAAAAAGCTCTCTTATCAACGTCGATTTCCCTACGTTCGACCTTCCAACAAATAGAATCTCAAACTCACTCATAACATCTTAACAGTTGTAACAATTCTGCGAAATTATCGTACGCTGACTTTACAACTTTGATTACATTTGTTTAATGACACTTATTAATGATGGGTTACAACATCGTAGGTAATCACTACTCATTTAGCTTCTTGTTCCCTAATAATATTATTTATAGGTGCGCTGCTAGCGTTAAGTTGTACAAATTATTTTACGTTGTATATTCTAATCATATCTTCATCGTATACTTTCTCAAAAAGTAATTGGTATTGGTGATGGTGGAGCTTATATGATAAGCCCGCTCATCACGTCCTATAAAGACATACGACACATTTAGTGCTCTCAGTAGCTGGTAGAACTGAGATTCACCGGATTGCCCTCGTTAAGTATGAAGTTTATCTGCGCGTATTTGTCAATTCCGTGATACTGCGTTGTATACAAGCCCCCCGCAAATGCTAGTCGTCTTCCGGTCGCAAGTGGAATTTTCGCAAAAGTTGAAGGTTCTTCAAGAAATATAGCATCTTTATGCGTATTGGATCTTATCCAGTCCATCGCCTTAAGTTCATCGTTTGGTATGTGAAGATATGAGTGCCCACTATAAAAGGCCATCATAATAAATGACGTTGGCAGAGCACAAATAAGTGCAACAGTAACAACGAATGCTTTAACAACAACCGTTTGAGACGAAAGCCTGCGCTTTCGTAACTCTAAAAAGGTTACTAGAGAGATATAATAGCCTGCAGAAGATTGCTGATGGGACTGTACAAATATACTAAGAATCTGTAACGTATCGTACGTGAGCGGTAGCGATATAATATTCATAATGACAAATGTTGTAATCGCGAAGAAAATAAGAGGGGTT
Source organism: Methanobacteriota archaeon (assembly GCA_963748445.1). Lineage (GTDB taxonomy): Archaea > Halobacteriota > Bog-38 > Methanoflorentales > Methanoflorentaceae > DASPRZ01. The sequence goes on from CAVVIU010000001.1 coordinate 443,720, forward strand.
GCACGCTCCGACTTTAGTGAACGGTATACACCTATAAGCGCTAATATGCCCACGATTCCGTACGTTAGTAACATAAACGCAACACTGTAGTTTGTATATGTAATTGCTATCTGAGATGGTTGACCACGTGAGATCAACAGGAAATTTGGTATAGTCACTAAACTTGCTATCGTGAGGGGTATAAGTGTGGGGTAGGACCTTTCTTTACCATGCTTAATGATCGTATATACTGCAAAGAGTCCCATAGATGCAAAAAGTGGAAATGCTGTTACAAGGTGGTAGTAAGACAAGGCAATTAAAATCAGAGATAATACCACTGTATTTCTTAAATTGAAGATATTCAAAGTTTTTATCCACGAAAATATGGCAAATATGAGGATAACCAGTGCAAACGACTGCGTTTGAGGAAGAAGGAAAAACAAAATCGTTTGGTCATATTTTATATATGCAGTATCACCGAATTGGTAAATAAGATAGTGAAAAATGTCGTTCGGCCTTAGGTAAATGATAAGTGCCCATGCCATTCCCCCTCCGATTGTATAAACAACCGTCGATACTAAAGCTGCGCCGTAGTTGAATATCTTCCGACCAAGTAGATATATGTTCATTGAGAGGGCGAAAAAAAGAAGCGGGAATATAATTTTGAGCGTAATAAATTGGTGGACACCTGTCATAATTGTTAATGTCCCCATGTACACGTGCATAAACCAGTTATAATTAATGTAATTGTTCGGAAGATAGGGATCTTCTACAGGAATGTGTGGCGACTCGATGAATCTGCTGATTATGGAGAGGTGAAAGTTTAAGTCAGAGGCCTGAGTAGGATGCATGACGAGTCCAGCAGGACCAATCACGTAAGAGTTTGAAAGCGGCACGTAAACAGCTAATGCCAGCAAAGTCGAAATCCCGATAATGGCTAACTGTTTTAAACAGCCTTTGCAAGAGATTCTGGATAGTGCTTCTGCACGGTCCTTGTGATCTGTGGCCTTTGATCTTGTTATGTATGAGAATACGGATAATATAGCTACCAAAATTCCAACAGCCATTCCCGTGAACCTTATGTCGATCCCAGCAATATAAAGAATGCAGGCTGCTATTGGGACAATTATAAGTGAGAAGGTTATAGAAAAGCTTATTCCTTCAATGACATCAATTGCGTTATAATTTTTGTAGATTAGATATAAACATAAGCCCGGCAGTGTGATTAATAGGGGTAGCGAGAAGGCCCCTAACGGTAAGGATATAAGCGCTCCCAGAAAAATGGTAATGAACTGAAATGGGATAGCTCGTAGCCTCATTTTTCAACCAGTATCCTTTAGTCTATCACGAAATACTGTGTCAAAGACACGTTCATCTAGTATCTCAAGTATTGCGTATGCACCAATCCCACCAAGGACGATCATTCCCTCTACCATAAAGGTAAGAAATCTGTCCATAAAAATGCTAATGCCCAAAAGGTCATTTTTTGTCAGTATTAGTGAAGCAGCAATCCACGCATATAATAAAAATCTCTTATCTGCTTTCTTGTATTCGAGGTATATTATACCAATAATAAAGAGGGGAATAGGAAGAAATCCTGTCCTGTCGAAAAAACCGACGTTATAATCGTTTGTAAATAAGCTAACTGGCATTCCTTCGTGAAATTTGACTTGCGCTAATCCTAAAATGCTTATCGTATGGAGCGAATAGAGCTGCCATATTCCATACGCGATCACAGCAGCTGCTAGAGGAACCCAGGCGTTGAAGAGCTCCGCTTTATTTTTAAGTTGTGTTAGTCCATAAATTACTAAAACAAGCGCAAGCGTCAGTAGCGTCATCTGATGCGTGAGGGCAGTTAAGGACGCTGCGAATATTGAGAGATATAAATACGCATTGAGATTGAATGGTTTATCGCCTTTATTCAACAATATAAAGTAAAGGGTTAATGGGAAAGTAAAAAGCCCGAGAAGCTCAGGAAGAGCTCTTATAGAAAATATTATCATCTCTGGAGACAACATGAGCAAAAATAAAGCGCAGACACCTGCAAAAGGGGTTGAAGCTCGTTTAGTTATTGCATATATAATTCCGCATATCGCGAGCGACGTTATAATCGTTACCATTCCCGACATTACCATAGGGTCTATTCCTGTTATCAACGAGAGAGAGGAAACGAACAGACGATATGACGGTACGTAGAAGTGCTGAAACCCGCCATTATACGAAAGCTCTTCTGTAGGATAGAATCCGGTTTGTATGGTGAGGCGTTCTATTCCCACGTGATACATAGTATTTCCGTAGGTCGGAATGATGTAATTTTTTAGCACTTCCAATCTATAACTTATATATGGAAAAATAATGGCGATAATGAAAATGTATCGTAACAATGTGCGACTTTTGACTACTTTTTTAATAGCCGGTACTCTGTTTATCTTATCAGACCACCTTGAAAATCTTTACATCGTTATTTGAATAGACCAGCTTGAAGTAGTCGTTGTCGTTAAATTTGTTTTCATTTATACGAATCCACCCAAACCCACAAAAGACGCTTCGATTTAGCGGGACGAATGCGTAGGTTAAGTTGTACTTTTTACAGAGAGTGTTTGCTTCGCTTGCCGAGAAGGTCATGTAGATTTTTTGGGCGTCTTTCATGTTAGAAACAGGATCTGGTGCGTTTGCCCAGTCGCCTCCGACTATAGCGGTGCGCGTCGTCATACCCATTATTAGTTCTCCGCCGAAAATGTCAGACTCAAATTTGTCCGTTCTTTTGGTATTTTCATTTATCCACTTTGTTGACTCAAGTTCGCCTTTTGTGATAACCGGATCAAGCCAAGGATCGGTCTGCTTCTGTATCAGATTTGTACCATAAGTTGCCCCTAAAATCAGTATTATTACTAAAAACGGGATCCTAATTGCATCCCTAATTGTCAATTCGTCCCCGTTCATAGTCACTTGGCCCTCTAGGTCCTTTTGTTGAGATTACTGGAATCACTAATGTGCTCGTTCTGGAGTCACGGGCTCCTGAACGTTATAGCTTTATTTCTTTTGTCATGTAGTAGTCCACTTTACATTGCGTTGCATGTGCACAACTTAGTATTTACAATAGCCCTCTGTCAAAATTTGTTCACTCAGCATATGCCAGCATAATTTCTTTTGTTCTGTCATTTTCAAATATGGAATCAAGCCTTGCGCTTGTTAAATACAAGAACTTTAGTGCGTCTGAAACTTCCACTCGTGAAAAAAATTTTTGAGAGATATTTAATACACTGGACGCATCATACTTGCAGGTCAAACAGTAAATGGCGCTCATAAGATCATAGTTTAGTGCTTGTTCAAGTGAGCCATTACACTTCATACAATCAAGTAAAAATATTTTATCATTACAGTCGACAATAAAATTATCGAGTTTAATATCGCCATGGACTAGCTTATTCTCTCTCAATTTTTTGATAACATTAAATACTTTATTTATTTCTGCAGGAGTAATTTCAACGTTTCCTAATGGTATCCCTTCTATAAATTCCATGACTAGTAAACTGCACGTGCTTAATTTATACGCACCTTTTGGCTCTGGAACAAAAATACCTGCTTTTTTAAAGCTTTTTAAGACAAATGTGCTAAAAATTTACGGCCGTAAGTGGATTCAAATCTGTCATAAAATGCGTCGTGAACGCCAACAAGTATTTTTAAGCCGATGTTTTTCATTGCCATAATACTATTTAACATATCAAGGCCTTTTTCTGTGACAACCTTTGTGAAATAAGTTACAGCTTCGCCGTCTTTAAATCCAACGACCTTTAGCGGAATCGAAATTAAATGCGTTCCGATCGAAAAGCTACCTAATTTCACGCTGTCTAACTTAAAGTTGACGTTAAAAGTTTTCGAGCTCATGTTTGCAGCTGTTAGTTAGATCATCAGACGATAAGTCACGCAAGACACTTGTAGCTCTTCTATTGCCTTTATTCTTTCGCATTTACCTATTTTTAATTAGATCGAGAGAGAACCCAATTAATAGTTGTGGCATCTTCTCAGGCGAACCTAAAATTTAAAGCCAAGACGACAACTGCAGAGATCGCACAAGCGATCATTACTGACTTTGGGCTAATATGTATGGCTTCTTTATCTTCAGTTTCATAATATCTTATCAAACCGGCGCTCGACATAGGTGCTGATGCTTGTCTCTTTCCCTTTGCCATAGTTTAAAATACAATTTGCTGTGATTTATACGTTATCATGAGTGATTTTGTAGTCGGCGGGATACTATTGTGCGGAGAGGATTTTGAAACACTATTCGGGCGTGCTTATATCGAATCAGGACGAATAGTAGAGATTGAAGAGAGATCTAATGTTAAACCTAATGATTGCCGTGCTTATGGAATAGTTTTGCCATCTTTTATAAACGCTCATACTCACATCGGGGACTCAATTATCAAGGATGTAGTCTTTGACAGTCTTGACAACTTGGTGAAACCGCCCGATGGTTTAAAGCACCGCGCGTTACGGGAAACTAATCCAAAAGCAACAGTTGAAGCCATGCGTCGCTCTCTTTTAGACGCTATCACAACCGGTACAGCTGTTTTGGTCGACTTTAGAGAAGGTGGAGTTGAAGGTATAGAAGCATTACTATCCGCTCAAAAAGACTTGAAAAACTTAGAAGTAATTGCATTGGGAAGACCAAAAAATGACGGCATAGATTATATAGTAGAAGATGATATTGATAATGTCCTCGACTCTGCAAGTGGCATCGGAATAAGTGGAGTTAGGGATTTAGATACATCCAGAATCTCAAGAATTGTAAACAAAGTCAAAAAACGAGGAAAAATTTTAGCCGTCCATGCTGGTGAGCGAGATGAAACAGATATAAATGCTGCAATAGCGTTAAATCCAGATTTCCTTGTTCATATGACCTACGCATCCAAACAGCAGATTGAATGTGGCATTCCAGTAGTTGTTTGTCCTAGATCGAATTTCGTGACAGGAGTTGGAGTCTCGTTCCATCGTCCGCCGATATCTTCAATGGTAGAAATGACGACGGTAGGACTTGGTACTGATAACGTGATGTTCAATTCTTTAAATATGTTCGCTGAAATGGAATTTACCTCAAAAGCATATTTGCATAATGATCTCGAAGTGTTGAGAATGGCTACTATCAATGGAGCTAGGATATTAAATATCGACCATGAAATTGGTTCTGTTGAGATAGGAAAACGAGCAAGCCTGATTGTTCTTAATGAACGCTCAAATAATTTATTTGGCGTGCGAAACTTCGTTAGCGGCATTGTGAGACGAAGTCGTCCAGACGACATAATATTTACATCGTGACAGATTCCTACGATATATGGATTATAGAAATATTTTGACTGCAAATAATGATTCGAATGTAATGGAAAAGGAATATACACGTTTGTTAGTTGGCAAAATTATTGAATACGCGAAATACATTGTTAATATTTCTATATATCAGAGTTTATAGCTACTCTAATCGATACAATTTGGGAGGGCATGTTTGAGATTATGCTAACTGAAAGAGATAAAATTACACGGAACGCGCAGATATTATTAGCAGTAGTGGGCATTGACGAGAGCAAGGTTAAAGCTAAAGCTCTTCAGGGGTATTCTTCGGATGAAATTAAGAAGTACGCGGTTAACCACCAGTTAACCTCACAATTATCGGAACCCAAGCATAAATTGGATCAGATCGCTTGCTCATAAAAAGTGGAGCGGACAAAGTCATCAGTACGGTTTAAGTTCCATTTGGTAGTGAGGGGTGGATAATGTTAACGGTAGAAAATATTATGACCAGTGACGTCATTTACGTTGAGGTTCCAGGATCACGCGACAAAGCACTTAAGATTATGAAGCAAAAAGGCGTGACAAGTGTCCCAGTCATCAAGAACAAAAAACTCGTAGGGATAATTACGAGAGGCGACATATTTAAAAATCCTGAGGAGGATCAGATTGCCCTCTTGATGACAAGAAACCCGGTGTCAGTCAAACCAGAGACATCAATAAGTGATGCCACGAGAATATTCATTGAAAAAGGCATAAGGAGGGTGCCAGTTGTTGCCGATTCAAAGCTCGTTGGGCTCGTAACTATTTCAGACATAATAAGTGCCATTGCCGATATGGAAATAGATACACCTGTAGATGAATTTACAGATAGAAATATAGTAGCCGTTTGGGAAATGACACCGACTAATGTAGTCGGAGAGATAATGAAACTTGCAAATGTTGATGCTAGTCCTGTATTAAACTCTGACAATTTAGTGGTTGGGATCATTACTGAAAGCAACTTGCTTAAGGTTAGCAAAATTGAAGATACGATAGAAAAGGCTGATTTATCGGCAGGTTTCGATGAGGATGCATGGACTTGGGAAGCAGTTCGAGATACAATGAGCTTGTATTACGGCGTTTCAAGGGTAGAACTCCCGAACCTACCCATTAAGGACATCATGATCAGAGAATACCAGCCCATATATCATAAGACTGGAGTAAGTGAATGTGCCCGTAGGATGAGACGCTATAATGTCGAACTATTACCTGTAGAAACTGCTGAAAGAAAGCTTGAAGGTACAGTAAAGGACAAAGACTTGATTAAAGCACTCTTTTAATTTTCAGTTAATTCTTAAAACAAATAATCCACCGTCATTCAAATTTGTCTTTAATTAACGCTCATTTTGGGTAATCGTATTAGTTTGGTCTATGTCTGGTGCAATAAGAGCCTGGTGACTCGTTAGAAGATAGAAGCGCGAGGAAATTTCTTGGCGTGTTGATAATGCGAGATTATAGGTTGCAGGAATTACGCCTATAATATTTATGGATTATAATATCTTGAAGTAATGCAGTTAGATGAAATTGAATGCAATACATTAGTCGCAGCTTCAATGATCTATATTTCAATAATGAATTCATTCGTCCCAGTTCTTACTCAATTATATTATAAAAAGCGCATAGAGCTGCGTTTGGTAGTCAACTTCCAAAAATTAAAGATTTAATAAATAATTTTACAAATGAATATCAAATTTCACAAAAGACATCGATAAACTCAATCATGTATCCTAAAAACTATTGCCAGACCATAAGTTACGATAGATAATGTCAATGCTAGTGCTCCCATTCAGTTTGGTTCAATATTACATATTACTGTCGGGGCGCAAAGCGGCGATATCAGCGTCGCAACGCTAGGATACAAGCAACTTTTAAAAATTCAACAGCAACAAACCGAGGACCGAGAAGCTTGATTTCTTCACGTCCTCACGAGAAAAGAGCAGTCACCCTTTACTCTAAACCTCTTCAAAGCGGAGCTATTGAGTTTAGTACTGACACGTAAAAATAACCCAAATTCGTTGAGTTTGCCGCCACCACCTTATGACCAAATTAAGCGCGCATCATCAATTGTGGTTATGTCTGCTGGCTAAAGTGATGAGCACAAGGGAAAAGCTAGCACAGCTCCTTTTAGCTTTAACAAACGGGGGCTAGTATTTATAATAATAATGGCGGGTTAATATGAACTACGCTTTATCTCGAGCTGTTTTTAGAAAAAAAGAATGAGAGATGTTTCGACGCAATCACGTTATAGACAACAGATATAGGGAAATGAATCCGACAAAGTTGCGTTGACACGTCAGGATATTGACAGTTTTTCAACGCGGATACTTTTATAGCAGACACATTTGTTGTCGGGGACGTTGATACAAAATAGCGCTAAAAGAAAAAGTAACATAGAAAAAAAGCTTGTTGAATTAACTAAACTATGCTACTGCTTAATCAACACACTGGGTTGAAAATTCCCGCATCAGTTTAGTTAGCTCTAAGCCGCTTGTATTATTGTTTCCACATTAAGTCCAAATCAATATTTTGCGCTATTAATTCCTTTATGAGTTTAATCTTTTTTGCGTCAAACGGGTCAATTCGGGCCGTGAGCGCCTCAACTCTTTCAGCAGTTGTCAAGGTATCTTGATGGACGAGTAGTATACTGACACCGAGTTCTTGCGCTCGCGCAATGACCTGGTTGGAAGGATATAAGCCTCCGGTTAAAATTAGACATGAAGTTGGCGTCGATAGCGCGGCAATCTGTAAATCTGCTCGGTCTCCGCCTGTTATAACTGCTTTTGCAGGAACTCTCATAAAATATTTGAGGGCGGATTCAGGCGTCATAGCGCCTATAAGGACATTTTCAATCGGCAAATCTCGCCCAGCAACGATTATTTCTCCTCCTAAATCTTCACCTATTTCGTACATGTGAAGTGCTGTGAGCTCTTTCAGGAATGGAACGGAACCTAAAATGTTTATGCCTTTTTTAGAAATGTAATTTTCAAGTATAGAATCTTTTGATTGGTTAAGGACTATCCCCTTCAACGGAACGTCAAGCTCATCAAGGAGGAGTTTTATCATCGCGACCTTATCAAGCGAATATACATCAGTAACTAGCAATATTTCAGTGTTTAGAGCTTGTGCAAGTTGAATGCTTGAAATGTGGTGGAGGAAACCTGTGCTAATATCTTTCGTGCCCTCTATCAAGACCACATCTTTGTACTCACAAACGCGGTTCAATCCGCACACAACGTCCGCCAATGTCGCTCCCTTTAAAATGTTGTAAGGAAACGGTGAAAGCAACGATTCGTCTTCGAGGTCCAAAGCGTGCCTCATTAGGTAAGCATCTTCTTCAACTAAGTTACCATTTATTGTGATCAGATTTTCGCGAATGGGTTTGTAAAATCCTATCCTCCCTGTAAAGTTTAAAGCAAGCCCCAAAGCCACGATAGTCTTGCCGATCCTTTCAGAAACAGAGCTTATTACAAGCGTTCTTGTGTCGCACTCTACATCCAATATTTTCACCACCTATAATAATCAATTATCGTTTTTGGCTCGAATTACAACAAGGGCATCTACTGCGTAGCAGCCGCGCTCCTGAACTAAGAGTGGATTTATTTCTATCTCTTGCAGTTCATCGAATTCCCGTATTATCTGGCTTAAGCGCATTATTACATCCGCTATGCCGTCAATGTCGAGCGGTCTCCCACCTCTTACTCCCAGTAGAATCGGGTAGGATTTTATTTCAGTAATCATTTTTTTTGCTTCTTCTGAGGTGACCGGTGCTACTCTATATGAGACGTCTTTTAAAACTTCCACGTAAATCCCTCCAAGCCCAAAAGTTATGAAAGGACCAAATTGTGGATCACGAGTTACACCTATTATCACTTCCTCTCCCGCAATCATTTTCTGTACGATAACCCCTTTTATATGAGCCTCAGGAAGTCTTTTATTTATATTGGCATAGATCGCTTCGTAAGCGTTTTTAGCTTCCTTATCGGTGTTGATATTTACTACAATCCCACCTACGTCTGATTTATGAGAGATATCCGGCGAGCTTACTTTCATAACTACAGGATAACCTATTTTATGAGCAGCTCTAACGGCATCTTCTCGGGAACTTGCGTGTCTTTCAATCGGAGTTCGAACTCCATAAGCTTTAAGTATAACGCGTCCTTCCTCTTCACTCATTGAAAGCCTGCCATCTTTTCTCACTTTCTCAATCTGCTTCACAACCTCCTTTGTTTTACCGCTGATCACAGGAGGTCGTCGGGTTTCTTCATGAGCCTCAACTTTTGCATATTTCATGAGGTTGCCCATAGCCCTGACAGCCCTTTCGGGACTCGGGAAGTTAGGTACTGCTCCAATTTTCAAGATTTCAACTGCGCCTGCAAGTTGTGCTCCACCTATGAAAGAGGTCATTATGGGCTTGTCTGTGGTGGAGCATAGCCTGACAATTTGTACAGCAGTCAGATTGGCTTCTGTTACCGCTTGCGGCGTAAGAAGGACAATAACGGATCCTACGTTTTCATCCATTAAAATGATATCAAGGGCGCTGGTGTATCTATCAGCAATCGCATCACCGAGCACGTCTATAGGATTATATAAGTTCGCTTCAGTCGGAAGCTTCTGTCTCAGAGCCTTAATGGTTTCATTGGTAAAATTTGCAAGCATTATCGCGTATTCAGCACTTGCGTCACTAGCAAGGACACCCAAGCCTCCTGCATTTGTTAGTATTGCAAGTGAGTCAGTTTTTGGCACATTGGACATTGAGAATGCTTTAAACGCATCAAGAAATTCATCTACAGTTGCGACACGAATAATTCCGGATTGCTTGAACGCCGCATCATAAACAGCATCTGAACCTGCTAGCGCGCCTGTGTGCGACGAAGCAGCTTTTGCCCCGGTCGCAGTTTTTCCTGATTTAAGTGCAATTAAGGGCTTCATTTTCGATGACCGCTCTGAGGCCTCCATGAACTCTCTTCCATGTTCAATCCCCTCAACGTATAGCCCAATGACCTTAGTTGTAGGATCATTCTTCATGTATTCTAACAAATCAGCCTCGGTGACATCTACCTTATTTCCCGTACTAACAAACTTATCAAAGCCAATATTTTCTGTAGCAGCCCAATCGAGGATTGATGTACATAGCGCGCCGCTTTGGGATATAAATGATATATTTCCTCTTTTAGGATATTCAGCGGCGAAGGACGCGTTCATCTTAGCTCCCGTGCTAATTATGCCCAGACAATTAGGTCCAATGACTCTTATTCCATGCTCTTTTATTATCTCTCTTAGTTGGGACTCAAGTCGTGCACCCTCTGGTCCAGTCTCCCTAAACCCCGCCGAGATTATTATCGCGGCCTTTATACCGAGCTTCGCCGATTCTTCAAGCGCAGATGGTACTATTTTTGCAGGTACAACAATCACGGCGAGGTCTACCTTTTTAATTTTAGCGAAGCTTTTTAATCCTAAGATTTCATCAGCATTCGGGTTAACTGGAACTATTTCACCTTCAAAACCAGACGCGATCAAATTTTTTAAAATTGAATGTCCAACCTTTCCCTCCGTCCGCGATGCACCTATTACGGCAATCGATTTTGGATAAAAAAAGTCTTTCATCGACCACTTATTTGTCTTGTTAGTAATAAAAATAACTCAGTCTTTCTTCGGTTTTTATTTATATTGTTAGAAAAAACTGGCTTCCTCCTGTACGCAAAAAAAGGTTGTTCTGAGATTCTTCTTTAGCGTTAAAGGACACTCGAATGTTTTATATACATACTTGGTGATAAGATTATAAAAAGTTTTGAGGTCCTCGATATGGCAAATCCGTCCAAAAAATTCACGTTAGCACCTATTGTGCTGATTGCAGCGCTAGCACTAATAGCTGTGACCGTGGTGCCAATTTTTGGCACGATGAACGTTTCAGTTGATACACCTATTGGCGCGGGCGATAAAGTTATAATATCCGCTGACGTCGCAAGAAACGGCAGCACAATAACTCTTTCGTATTATTACGATGCAAATAACAACGGTCTTGACGACGATGGTGGATCTTGGATTAAAATTGCAAACGTGACTGATGGAGGACTGAATGATGCTGCCAATAAAACACAACCAAACGGATTCATTGTATTTTCGTGGATGACGCCCGAGCTAAAAGCTGGACAATATATCATTAAAGCTGAAGATCCGTATGGTCCTACTCGAACAACTTTAATGAGGGTTGAAAACTATCCGCTTCATCTTAATACTACTATATATGGTCCAAAAGGGAATCCTTACGACAGAGGTCTCATTAAACCTGGAGAGTATGGTTCCGTAGTAACGTTCATAAACGGAAACTGTAGGTTATGCCATACTACTGATAATCCTACAAAAGATAATCCGGGAGTCAACGAAAATAGAGTCCGTCAAAGCGTTTCAGCTGACCTAAGCCAATTAACGGGAAACGCCGGAGATACTAACGTAAGTGCAATGGAAATCCATCACATGAATGTTGGATGGCGTTTCTTTGCATCAAAGAGTTTGGTGGATAATGCTACGGTTAGTGTTGACGTACACGCTAAAAATCCCGCAAACGGGCTGCAAACAACGACAACTGCTTATGCAGGGGTTAACAAGGAGGTAAATATCCCACAGAAGTCAACTGAAGGTGGGGCCCAGACTGGTGGACGCACAACAATGTCAGGCAACACTACGGGCAATCGAAGCTCAGCAAACAGCAACCCGCTGCCAGGTTTTGAGGTTGTTTTCGCTCTAGCTGCGCTTACATTTGTAGCATACCTCGTGAACAGAAAGCGATAAAACATCCCCTCTTTATTTTATCTCCAACATTATGAGACAGCGAAAGCTCGAGATAGTTCTTGAAAAAGTTAGGAGATTTGAGAAACCCTCGTTAGAGCTTGAGCAATATTCGACGCCCCCCCAGCTCGCTGCAAAACTCTTATATCTAGCGTATATGAAAGGGGACATCGAGTGTAAACGGGTTGTAGATCTCGGCTGCGGAACAGGTGTATTAGCTATTGGGTCAGCGCTCTTAGGAGGGATTACGACAGGCGTCGACACTGATGAACAAGTGCTTGAAATCGCGAGAGTTAACGCTCGTGAAATTGGGGTAAACATCACATGGATAAACTGCAGCGTAGATGAGTTTCAAGGGGATTTCGATACCGTGATCATGAACCCACCATTTGGAGCGCAGAGAAAAGGGCAAGATAGACCTTTTTTAAAAAAGGCATTTATCATAGGAAGCACTGTTTATATGATACAAAATGCTGTTTCCGAACGTTTCGTGCGGAAATTTTCCGCTCCTAATTTAATTACTCATTCAATAAAGCTGAGACTTCCAATAGCGCATACATTTAAGTTTCATAAAAAAGAAATAGAATACATAGACGTTGTACTTTTTCGCATAGAGAGAGTTGGTTAATTTAACTTAATGACATATAACGTAATGAAGGTAAGGATTGTAAATGAAGAACATAGTTGTTCCAGGAGATTTAATAGGTACGTCTGAGGAATACATAGCAGGCGATGGAACGTATGAAGAGAAGGGTAAAATTTACGCTGCTTTAACAGGACAAGTTGAAAAAAATAAGAAAGAGCGAATTGTTGAAATAGTCCCGCTGATGGATACGCCACCTATTCTTAAGAATGGGGACATTGTTGTTGGGAGAGTTGTAGACCTAAAGAACTCCGTAGTGATCGTGGACATAGCAAGAATTAAAGGACAAGAGTATCGCGAAATTGCTAATGTCGATCAAGGGGCTATTCACATCTCTAACATAAAGAATTCATATGTGGCAAAAATTGACTCAGAATTCGAGCAGCATGATATAATTAAAGCTAAGGTTATTGATGAAAAAAGCTTGCGACTCAGCACCTTGGATAAAAACTTAGGAGTTATAAAAGCTATCTGCACAAAGTGTCGCTCAGCTCTTGTAAAAAAAGAAAGCAAGCTAGAATGCCCAGAATGTGGACGTATTGAAACCAGAAAGATTTCAGAGGACTACGGTAGAGGGGTAATTTAAGAGCTAACGTTGACGATCGTTTTTCACGAGACAAATTAAATGTTAGTTTATGTATAGTGTTGCGCAAGAAGTGGTGCAAGTTGAATATAAAAATTATTAAAAGTCACTCAAGAGGAAGCCGAGCTTGAATTTCTCGATGAAGGGCACACATTTTTAAACGCCCTAAAGTCATCGCTACTTAAAGATCCGCGTGTTAAAGTTGCTACTTATGATATAAAGCATCCTATGATCAGTAATCCAATATTTTATATCAATACAGAATCTATTGATCCCTTGATTGCCTTGAGGGAAGCTGCTGCTAGATTAAGCGAGAATTGTGTCGAGCTTCTCGAACTTATTAAATTACAGTTAGAAGAAACAGCTTCAAGTTAATGTCCCACAGCGTTAAGCTTCCTACGGTTGTTACTCTGAAGGATGGCAGGACCATCCAACTGAAAATTGCAACGAGAGAAGACTATAGCGATGGAAGATATGAGTTTTTATATTCATGGCTTGGCAAAGTAGACAGATATCTCTCCATGCCGATTCAGGCCCGAGGATATTGAAGACAATAAACAACGCTGGTTGGATAATTTAAATAACAATAGAGTAACAGTTGTAGGGTTGTGACGAGGGTAGAATCGTCGCTACGGCATCGCTGCTTTTAAATGAATGCTAGGTCGAGAGTCGCACACACCGCGTCATTTGGAATTGCCATTCATCCGGGTTTTCAAAACAAAGGTCTTGGAACCATACTGATCAAGTCCCTTGAATCGCTAGCGAAGAAAAGAGGGGTTGAGAAGATGGAAGTGAACTATTACGACGGTAATCCGGCCGTCGCTCTTTATACATCATTACATTATTGCTACGAAGGTCGAAGATTAAAAAAGGCCAAGCTTGATGATGGAACATATGTTGCTGAAATACTGATGTGTAAGTTTATTTAACTGGCTTTAATAATGTTTAGGAGTTGTCGATACTGGTATGACCTTCTTCCGTACGTTTCTTTGAGCCTAAAAGCACATAAAGAGTTTCGAACTGCAACTTTTTTGTTGCAACAATATTTACGTCTTCGAACAGATCCGTCATTTTGGTGACGATTTTTTGGAAGCCTGCGAGTGAAGACACCACTATTAAAAGCTTACCGGACTCTGTCAAGTAGTTCGTTACTTCCGACAAAAATTCCATGCTTACTTCCGCTCCTGTTGGCCCACCGTCCCAAGCTTTGCTAAGCCAGTCTTTCGGCTCCTCGTGCTCCCTTGAAGTAGGCAGATAGGGAGGATTAAAGACAATAAGGTTAAACTTATAAGCCAAATCTGCAAAAAAATTTCCCTTCTTAACATTTACACCATTTATTCGTGCATTTTCTATTGCAAAAGGATTTATTTCCGTCGCTATTACTGACTTTGCTCTCTTTGAAAGGAATTTGGCTATTATACCGGATCCTGTTCCAACCTCTAAAACGCAATCAGTCTCACGAACAATCTTTAAGGCCTCGTCCAATAATGCAAATGTATCATCTGAAGGCACATAAACATTTGATAGTACCTTTATCTCTTCACCGTTGTAATATACGCTTTGCACCATGTCTTCACACAAGCTTATTTATTATCCACAACCGGTTATTTGTATCATTCATATAATAATGAACGATACACTTTATTGTTTTATCAGCTCCGAAATTTGATTTGAAATTGCTGCAATTTCATCAGGTTTAAGCTCATAGGGCCGAAGGTTTAAGAAATCTTTTGGGATTTTATTAATGATATCATTAACATCTGTTATTCCAATCAAGCTTGATGCATTTAATATTGCACCTTTAAGCTTTTTACGTCTCTGAGTAAATATTCCTGTTACAAATTTTTTAAAAAAGTTTTCATCCGACACACGGAACGGTGATTGGATGGGCACGAGCTTGACGATCGCAGATTCAACTTGTGGTTGAGGGAAGAAGGCACTCCTCGGAACGCGGTCAAGAATTGAGACCTTAGCTTTATAATTCAGACAAACCGTAAGTCTACTATATTCCTTTGTGCCCTCGACTGCTACCATCCTCTTTGCAAACTCGAGTTGATACATCAAAATTGCACAGATAAAGTCATATTTGAGCAATTTAAAAGTAATATCAGATGACATCGAGTACGGTAGATTTGAAACTGTCTTGTCGAATGTCGGAAAATCTACCCGTAATGCATCCCCAATTATAACTTCCACGCCTTGTAGCGTCGATAGAATGTCCGCTAAATTTTTATCAAGTTCAATTACTATAACCTTTTGAGCTCGTTCACACAACTTTGCCGTTAAGCTTCCAGTACCACCTCCGATTTCGAGGATAGTTTCATTGCTTTTAATGCTCGCATAATCGATTATTTTTTCAATAACCTTATCATTGATTAAAAAATGCTGCCCTAACTTGTGTTTTTTGTAAGTTTTTTTTGAGCTATAGGGCATCAAGATTCTATTAACTGTGTAATGATCCCTCATTTTGTGAAGAGTTTATACTTGACGTGTTCATCGCTAAGCTCTTCTTCGATTCTTTTGACTATCACTTTCTCGGGATGATAGAGACCTTTAACCCTGTGGGCGATATCTTCAAAGCTTTCAAATGGTTTCTTTTTTCGCTCTTCCAAAATTGTCCACATTAACTTTTTACCGACTCCAGGTAGGAGTCCAAACGTGTGAAGACGTGTAGTAAGAGGTTGGGCTTCGTTAAAGAACTTAATGAACCTCTTTTCATTCTCCTTTACTATTTGCTCAAGGGCATAAGGAAGTTCAACCTTGGCGCCGTGAGTCAGTTCTTTATACATGAGCCTTTTTTTTACGTGATCGATCTTGTCCCTTTCACCCTCACCGATATACAGACGCTCGTATACCTGTGGGACTACATGTTCTCGTGGAACTAGCTCAAGAAGTGTAAAATGATCTTCTCCAACTACGTGTATAATTGGCCTCTTTTTGTAAGCAGGATGGGGGTCTTCAGGATGACCATGTGGCAAGTAATCTAACACTCGAACGTAACTTTCCCTCTCTCCTTTCATGAGCGCCCCTACATATGTTCTAAAAGTGACGAGCTACAATGTCAAGTATTTCTTCGAGTTCATCCTCAGTGAGCGTAAAGCGCTCTTTTGCATAGATCGATCGTAACTCATCCTTAGAAAGCGGGACGATATCAGCAATTCGAATTGCTATCTCTTCTTTCATCTTGCTTAAGCCTTTCAATTCATGTACAAGAGCCTTTGATTCGGTAACGTCGAGCTTTGCAAAAGTGTTTGCGTGGTCGAGCGCACGCTTTAGTTCATACTGGAGATCCCTCTGCAGATTTTTGCTTTGACACGTCAGCTAAGATTTCCTTCACCTCTGGAAGCGTTAGATATTGTTCACCTAGTATCTGCTTAACTATCATATTTTTTTATCTTTGAGGTTTTAAGTGCTGCGGATTAGCTATTATCGTCTTAACGGAGTTTCCGTCGGTAACTTCAACTACATAAGCGTTGCCACGTTGACCTAAAACCTTACCGGTTCTTCCATGAAACTTTGGATTAGGCATACCCTTATGTACACTCGGGTTAATATCGACATGCACCATCTGGCCTTGTTCAAAATTCCTTATTGCCCAGCTAACGGGTGATAACCCCTTCTCCCTTGTGCTTTTCTTCAATTTATATCTCGTTTTTCTTCTCTCTCCGTGTGATCTTGGCATCAAAGTCCTCCGCTCACTTCTAATACGTCAAGTTCTTCAACTTTTACTGGTATGCCGATAAGTTCGGACAAATTCGGCTTTGTTCTGCCTTCATCGCCGGATATGAGCTCTTTGACGTAAAGCCCACCCTCACATTTTATGAATATATATTCACCGTCCAGTTTCGCTGAATGAACCGTTCTTATCCGCGTTATTTCGGCTCGGCGGTGTGAGACCCGTTTGGGAGTAATTTGTTCTATCGTGCCTTCTAATTGTGTTAAAGCTTGTTTTAACTTTTTTCTGTTAAGTGCACCTTCGTATGTAAGTTTAAGTCTATAAACTTTATCCGACTTAGCATTTTTAACTTTTTCAACCGAATCGCGATGAACAAACTTCAAATCAGAGACCGCAACTTTCTGCTGATTGCAATTTATCATGGACTCGAGCCTCTTGAGGTCAAAATTTCGTTTTGCAGGTCTTCTCACCTCAAGCACAAATGGTCTCCCCGTACCGAGCATCAGTGCATCGATATCTTCCCGTCCGGCACCGTGAAAAATCACATCAGCACCCTCAGTAACTTCCAGTACCGGACCAGCAATTATCTCCTGCACTGAGTCAAAATACATTTTACCTGTAAAGGCGCACCGGCTGCATCCTTTTCCTCTGCCATTCTCTGCAAGGCCATCGAGTCTGGGGAAAACCTCTTACAAATTTTTTATACCTACCATATATAAAAATTGGGTTCGCGGTGAGCTCAATTTCCCCCCTTGCGAGATTTAAAATAATCAAGATTTCAGGCTCTTTAAATTCAGCCCTTTTACTCGTTATTTTTTCAATTCTTTTTCCGACTTCTCTATTTAAGTGTGATCTCAGAGGTTCGGCTGTGGTGATTTTCGATTCAAACCACAGTATCTCCTCATTCTCCGACAGTCTGCCGGATAGTTTGGTTCCAATTAAGAAGTTGCCAAATTCGTATCCCTTTAAGGTCTCTACGCAACGGTCAACCCAGACATCGAGATGGCTAAAAAGCCCATCACAGACCCAACAGTTCTCACTCTCATCTCGGCATATATTTGCGTCAATTGGCCGATTATCGAGCATAGCTACAATTAGCTTTATAGCACGGCCGCGTTGTTTATTGCTAAGATTAGTTGAGAGCTTGGCGAATTGCCTACCAAGACAATCCTCACATATTGGGCCTTCTTTCAAAATTGATCTTACGACTTCGAACATCTTCTATCTAATTCGTTGTGGATTAAAATAATACAATGATCAGCATGTAGGGTTATTGGTCCCAAGCTTACTCTTCGTGCCTTGTGAATCAAAGCCTCCTCCTCCTCCGTAAGTCCTAAATGATCTCCTAGGATCGATATTACATGTTTGCAGTTCAAATCAACGTCACGGATATCTTCACCGCTCTCGTGAAGGTAAATGGCATTAGCGACATTAATAGTACTAAGGACGTCTTTTAGACCTCCGCGAGCAACGTATACACCTGGAGTCGACATCAGCTGATTATCCCTTACTCCAATCGAAAGGGCTTTTTTTATGAGAGAGCCGGCACTTCTCTCATCAGGATTTAAGTACTTCAGTTCTGACCCCTCAAACCGCAAGACTTTCGGAGGATCCGGTCCTCCCAACAATACGAGAATTATTCGTGTGTCTCGCCTGACATTAAACGACGTAAAGAAAGCTGAATTTACACACCGCGCAAGTATATCGATTCGGCCTGCAGATCCAGGCATATCATTTAATGGGAATTCTCCCGAGGTGACAGCTTTATGCCCGACGATTATGAATTCCCGCATGGCCACCCCAAGTCGCCCAAGTAAACTTTAGTTTACTCGTTCAGTGAACGCAAGCGTTCCGGAGATCTTCTTAACTTTCACTTTAACAACGTCGCCTTTTTGCGTGCCCGGAACAAATAATGAATATTTTCCTATTTTTGCTATGCCATCTCCTCGTCTTCCAACGGCTTCGATGCGAACTTCGTAGGTTTCTCCTTCTTCGAGCGAATTCCTTGCAACTTCCTTTTTCACAAGTCGCTTCTTTATTGGTCTGTGAGCCGCCGCATGCGTCACATTTCAGCATTAAAGTACGATCACTTTTTGTGAGGTGGGTGTCAGGCCTGTTACACTCAGAACAAATCACGAATTCTTCAACGTATTCGTTGATCAATGATGCTATTACATCGTTAGAAAATCTACCTTGGAATACTACCCTGCCCCCGTCGATTTTACCGGCAGTACCAAGTTCTCGTAATAGGTACTTGAGGACGTGATCGGGATCTCTATTCAAAGTGCTAACAATCTCACTGAAATTATCAAGGACAGTTGTTCTGCCCTCCGTAAATACCTTCGGAATGGGTATTACGAACCTTACATCATCTCCCTTGATGCTCGGCAATTTTTTAATCCCTCTATTCAAATACTCTTCATAGCTATTCGTTGCATACACCTTCTTAAATCTTATAAATTTTTTTGTGAATACCCGTGGAAGACATTTTCCTAATTGGTTAGATATTCACCCTAGATTGACTCCGCGCCTTGGTCTATAACTACCCTACACGGTGGCGCTACCTTCATTGACGCGCGCCTCAGGGCTTCTTTAGCTTTTACGAAGTTTTGAGGATTTACATACACCGTAAATATTCTCTGATTGGAAGTTACTCGTGCTGCTGTCCCCACTGGTTTTCCAAATGCTCGCCTCATCCCATCCTGTACACGATCAGCTCCTGCACCAGTTGCCATCTTGTTCTCACGCAACACGTGATGGGGATAGACTCTTAGTTTGAATCTATAATTAAGCCGTCCTACAGCCTTGAGGAGGTATCTGTTAGCTGAAATTCTCGCAGACTTCGAGTGCACTATGTCTAACTTGGCATTCCTCGTCTACGATTAAGGAAACTGCTACTTTGAAGTCACCGTTTAAGTTACCCGTATCAAACTGCACCACCTTGCTGCCGGGAACTCCCCCCATATACTCTCTTCGCGTGTATGCTGGTCCTGATATTTTTCTATACATTTTTGCTGGTTTGCGTGCCATTTAGTCATCTCCCACAATAAAAGCGGTAGGTATAATATGATACATTGGTTGGCTAATAAACTTTACCGACTATTGACGTAATAATCGTATAGAAATCCAAACTAATACGGTCATATTCAACTTTCAGTTTACGTAAGCGTTACTGTGCCATTAACAATCCTAAGGAATCTTTGCTATTACGGCCGCATGATCTTTGTGAAAAGGCTCAAGCTCCCTTATCGCTTCAATGTCGAACATCTCCTCAAGCTTTTTTATTTGAGATTTATATACTTCACGGGGCTCGGCTGTTACGTCGATACTTCGCGCTTTTATCATTATAAATGCATAACCGCCAGCTTTCAAAAACATCTCAGCATTTTTCATCGCAATTTCAGCTTGCCGTCTCTGGGCAACATCTTGATAAATGAGGTCTACTAGTTCGACGATTTGATCATAATCAGGTTTAGAGGCATCTGATATGAGAGGTATGATATTTCTCCTGCTTTCACATAGCTTAATAAGATCTCTGCCCACACGAAAACTCAACTCAACTGCGTATATTAGCGAAACAATATCAGAAAGATGGGATGCAGTAGTGCCAGAGGCCGCCCCCAGATACAGCACTTTTTGATCAGATTCTATTGCTAGATCTCCTTTTTTTCTTATAAGGGCTGCTAGTTTACTCCTTCTTGGATCCCAGAATCGATAGTCTCTGAAAGTTCTCTCACCGTAAACGGCGCTTCCCCTAGTTGCTAGATTGTTATCAATTAGATAAACGCCTTTAATTTTATGTGGCTTTATGTTCATTCTCCTGCTCAAGCTTATTTGACAAATTTTTTATTTTTTCTACTTTTTTTTCAAGATCTGTTAGTAATTCCGGATTAAAGTTATTTGAGAAATTATCAAGTCTCGCAGCTATAGATATCTTAGAGGCTAACGCACGAGCTATTTTTCCTCTTTGCGATGCTCGGCTCTTATTTATTAGTGGATGTTGATATATTATTCCGTGCTTGGGCGGCTTTGTGCCGTACCTTAGGTGCTTAAAGAGCGCCTTGGATGCTCCTATTACCTGCACTGTGCTCGATGGCATCTTCGCGAGGTTATCGAGCCCGCCTGCTTTAGATAGCAGACGCGCTCCAAGAAGTTCTCCAGCTAGGTTTGCCAGATTCGGTGCAAAGGTTCTCATGTCAGCAGAAATATGGTCTGCAATATGCCGTCGTGTCTCACGCAGCGCTATTATCGCCGAAGCGAGTTTTAATGCTGCGTTTTCATGTCCCGTTTGTTCGAAAGAAATAATAGCAGTTTCTAATTCTTCTCCTTTTAAGTATCCAAACTTAAATCCTTGCCATTCGCTAAGCCTTTCGGACAGCAAGTTAATTGATTCGTCAATATCGTCAATGGATTCCACAGACTGAATTATCTGTTGATCCGGTTGACTTTCTGCTTTAGCAATTTTCTCTCTTGCTAGCGCAATCATTACATCTCTTAATATCTCGATATATTCTAGCTCCGACTTGACAAAACCTGAAGACAAGGCAATACCTCTAAAACGACTCCTGTAATTTCTGTCCAATTTAGAGATGTCAGCGCTTTTTATCCTTTTTAGAATTAAAGGCACATCTTTTTGGACGATTGTCGAGTCAACCAAATTGCCATTTTCGATTTGAAAGTCGCCGAACCAGAGCCGAATGCTAGACATGTTGTGCTGTTATTTGTTCTCAATTTTTTGTACTCTTGCTGAGTAATTGAGTTATATCGAACATATACTTTTAATAAACTGATTTAACGTCATTAGACTAATTTTAGGTATGTCCGAGCGTAGATTTATAATTTATTAATTTCTTAAAGAATTAAGGGGTCTAATTGGAGACTAGGATCGGAACTCTAAAACTTGAAAATCCAACAATGCTCGCTGCTGGAGTACTAGGAACAACGGCATCTTCGCTTCGGCGGGTGATGCAAAACGGTGCTGGAGCGGTAGTTACTAAGTCAATTGGATTATATCCAAGAGGTGGGCATCGTGGGCCTGTTGTTGTAGAGATCGAAGGGGGATACATCAACGCCATGGGACTGCCAAATCCGGGACTTGAATTTATTGAAGAACTTGAAAATCTGAGGACGTTTAGGGATTCAAAGCCAATAATCGTTAGTATTTTTGGTAGCGATGAACGAGAATTTATAAAACTTGCGACTAGTGTTTGTAGGCTAGCAGACGCTATTGAGCTTAACTTAAGCTGCCCGCACACAGAAGGCTATGGCGTCGAGGTTGGATCCCACCCGGTTGTTGTAGAGACAATAACAAGAAGCGTAAAAGAGACGGTTGAACTTCCCATCTGGGTCAAGCTCACACCGAATGTTAGTAACATAACTTCTATTGGGAAGGCAGCTGAGCGCGGAGGCGCCGATGCAGTAGTTGCTATAAACACTGTGACGGGCATGGCAATCGATGTAGAGAGCGGGAGTCCTGTTCTTGGAAATATCTTTGGAGGAGTTTCTGGTCATGCACTACGCCCTATAGCGGTTAGATGTATCTACGAACTCTATAATGAGTTGGACATACCGATCATTGGTGTGGGCGGAGTTAATGACCACAGGAGTGCGCTCGAGCTTATAATGGCTGGGGCTCACGCTATTCAGATTGGATCAGCTGTTGCAAAAGATATATCGATATTCAAGAAGGTCTCGGACGGCATAAATGCATATTTGAGCGAAAGAAATTTCGAACTTCGTGATATCATCGGTATTGCGCACAGACAATAAGGAACTATGAGACTAAACGATCTTCTAAGGTCTGATGATATTTCCCTCGTTGGGAGTAGTTATGCGGCACTTAAAGAAATTGAATTTTCAAAATATATACTTCAAGAGATGCGAAATAATCAGCTTGAAGCGCTTGCCCTGCTTGTTTGTAAAAGCAGTACTCGTATTATAGGCATTGTTTTTAAGGACAAATTTTGGACTCTTGTCACCGATGTAGTCAATATGGATCCTGAATTTGATAGACGTGCTTTAGATTTTTTTGAAAGAGTCCAATCCAGCAAAAAAATGACCTTTTACTTAACAAGGTCAGAGCTTCATGATGCTGTTCTTATCATTCTATCGAGTGCTCTTCTTAGTGGTAATAATTGCGAGTGCGCTACAAGACAGAGATCCTATGCTCTGGCTTATTCTCTTGAGAGGCAGGAGAGAATACGATTACTATTTAAAACGAAACTTGAGCTGATGTGTGACCTAAGTAAATATAAAATACTTGAAATATGCTGCGGTAATGGCATGGGAACAGCAGTATTAAGGGCACTTGGGTATAATGTATTCGCTTTAGATAATGATAAGTGCTCAATATGCGAGGGGTTATATCACGGCGCTCTCGAAATAGACGAGACAGTGGTGTTGGATGCATCAACGGTATCACAGTATGAATTCTTTAATAGTCAAAACTTCAGCTGTGTCATCGGGTTTATGCTGGGGTCGATTTATGAATTTAATAAGTGCACTTGGCAAGAAATACTTGCAGAAACAGTTTCTATTGTTAGCAGAGGCGTTTTTATTTTCACAGTTCATAGAAAAGAAGAGGTCGATTTTGTTTATGACGCTATGACAAACTTAGGCTTGAAGGGTGAAATCATGGATAACAGGGACAGCGTAGGAATATATGATCAGTGGGTTTATATCGGTAAAAAGGAATAATTCTAGGCATTTTTAGTGTGACAAATGAACTTGAATGTGATGGTTTACGCATACGAACTTACTAGGCACTTAAAAAAATTTAAAGATTGTCTCCTCGTTTTTTAAAGCATTTTATGACGGTGACTGGGGTCAATGAGGCATATTACGTTTGGTTAATAGCTCATCTGCGATCGGGAAGTCTTCTAAGGTTAAATTGTAAAATTAAACAGTGAAGATCTTAAAACGCATGTGGATGTCAGGGCGTTGTATTTTGAGACTAATTATAACTCGTTAAGTAAGTTCTTTAAAGCAAATTCACAAGAGACAGCGGCGCGATTCTTTTTTGTTTTATAACGCTTCTGTAACACCTGAAGCAAATATTTCAAAAGAGGATAACTAAAGTTCATAATCTTTTTAAAAGCGTGAGTTTTATTAGCCATGAAGTCTTAGTCCTTCATACTTCTCACGTATGAATAGTATAACCTAAGCTGTGAATTGTAATGGATGATACAAAAATTTGTGAATATTGTGGGACCATCTTATCTCAATATGAGCGATTCTGCCCTGAATGTGGATCAGAATATAAAACCCCCAAAAAGAGCGAAGGAACCGTTTCTAAACCGCAACAACAGAGTGGATCGCAAATTGGATATTTATCACAACAAAACACTAAGTCACTGAACTGGCTCTCAGCGCTCATTTACCCAGTAACTAGGAAAAAATTGTTGGCAAGTGGAATTCTGGTTATTCTAGCTTTATCGTTAGTTTCTGCTGCATTGTACGTTCCTTCGAATACCAAGAGTACTGCCGCTGCCAACAGTACAGCCACAACAACGGCTAAGACAAGCATTGCAGGAAACATTACTGCTGCCTCGACTCCGACATCGATACCCACGCCAACGCCAACAGTGCTATCCACACCGATGCCCACGCCGATACCGACGCCGATGTCCACACCGATGCCCACGCTGATACCCACGCCAACGCCAACGCCGCTACCCACGCCGGAACCAACACCGGTACCCACACCAACACCGATACCCACGCCGCAACCAACACCGATACCGCCATGGATAATTAAATAGCAAAGAGATACGGGAGCAATAGGGCTATATAGAGATGTTGAAATTATAGAGGATCATTTAACTTTGATTACCATATCTGGCAATAATCCTTGTAAGTATACTTTCTCCCTTAAAAATTAATGAAATAAGGGATAAATTCATATCAGCGTTGGAGTGCATCATTAGACAATATGGGATATTATATTACCTTCTAAAAAAGATATAGAAACAAATACAAGCGCTTTTAACGTGGCCATTTTGCCGGCTACTGCCGCAATAGGCATCCGTACGTTCATAACAATAATTTAGTGCTAAATTGACCGTTATTTAAATCATATCTAGCCGTAAAGACACTGCCGTAGCAGATCTATGAAGATCTAATGAAATCTAATGAAGCGCGAGTATGGAGCTATTCATAGCGCTCTACCACCTTTGTTCGCTTTACACCCTCATTTTGTAGCAGATCTTCGCTCACATATGTCCCGTAAACAAAATATAGTCCGCCTTGTAAGAATAGTTAAAATTTCTAGTTTATTAACGCAAAAACAGGATAGATATTAATCTTTTTAAGCCATTTTATACAGTAGCTATTGTTTATATTCAAGTGATAAAAGCTATGGGTTATCCTTAAACGTTTACTGCTGCCCTATTTAAACCCCAACTTCATGACACGCGGAATGCTTTCTATGACGTCCGTTGCAAGTAAGCTGTACCCAAGTTTTTCGAACGCTAAATCTCCAGAAAATCCATTTATGTATGCCGCTGTTGATGCGGCATTAAAACCATCTGCCCTCGTTTGCCACGCTCCAACAATGCCAACAAGCACGTCTCCCGTTCCTCCTACAGTCATCCCTGGATTCCCGGTCTTGTTTAAGCGGTATTTGTTCCCATCGGAAATAATGTCAATCCGGCCTTTCAGAAGTGTAACGACATTGTGATCTCTTGAGAATGACGTTACAACGTTGATCTTCTCACCGATTTCGCGAGGCAGCTCTTGTCTAATAAGGTGCTCGAACTCCGTTTGATGTGGCGTAATTGTTACAGCACCCTCTTCATACTGGGAAAATTGTAAGGCTTTTAATCCATCAGCATCAAGGGCGAGACGCTTACATAGAGGAATTAATGTGATCACCGCCTTGGTAGTTTCAGCATCTGTCCCGAGACCAGGACCGATCACGACGGAATCATTTCTGTCGATGAGCTCACTTAGATAATCGATGTCTTTTGTCGTTATCTTTGCTGTTCCCACTTTTTTAACGATTAAATTTGGCGTGTGCCCCGCAATAATCTCGGCTTTCGGCGTTGCTAATGTGACCACATCAACGCCACTTTTCATCGCCGCCATAGCCGAAAGCAAAGGCGCTCCGATAAAAGGTCCCCCTCCAATAACTAAAACTCTTCCATTTTCACCTTTATGGCTATCTGCTTTTCGATTATAAAGCAAGATCGCCAGGCCCGGTATATATTTCAGCTTCAATTGGTATCCCTATGTCCGCTACTTCAAATTGTTTAAGCAAAATCTCAGCTTTAGATCTGTGAAGGACAATAGAATAATCTGCGTTAACGACTTTATTTGTTCCATAGCCACTTGGAACGTCAATAGAGATTTTGAAAGTCGTCGATGCATTGAGTAAATCAATAACGGATGACTCGGGTTCGAATATGGTGCCGTGGATCCCAGTTCCAAAGATACCATCGATGATCACATCAAATTCATCCAGTCGCTTTAGGGGGCTCTCTCTGTTAAACATTGAGTTCTCGTCAGTGAGCTTAATTGAGGTGTCCATCTTCTTTAAAGTATTCCAGTTAGTACGCGCCTCTTCAGTCTTAATCGAACATTCATTGCCGATCAAAATAACATGCACATCTAAATTCCGCGAAAGGTGGCGTGCCGCTACAAAGCCATCTCCTCCGTTATTACCGAGACCACATATGACAGCAACTTTCCCTTCGCGCTGTAGGGACAAGTCGTTAAACTTGCTCTTCACGTACGTCGCAACTGCACGACCTGCATTTTCCATAAGCAACAGTTTTGAGACTCCAAGTTCGACACAATTTTCATCGATACGGCGGCTTTCCAGTAGATTGAGGAACTCCGTTGACATTAAACATAAAATAGATGGAGTTGTAATATAACGCTTGTGCTAATGCGTGTAAGGATGATAGGGGATTATCAGTTCGGACCAGGCGCAGGAGAAGCCCTTTTTCCTAAATCAGTGATATTCGTCCTTTCTGCAACAGGCAGAGTGAGCCAAGTTACAGATAACAGCGTAAGGGTGGCGACTTTACGCTCATATGATGGATTATTCACTTTATCAAAGCTCGGCGCTATGCGTTTACATAAGCAATTCGAACATCCCAAGCTTCGGGTTGTAGTGAACTCAGATGTTGCATCTTTTGTGGGTTCAGGAAAAACGGCCTTTGCGAAGCACGTTGTCGACGTCGATCTGGAGTTGAGAGCTAATGATGAGGTGCTTTTAGTTGATGAAAGTGATAAACTGCTCGCTACAGGGCGGGCTATTTTGAGCCCTAAAGAAATGCTCGCCTTTAGGAAAGGCGTAGCTGTAAAGGTAAGATATGGATTCCTAAAAGCACACGGTCAAAATTGCATGTAACGCTTGCTACAGATCTTATAAAATAAACACCGCAACATAAAAATCCTTTGAATACTTCTTTTATGTGAGGTACGATGATGTTCCCTGGAATGAAAGGCGTGAATCCTAAGAAGTTGCAGCAACAGTTGAAAAAAATGGGTGTTGAAACAGAAGAGCTTGAAGGTGTACGAGAAGTCATAATCCGCCTTCCTAATAAAGATCTCATTCTCGAACATGCAGAAGTGACAGTAATAAGTGTTGGCGACGCTAAGACTTATCAGATCAGGGGTGAGAGCATAGAAAAGCTCTCAGTAAACGAAGAAGATGTAAAGCTCGTAGCTGAACAAAGTGGCGCAACTGAAGAAATGGTGAGAAATGCTTTGATAGAATCTAAAGGCGACCTTGCTGAAGCCATCTTGCAGCTTGCGGGAAGCAAACAATGAACGTAATTGAATGATAGATACGGCTCTGTTAGTGTCAGTTAAGCATGGTTCTAGAAAAGAGTTTCTCGTAAAGTCTGAGGGGGAGCTTCATACCGATAAAGGTATAATAAATCTGGAAACCTTGAAAGAACTCGAATATGGCGATATCATTTTGACTCATATGGGGTATGAATTCAGAGTTCTGAAACCGAGGAATCCAGATTTCTTTCACCACTTTAAACGGACTGGCGCGCACAATGATGCCTCAGGATATTGGCGTGATTCTGGCGCATACCGGGCTGAACAAAGATGATGTCGTCCTCGACGCAGGGACAGGTTCAGGTATCACTGCTATCTTTTTAGGAGCGATTTCTAAAAAAGTAATAACTTACGAAATAAATCCAGAATTTGCAAAAAATGCTGCTAAGAATATTGAACGAGCGGGCTTAAAAAATGTTGAAGTTGTAGTAGGTAATGTTTTGGATATCTCTACAGAGGGTAGATTTGACGTAGTAACGCTTGATTTACTCGAGGCACGCAAAGCTGTAGAGGTATTGTCAGAGCTCGTTGTTCCAGGAGGGTTCATAGTTTCCTACTCTCCCTTCTTTGAACAGGCATTGAATGTGAGAAAATCGCTGCAGAACCTTTCTGACATTAAAACTTTGGAAATCATTGAGAGGGAAATTGAAGTATCCAAAAGGGGTACGCGACCATCGACTCGCGTTGGTCATACAGGATTTATAACTATTGCGCGATTATAATGTATAGTAACCTCTCATTACCGATTATCCGTTATTGATACAACTTTCGCAAAATATAAATAAAAACAAAATAGAGGAATAACTGTAGTGATTCATATGGGCTTTGGCACTGCCACTATTGAATCAGATGTAAATTGTATGGCCTTTGTAGGCTACGAGGTTTATGAAAGGGAACAATATGTACGATGCGGAGCTTTTGGCATCGTTCCCATTGATGTTTGTAAGACCTGTGTAGAGTTTAGGAACGCCACGAGTCCTGACTATTATCGCTAAACTCTAACGCCAATAGCTTTTAAGTAAGCAAGCTCTGTTAAGCGGCCAATTTTGTCCCAAGTCAAAGAATTAGCTACCGCTTGAAAAGCGTTTTCAGCGAGCTCATTTTTGAGAACATCATCAGATAATAAGTTTAATATTGCTTCAGAAAGGGCTAATTTATCCATTGGTCGCACCAAAAGGCCGCAATTCCTGTTTAGCACTTCGGGAATGCCACCAACGTTTGAGGCAACTACGACTTTCTTACAAGCCATAGCTTCTATCAAAAACAAACTCGATGATTCCATCAGACTTGGGATGATTACTATATCTGAACGAGCAATGTATGATGGCAGCATCTGATGCGGAATTAAACCAATGAATGAAATATTTTGACGTAAGCCAAGCTTCTCTACCAATCGTTGAAGTTGAGGCTTATGTGGACCGTCTCCCGCAATTAGCAAATGCACGTCATATTTTTCCGCGATTTTTGGCATTGCTTTGATAAGATATTCTAAACCATTTTTTTCCACGAGCCTTCTCGCTGTAAATAAAATCGTTCCGTCGATTGATACCTCGACAGGATGTGTCTGTGGATTGAATTTTTCTGGGTCAAATCCATTGTGAATTGTCACTACTTTCTCCGCGGGTGCCCCCCAACTTAATACCTTATTAGCAAAATAACCTCCTGTGTGAATCTGGATTCCTGACATTTTCGCAAGTGCTGGAGCTAGCGTTCTTTCAGTAAGTCGGTACAAGGAGGAAATGATCGGAGGTTCGATGTATCTCCATATGTCGTAGTACGATCCATGAATTGTGTTCACTGCAACTCCTCCATTCATCCTCGCTAGAAGATTTGCTGCAAGACCAGAAGTATAGAAATGACCGTGATAGATATCATATCCTGTAAGATTCGCTTTTAACGTTGCAATAGGAAAGACAATTTGCCTTATTAAGCGGAGGTTCGATGGGTCCCACGTCGATTTCATAAGTCCGCCAAAGTCAATATTTCTCACAGTTACCCCATCTATGGAGAAATCTCTCGTACTATTGCTAGCTCCATTCACAATAGTTACTTCGTGCCCGAGTCTCAGCAGTGACTTCGAGAGCTCTAAGAGTGCAACTTCAACACCGCCTATTAAAACACCTTCTTCTTTTGGTCCCAGCTCATAAATGTGAACGATTTTAAGTGGCTTCACACTCGTGCCTCCAAAATAGCTGAGATGAGGGCTAAAGTCGATAATTCAAATCTATTATCGTTATTTATTAGTGCCAATACATTATTGAGAAGCTCAAATTTGTATGCTATTTCGTAAGATGGGTGTATGTATATCACTAACGGTACCTTATTTTGATACCAAACATCCATCCTAAATTTCAGGAGCGATAATATCACTTTTTCATTATATCCATTTGCAATCATCTCCCCTATTGAATCACCTGCAACAGGTATCTGTAGCACTCGTGACGGTTCGTAGTCTAATTGCGGATAAAACGGCTCTACAGGCGTATTGAGTTTGTAATCGCTAGAATAACAGAAATTAAAGGTATCAATAGATCTTAAGAACTCCGGAGTTACTTTGAATCCAGGTGACGCAAAACTTACAACGTCACTTTTAGTTACGTTAGTTAAAGCATAAAGTCCGCGTTGGATAAGTGCAATAATTTGCGTACTCTTAAGATTTTCAAGACCATTTATCCATTTATAATGGTCATAACCGTGTAGCCCAAGTTCGTGGCCCTCTTTTAAAACCCGCTGTAAAATATGAGGATGTGAATTTTGAACTTCAACGTGTCGGATTAATCCATTCGCGCTATGAATGCCGTATCTGAATGGTTTTGATTTGAGAAACTTGATATAGCTTTGTGGTTGTTTAAGGTATTTAACGATGTTAAATACAGTTTTGTCGGGTCCAGTACTAACAAAAAAAGTTGCTTTGACGTCAAAACTTTTTAATAGATCTAAAAGTTTAGGTAAAAGTAATACGTCCTTTACAGTATCTACGTCAATTCTGATCGCAGCGGGGACTTTGGACATCTTTTCACAAGTAATGAATTAATAATGTAATTAATTCCTCAACCCTTTTACTTAGTAATAAGTTTGTCGTTGAAGTAGATATAGATAAATTGAGTAAAAACTAGTATATAGTACAGATAAATTGATGATATGGTAAGAAAAGATGTCTATAGACCGCTTTAATAGTCGCGTTAGGGGCACTCTCTGGATAACAGTAATTATCGCGACATTATTCATATTTGGAAACATTTTTAACAATTTTTCAGATATTCTAAATATGCAACTGCTTAAGCAGAATGGATTTTATTCTTGGGCTGTTCTACTGCTTTGTGTATTATGGATTTGGACAAAGCGTGCCGAAATTGACGTCAGTCACGCAAAATTTGACGTTCGTTGGACTTGTTTAGGGATTGGACTTTTTATTCCAGCTGTTGCATTGCTCAGTTATTTATCAGTTTCAGTCGCGGGCTTGCCGTTAAAAATATTTGCGATAGGTTTAATCGTAGTCTCCACCTTTTGCATTTTTTTTGGGCACGCTTCGAAGATCCCTCTTATGATTTTAGTTGTTTACGGCATTGCTGTCGGGTTTCCCTTGCTTGTTGAAAGTGTAATTTCATCTCCTTTTTCAACAGTTACTGCTGTTGTTTCAACGTTAACGCTTGGAATATTTGGCATCCCAGTATCACTTGAAGGAGTTACAGTCACTTTAACAAGTTTAAACGGTTCTAACATTGTTACAATGGTTGATTCAAGGTGTTCTGGTAGCGATTCGATTGCTATATTCTTTGCTATATTTGGGCTAATGTTGATAGACAAAAAGCCCAAAAATTTCATTGCTCTAGGACTTTTGATTTTAGGTGTCGCGGGAACGTACATTCAAAACTTTATGAGGTTATTACTACTATTTACAGCTGGATACTACTATGGTCCTGATAGTTTGTGGCTTGTGCACGATTACGCGAGCTATGTACTTTTTCCGATATGGTTTTTGATATTCTCATTAATCTACGTGAAGTATGCCAACAACAATAAAAACAGTTCTTACAATACGATGAAGTCGTTTTAATTAGTGTTGTATGTCGACCTCTCGAGCTTTCTGGTGCTGTCCAAAATTTAATCTTAAAAGTTAAGCAATCAGAAATCTCAGCAGTTATTCCTACAATGAGAACCTCATTAATGAAAACTCTGTAATAACTCTGGGATTCGTTTTCGAATTTGCGATACTATAAGGCGTGACAATAGCGTCGCTTTCCTGAGGGGCATTTGTAATAAATATGTAAAAATGAAAAGAAATAATGTAGTTTGTAACGATCTGTTAAGTTGTTCTGCTATTTAGGATAAATTTGCTATTTCTTTTTAAACTGTTGATATTCTAATTAATATTTAAAACAAACTTTCTGGTCATTGTGAAAAAGGAAAGTCTAAGATTGATATGATCCACCGGTATATTTTAATATAATTAAATTTGAAGCCACGGGACTAATTTTATCATAAGAATAAGATTTGACTTAACTAGAGATTTTATTTTAAAACTAAAATAACTTTCTAAGTGCACGTGACAAATAGTGAATTCTGACTTCTATGCTAATTCTAGGTGAGGAATGTATCAATCACTCTTCAAATTAAGAAAAGCTTTTTTTTAAAAAAATTTTGTGACTGCGATACAGCTTACACTTCAACAAAATTTAACTCTCTTAAAAAGTTATTTTTATATTTTGCTATAGGATCTGTTAGGCGTTAAGTCTTAAAAAACTAGTCAATGGGAAAGTTTCTGTTATCCTTATTAACACCATATCATTGTTTATTATATTATACGTTCTTGACAACATTGGGACATGATAAGGCACGTCAAATATCTCACTTAACTCATCGTTGAATACCGTCTCAATCTTTTCAATCTCTCGCCTCGATTCAATTTTTCGCTCTCGCATAATCCTGCCTATCGGTATATCAGCTTTCATAAGATCGTGTTTGAACTGCCTTTGCAACCTTGATATAGGGGTGTATGATTCAGCATAGATAAGGGGCTTTTCACTTTCGACGTTTTTTAGTATTACCACTCTGTAGTTGATGTTGTCTCCTTCTTCAATTTCTAGTAATTCTGAGACTTCGTAATCAGCTTTGGTGATTCCTTGGGTAAGGGTTCTAACAGTAACCGGCTTGCCGGTGATAATTTCAAGCAAAGTGGTTATTGAACCGTCAGTTAGAAGAATTAGCTTCTGAAGCTTCGACAGTTTGTATTGAAGCGTCGAAAACATTTGTTCAACTTTTAGCATAGTTAATGGGGCCATACGTGGTCTTTTTTTATCCATATCACATCTGTCGTTAGACTAAAACTCCCTTACACGAGCTCCGTAATTGCAAGCTTTTACGCAATATGCTTTGCCGCCCGTAGTCTCATTAAGATATCTCTGTACTGCATTCTTTAAACTTTTATCGTCTGTAACGGCGTACACTGTAGGCCCAAATGAACTCATTCCAGCTCCATATGCTCCACTTTTTTTCATGAATTCCATAAGCCTCGTGCAAAATGGTTGAAGTTGAACTTCACGACGCTTAAACCCCACATTTTGGATTTTGTTTATTGAAGCGCCGAAGCTGACTATATCTTGTTCAACAATTGAAGGTAACATTTCTATCAGAATTATATGGCTGAGTGCTTGAACTTCATGTAGGGGAATAGGGCACTCTTTTTTAAATATATCAACTTCTTTCTTATTACTTGCTCCTTTTAGGTCGGGAATTGCAACTATTATATCCCAGTCGGGAAAATCGCGTCGTATTAAAATAGGGGGCGGAGTATATTCCTCGGACGCAGATGATGGCTTGAATTCGCACTTTCCCTTATGTCCGCCGTCAATAATAAATCCCCCACGATTGTAAGCTTCAATTCCAATCCCTGACGTTCCACCTCTTTTTGCCAAACGTGCGATGTCAATTGTACTAAGATTTAAATCATAAAGTCTATTTAATGCCATCCCAGCTGCTAGCGATGCTTGGGTACCAGACCCCAATCCAACGTGGTCTGGGAAGTCGTTGACAATGTTGATTTCTACTCCACCAGTTTGGTAAGACGCGATAACAGCTTCTAGAACTTTTTTAACTCTTTCTGAAAATTTACTATTGCCTAGAACAATAAGGTTATCAGACTTTTTTGCTTGAATCTTAATTACCGGAAAGTCTAGAGCTATTCCAACACTACCATCAACTCTACCAAGCGCACCATTTAAATCAATCAAAGTAATATGAATCCGAGAAGGGGTAGTAATTTCTATCATGAGCATCTAGTGCCGTATTTATACCACTACAATCGTGCGATGTTGCTATTACTTATTCTGTCATTTAAAATTGCTTATTTTTCTAGTTTTGTATGACTATGAGTTGTGGAAAAATTAAAGCACATCGAAAATTTTGTTCTTGATTGTAAAAAGTTGGTAGAGTTTTAAGCAAATGTTTTGCTCGTTACATTTTTGTATTTCAAATCTAAGAGTGAATGTAAACTCGTTGATGAGTGCACGGCGCATTTTCTTCAGTCATAATTGGTTAAATCTGCCGATCATTACAATTTGGGGTAGGGATTCGGCGCACTAGGAAGATTGATCTGTAATTTTGCTTCAATACTGAGATAGCTTGTAATGGTTGAAAAAGTATCTTAGTTAAACGTCATCAATCTCTCTCTTTTATAGTTAAGTCAAATTTGAGTCTATATCATTGTTAATATCTCATGCGGCAAATTTGAAATGCTACAAACTCATATCATAAAGGCGTACGATTCACATTTTCACTGTCAAAGCTCTAACCCATCAAACTGCTAAAGTTTATTTAGGTGTCATAACGTCAAATTAGAACTTTAGATATCAGATTTGGCGGTGAAACTGGAATAATTTTGTCACTCTGTAAAAAATGTTGCAGAATTAACCACTTGCGCAACAGTCAAAGACTTCATTTGATCAGACAGTCGATGGGTGTATTAGATTGTCGTTATAATTTTCAGAAAGCTCCAAAAGCAAACAGAAGTTCTCCTTCGCATATGAGATTTTTTTAACTTTCTTGAATGTCAAAGTCGATAGCTGCTTGATATTTCGTCTTTCGTGAACTGTAGTATCTGTTATTTATTCACTCGTAAATTAAAAATAGAAATGGGTCATAGTCGAAATCTTTAGCAGCTTTTGCAGAATTAGCGATCGTATTTTACTGAGGAAGAGTGATTTTTCATTGTAGAAGCGAATTTAAAAACTATACCTCCAAAGTATTTGGGTTTGATAAGGCCAAGAAAGTGTATCTATATTCGTTTTATTTACTGGAGTGTGTTATCGTTGGTTGTAGTCTAATTACATAAGAACAGCTCTTGTTTTGAGAAACCTTTAAGTAGCTAAGCTGCTTTTACTATAAATACATAGGTCAAGCTTGCGAGATCAGACCGTAGGACGATGATCCCTAAAATTCAAATAGCAGTGCCATCATCCTTAACGGTCGAATCAGCCGATCAAAAAATAAGAACATACAAAGTTGGACAAGTCGCGAGGGCAGCAGCAGTATTTCGAATAGATCGGGTTTTAATATATCGTGATAACACGTTTGATGACAGCAACTTCATTTCGTCCGTATTGCGGTATATGGAAACGCCACAGTATCTTCGCAAATTGCTTTTCCCTTTAACTAGAGAACTAAGATACATCGGCGTGGTTCCGCCATTAAAGACCCCACATCACGTAAAAGTTGAGGATACAGTTCGAGAAGGCATTGTGACAGACGTCGGAACTGAAAGCGCTTGGGTGGAAATCGGTCTCGATTGCCCGGCCTTGATGCGAAATGCAAATGTTCGCACAGGGCAGCGTGTAACAGTCAAAGTCTTTTCAAGAGATCCGCTGGAAGTTGAGCTGTTCCGAAAAACACCACAGAACTGGGGTTATTCTGTTGAGGTGGTGTCAAACGTAAAAGAGGCTTTAGACGGCTTCGTAATTTCGACTACCAAGTATGGCCAGCCTATTACCCCCGCAATGCTCAAAGAGATTGTTAAGCGCTGTGCTGGGCGTATCACAGTAGTATTTGGCTCTCCGAATCGTGGGCTTGATGAGATACTGAGTGAAATTGGTCTTTCAACTCAAGCTGTATCAGACTATGTGGTCAACACCATTCCTAATCAAGGAACAGAAACGGTACGTGTTGAGGAGGCAATAATTGCCACTTTAAGCGTGCTAAATATTGGATTGCAATAATTAAAATGCGAGGTAAACTCAATGGCTAAAAGACATCGTCCAAGACGTGGATCGCTTGCTTACAGCCCGCGCAAAAGGGCAAAGCGAGAAGTCGCAAGGGTAAGGTCGTGGCCTGAACAGTCGGAGCCAAGGATTCAGGGATTTGCTGGTTACAAAGCCGGCATGACGCACGCAATTATGATAGATGATAAGCCCAACAGCCCGACAGAAGGTATGGAGATTAGCGTGCCAGTTACGATCGTAGAGACTCCTCCTATGAAAATCGCAGCTATAAGAGCGTACAACTACACACCTTATGGACGAAAGGTATCCCTCGAGGAGTGGGCAAGTAACTTAGAAACGGACCTGAAGAAACTACTGCCTCTTAATAAAAGAAGTTCAAGTAGAGAAAGATCCCTTGACGGCGCGAAAGAAATAAGGGTATTGATGCACACTCTGCCCAAGA
The DNA here is from genome assembly GCA_963748445.1 of Methanobacteriota archaeon. GTDB lineage: Archaea > Halobacteriota > Bog-38 > Methanoflorentales > Methanoflorentaceae > DASPRZ01. Next base: position 480,164 of record CAVVIU010000001.1, read on the forward strand.
AGGCCGGCGGTATTTCCAAAAAAGTTCCAGATTTAATGGAAATGCGCGTGGGGGCGGAGGACGTGAAATCTACTTTCGAATATGCTCAGAAGGTAATTGGCACGGAAGTGACGATAGCTGACATTTACAAGATGGGTGCACTTGTCGATGTCATTTCTATTACTAAAGGCAAAGGGACGCAAGGTCCAGTCAAGCGCTGGGGAGTTACAATTCAAGATAGGAAGGCATTCAGAGGGGGAAAAGGGACGCCATATAGGAAATCTTGGACCATGGAATCCTGCCCGGGTACGTTGGACAGTCCCGCAACTTGGACAGACCGGCTACCATCAAAGAACAGAGTTCAACAAGCGAATTATAAAGATTGGATCAAATGGTTCAGAAGTAACACCTGACGGAGGTTTTCTTAAGTATGGTGTGGTCAAGGGCGATTATATCATGCTGAAGGGCTCAGTTCCAGGACCAACTAAGAGATTGATAAGAATAAGAGATGCAATAAGGCCGAATAGAACACCCCAAGCGGCACCAGAGTTAAGTTACATAAGCCTTCAGTCAAAGCAAGGGTGAAACGCGATGAGAGCCAAAGTTTTAGATTTAAGCGGGGAAGTTGCAAAAGAGATAGAACTTCCTCCTACCTTTGATGAGTCATATCGTCCTGATATAATTAAAAAGGCGGTGCTCGCATCTCAAGCTAACAGGAGACAGTCCTATGGACCAAATTCAAATTCTGGAATTAAAACTTCCGCTGAGTCGTGGGGATCTGGAAGAGGCGTTGCTCAAGTTCCGACGGTTGAAGAACTCAAGCAGAGTTGCGAGGGTTCCGCAAGCTGTTGGTGGGAGAAAAGCTCACCCGCCGAAGCCTGAAAAAGTCTTTTCAGAGAAAATAAACGGAAAAGAGAGAAGGAAAGCAATAAGGTCGGCAATCGCTGCAACGAGTATGTTGGGCCTAGTAAAAGCTCGTGGGCATAGATACGAAGGAAATCTTCCTTTGATAGTCGTCGATGCTTTTCAGGAGTTCTCTAAAACTAAGGAACTAACTGGAGTGTTGAAACAACTTCAAGTTTGGGAAGATATAACCAAGGCGAAGGCTGGCCGGAAGATTAGGGCTGGTAAGGGAAAGAGGCGAGGAAGACGCTATAAAAATAAGAAGAGCATCCTCATTGTGAGCACAAAGCCGTTAGTAGCGGCTAGAAATTTGCCGGGAGTTGACATTACGACGGTTAACAATCTCAATGTTGAGCTGCTCGCTCCAGGAGTTCACGGTGGGCGTTTAACCATTTGGACAGAATCCGCTGTAAACGCTTTAGTGGGGTTTTAGACTATGCTGAAATACGCTTTCATAACTGAAAAGGCAACGGTACAAATTGATAAGGATAATAAACTTCATTTCATTGTGGACATTGATGATTCGAAAGACAGTATAAGAAAAGCTGTGGAAGAGATTTACGACGTTGCGGTGATAGACATCAAGACCCTCATTACGCCAAAAGGCTTGAAAAAAGCCATTGTGACGCTCTCTGGTGAGAATTCCGCCGAGGAAATAGCTTCAAAGCTTGGCGTCTTCTAAGGTGACACAAATGGGTAAGAGAATAACATCTCAAAATAGAGGAAAGGGCACTCCAACATATCGAGCTCCATCTCATCGTTATAAAGCTGATATCAAGCATATAAAAATCGACAAAGACGATACGATTACAGCAACAGTTATCGCCATAATGCATGATCCTGCGCGTAGTGCCCCAATCGGAAGGGTCGAACTCGAGGATGGAAGCGAGAGACTTATACTCGTGCCTGAAGGACTGTCCGTGGGTGACGAAGTAACTTGCGGGATATCTGCGGAGATAGAGGCTGGAAATACGCTACCGCTTGCTGAAATTCCTGAGGGCATTCCAATCTACAATATTGAATCACAGCCTGGAGATGGAGGTTCATTTGCGCGTGCATCTGGTGTATATGGAATGCTCATCGCTCATGATGTAAACAAAACCGTTGTACAGCTTCCGAGTGGCGAAATGAAATGGCTTCATCCGCACTGTAGAGCCACAATTGGAATGGTAGCAGGTGGCGGGAGGGTGGATAAGCCATTTGTAAAGGCCGGAAAGAAGTACTTAAAGATGCAGTCTAGAGCAGGCAAATTTCCGAGGGTAAGAGGAGTTGCGATGAATGCCGTTGATCACCCGTTTGGTGGGGGCGGCTGGCAACACCCTGGTAGACCCAAGACAGTAAGCAGGAATGCACCACCTGGAAGAAAAGTAGGCAGCATTGCTGCACGACGAACTGGTAAGCGATAGTAGATTACTTGGAGTGAGATCTATGGTGAAGAGAAAGAAAGCTGAAGCACCACGACGCAAAGAAGAGTTCACATACAGGGGCTATACAGTTGAAAAATTGCGCGGAATGGAATTGGGAGAGATAGTTACTCTCCTCCCTGCTCGTCAACGGAGAGCTCTTAAAAGAGGTTTAAGCGAGGATAAAAAGCAACTTTTACAACAGATGAAGGAAGGCAAGCAAGTCCGTACTCATCTTAAGAGATTTGACAATTCTTCCTGAAATGGTGGGCAGTATGATCGCAGTACACGATGGTAAAAGCTTTAATCAATTTGAAGTAATGCCCGAAATGATTGGACATTATGTTGGAGAGTATGCTTTGACAAGGAAGCGCGTTAGCTCATGGTGGTCCAGGCGTCGGTGCTACAAGGTCAAGCAAGTATGTTCCGTTGAAGTGATTCATATGGCACTTACCGACTATTCAAGAGAATTCGATAAAGAGACAACCGCCCGCGCCCAAGGTCACGAGCTTCACGTATCACCAAAGCATTGTGTGGAGCTGTGTAGAGAATTGAGAGGCATGGATCTTGCGGAGGCGAAATCTTATCTTCGTGCTGTTATCAAGAAGAAGAAGGTGGTACGATTCAAACGTTATAACGGTGTATAGGACACAGAAAAGGTCTTGTAGGTTGGGATGCTGGCGGTATCCGACAAAAGCTGCGTCAGAGATATTAAAAGTAATTAAAGACGCTGAAGCGAATGCTGAATACAAGGGGCTTGACACTCGAAAAGATGACGATCGTCCATAGCTTGATGCGACGAGGTAGGGTTATTCAGGGGCGTATGCCTCGCGCTATGGGGCGTGCAACACCAAAAGACACAGACACTGCTACAATTGAAATAGTACTGCAGGAGATGAAAAATGGCGATTGAAAAAAGATTCGTAAGTGAGGGCATAAAACGATCTCAGATGAACGAGTTTCTCGTCAAAGAGTTCGAGCGTGCGGGGTATGGTGGCATGGAGATAAACCGCACGCCACTCGGAACACAGGTGACGATATTTGCCGAAAAACCGGGGATGATAATAGGAAAGGCTGGCAAGACCATACGAAGGGTCACAAAAGAGCTTGACATTAGGTTCAAGCTTGATAATCCACAATTGGATGTGCAGCAAATTGAAGTTCCTGAACTAAGTGCGCAGATTATGGCAAACAGGCTGGCGAACGCCTTGCAGCGCGGGTGGTACTTTAGGAAGGCTGGGCAATCTGCGCTCCAAAGGATTATGGACGCCGGAGCATTAGGTTGTGAGATTATTCTTGCAGGAAAGCTCACAGGTCCTCGCGCGCGAACTGAAAAGTTCCTTGCAGGGTATATAAAGCATTGTGGAAAACCGTCCGAGGAGTTAGTAGATAAAGGCTACGCTGTGGCAAAAAAGAAGTTGGGTACAATAGGTGTTAAAGTACCATATCGTGCCTCCGGGCGTAAAGCTTCCTGATGATATCCAACTCATAGAAATTCAAGAAGAAGAGGTAGAACCGCATGGCGATATTGAGGACGCAAGAAATACGGGAGATGAAACCTGAAGAACGAAAGAAACAAGTTAAAGACCTAACAAATGAGCTGCTCCGCGAGAGAGCAGTAGTTGCAGCAGGTGGCGCTCCTGAAAACCCAGGACGTACGCGCGAGCTAAGACGCGCCATCGCTAGAATAAAGACAATAATAAACGAGGAAAAGTAAGGAAATATCCGACAATAGACGAGGATTGTGGCGATGGAAATAAACTCTCAAAGCATCGCGTTTCACGAGCTTATAGGATTACGTGTTCGCGTGGTAGATAACGCGAATCCGTTCAACGTGGGTCTGTCCGCAAGAGTGGTTGACGAAAGCAAGAACACGTTCACGATTGAAGATGATTCCGGCGAGAAAGTGATACCCAAAGAACATGGGGTCTTTGAGTTCACGCTGCCTGATGGACGATGTATTAGGCTGAATGGCAATTTGCTTGTGTCACGCCCTGAAGACCGCGTCATGAAGAATTTATCAAAAATGCGAAAAAAGGTGAAATAATGGCAGGAAAGCTAGGATTGAAAGTACCTCTGCCTGCACGGGAATGTGGAGATATATTATGTCCGTTCCACGGTAAATTGGCCGTTAGGGGCCAAACTATTGATGGAACGGTAGTACGTGACAAGATGAGTCGAACAGTAGTGGTGCAGCGAGAGTATTTCAAATACGTACCAAAGTACGAGAGGTACGAAAAGCGGAAGATCAAAAATTCATGCACATAATCCTGACTGCATTGCAGCTAAAATTGGCGACAAAGTGAAAATAGCGGAGTGTCGTCCATTGTCTAAAACAAAGTCTTTTGTGGTGATCCAGATTCTATGAAGAGCTTAAAGGCGAAAGTTCCAAGATCTCTCGTAACGGGGTCCCAGCTCGATTGCGTTGACAATACCGGCGCGAGGACGTTACAAGTTATAGCTGTCAGAGGTTATAGAGGGGTGAAGAGGAGACAGCCTAAGGCTGGTGTAGGAGAAATAGTTATTGTGTCAGTCAAGAAGGGCACCCCGGAGATGCGAAGACAGGTACTTAACGCAGTTATTATTAGGCAAAAACAGGAGTTCAGAAGACAAGATGGGATCAGAGTGGGGTTTGAAGATAACGCTGCAGTCATAACTGACGATAAGGGTGACCCAAGAGGCACCGAGATTAAAGGACCTGTTGCCCGTGAGGTAGCTGAGCGCTTTGGAAAAATTGCGTCAGTTGCTCAAATAATAGTTTGAAGGGTGGAATATGACATGATTAACTCAAAACAGCCTAGGAAACAACGAGGGGCGAGAATCAGAGCTCCACTTCATATAAGGCAAAAATATCTACGTGCACGACTGAACCCGTCGCTTGCAAAAAAGTATAATCGACGCAGTTTCCAGATAAAGAAAGGTGATACTGTGAAGATACTGCGTGGGGACTTTAAAGGGAATGAGGGAAAGGTGGCAAACGTCGACCTTAAGGAAGAAGCTATACACGTGGATGGTGTAACCGTCCATAAAGCTGATGGTTCGGAGGTGCCTCGTCCAATTCACCCGTCTAACGTGATGATCACAAAGCTCGAATTAAAAGATAAATTAAGAACGCGCAAACTCAAGGAGGCATAAAATGCACCAGAAAAGAATTTCAGCGCCGAAGAGCTGGCCGATTGCTAAGAAGACAAGCAAATGGGTTGTCGCCCCTTCTGCAGGTGCACATTCAAAGGAGGCTGTGCCACTAATGGTGGTTATTCGCGATATGCTAAGCATTACTGACAACGCAAAGGAAACAAAGCGCGTATTGCACGAAGGAGCGGTCAAAGTAAACGGGCAAGTCGTTAAAGATTATAAGGCGCGTGTAGGACTCTTCGACGTGCTAAGCGTTGCAGGAGTCAATTACAGAATGCTTCCAAACCCGCGCGGAAAGTATGAACTTACTGAGATTAGTGACGATGATGCGCGGAACAAACTCTCTCGTATAGATGATATTACTGTCGTCAAAGGCGGCAAGTATCAATATAATTTGCACGATGGAACGAATTTGCTTCTAGATGATAAATATAACACCAGAGATTCGCTTGTAGTCTCTTTGCCGGATAAAAAAGTATTAATGCGCTATGAGTACAAAGTAGGCAGCCGTGCGATGATAGTTGGGGGAAAACACTCCGGTGAGACGGGCACGATAATTGAGATAAAAAAAGTCGAGAGTTCACGTCCAAACATTGTGAAGATCGAACGAGATGACCGCCAGTTTGAAACAATAGAAAACTACGTCTTCACACTGGGTGGTGAAATGATTTGATGACTAAAAATGCAGAGACGTCTCACGGTAATCAGAACCCGATGAAAAAGCTGCAAATCGACAAAGTTATTGTGCACATGAGCGTAGGTGAAGGCGGTCAACGATTGATAAATGCTGAACAAATTATTAAAACTCTCACCGGGCAAGGAACAGTAAGGACAGAAGCAAAAAAGACTCAACCGGCTTTTGGTATAAGGAAAGGGCAAGTCAATCGGGTGCAAGACGACGTTGCGAGGGCCTATTGCTGATAAATTTCTTAGGACGGCACTTGACATTCGCCAATATCACATAAGCGATTACCAATTTGATGAAAATGGAAACCTATCGTTTGGGGTTGTCGAACATACGGATTTTCCCGGCATGACGTATGATCCTGAAATAGGAATATTTGGCATGGACGTTACTGTAACGTTCAAAAAATCAGGGTACCGAATTAAAAAAAGGCGTATCGCTTCACGAAGAATCCCAAACAGCCACAAAGTCAAGCGAGTCGAGGCAATTGCTTTTATGAGGGATAAGTGCAACGTGGTGATTGAATAATGGCTGAGAAATTTGGGCGTGGCTCACATGAATGTAGACGCTGTGGACGCAAACAAGGGCTTGTACGAAAGTATGGTATATACTTTTGCCGGCAGTGTTTTAGAGAAAAAGCAAGCGATATGGAATTTGAAAAATATAGCTAAGGAGATTCAACTATGGTCTTATTAGATCCACTTGCAAATGCTCTTTCAACTATAAAAAATGCAGAGGGCACGGGCAAAAGTGAATGCATTATAAAACCGGTTTCAAAATTAATTAGCAGCGTGTTGAGGGTCATGCAACAGGCCAGTTATGTGGGTGACTTTGAATTCATAGAGGATGGCAAAGCTGGTTTGTTCAAAATTGAATTGATAGGAAATATCAATAAATGCGGGGCGATAAAGCCAAGATTTTCAATTGCAAAGATGGAGTTTGAAAAGTGGGAGCAGAGATACTTGCCGGCAAGAGACGTGGGTTTATTGATACTTACGACTTCTCAAGGTATAATGTCTCATGTAGAAGCTAAAGGACGGGGAATTGGCGGAAAGCTTCTTGCATACGTATACTAAGTAAGGGGTTGCAGATGGCTCGAGTTACTGAAACAGAAGTTCAGATACTAGAAGGTACTGATATTGAAGTCCAAAGATCGTTGGTGGTAGTAAATGGTCCCAAGGGTACGCTCAAACGCGATCTTTGGTATCCGGGAATTGCGATTAGCTATGATGATAAAAGTATTTACATACGCACCCAAATTGACAAGAAGGTCCAGGATTCTGTTGTACAGACTTTTGCCTCTCATATTATTAATATGATGACCGGAGTTAAAAGCGGATTCGAGTACAAATTAAAAGTAGTGTATTCGCACTTTCCTATTCAGGTGAAGATTGAGGGCAAAAGGGTGTCGATTGGAAATTTTCTCGGGGAAAGAAAGCCGCGAGTTGCACGAATCTTGGGTGAATCGCAAGTTAAGCTTCACGGCGATGAACTTGTCGTTACTGGTATTAATAAGGAAGATGTGGGACAGACTGCAGCTAATATCGAGCAAGCAACAAGGATTAAGGGGCGAGATCCACGAGTTTTTCAGGATGGAATCTACATAACAGAAAAGGCATGAAGAGGCGCATAAATGAAATTTCTTAAAAGTATACGCGAGGATCAAATTAAAGCGTTGATACAAGCAGGTTATATAACAGTAGATGACCTCAAGCAAGCTACTAAGGAAGACCTGGCTAATGTTAAGGGAATAGATCCAAAGCTTGTGAGGGCAATACTAAAAGATTCTGCCTCATTTAAGCATAAAGAGTTCACTGAATGGGAAAGGCGCCTTCTCGATGCGAGAGCGAGGCACGACAAGCCATGGTTTAAGCGCCACGACTGTGAGAAGAAAAAGAAACTAAGCTCAAGCTGGAGGAGACCGAAAGGACTATTCAATAAGATGCGGCGAGGTTTCCCAGATAAAGGAGCAGTGGTTCAAGTTGGTTATGGCTCACCAAAGGCTATACGAGGGTATCATCCTTCTGGATTTAGGGAAGTGCTAGTTCACAATCCAAGTGAACTTGAGAGTCTACTACAAGATCAAGCAGTCCGGGTTGCTGGGACGGTCGGAAGAAAAAAGAAGCAGCTGATAATAGAAAAAGCTTTTGCAAAAGGATTGAAGGTGCTGAATCCGGCTGTAAATGTCCAATTCAATGAAGTCGGAAAGAAGGAACAAGAAACGGCGAATAAGGAGGAAGAACGGTAATGGCTGACCTCACGAATCAAAAGAGGCTTGCTTCCGAAATACTTGGGGTAGGAATAAGCCGCGTTTGGCTTGATCCGGATAAGTTAGAAGATATCGGAAACGTCATTACGCGTGAGGATATTCGCGGACTTGTCGAAGCTGGTACAATTAAACGTATCCAATCGAAGGGTGTTAGTAGAGGTCGGGCAAAAGATCGCGATGCAAAAAGAGAAAAAGGACATCGGAAAGGGCATGGAACTCGCAGAGGTGCTAAAGGCGCCCGAACACCCAAAAAAGCGCTTTGGATACGTAGGATACGGGCGCAGAGAAGGCAACTAAAAGCTCTTAGAGATAGCAACGTGCTCGACCGGACGTTATATTGTAAGATGTATAGAAAGGCTAAAGGTGGCGTGTACCGGAATATATCTGTGTTAACTGCTGAAGCTCAAGCCCAAGCAGCTTTGAGGGAGGAGAAGTAATGGCAACAGGGCCCAGATATCAGGTACCTTTCAGACGCAGAAGAGAGGGCAGGACGAATTATCATAAAAGGCTCGGACTAGTACTATCAAGAAAGCCGCGCATGGTTGTGCGAAAAAGCGGAAAGAACATTATAATACAGCTGGTTACACCAGGCGAGCAAGGGGATTTTAGTCTTATCTCAGCGATTGCACTAGAACTCACAGATTATGGTTATATGGCCTCCACAGGTAATGTTCCGGCAGCGTATTTAACTGGATTGCTTTTTGGAAAGAGAAGTCTTGCTGCTGGATATCGCGAAGCGGTTCTTGACATTGGTTTGAATGCTAGCTCTAAAGGATCGCGAGTTTATGCAGCTTTAATGGGAGCTTTAGAAACGGGACTTGAGGTTCCATATAATGAGAAAGCGCTCCCTTCAGAAGATAGAGTCCAAGGAGAGCATATAGCACAGATACGCAAGTGAAAACCCCATCAACTTTTTGAAGTACAAAATAGCTCCTGAGGAGCTTCCTGCGCATATAGACACGGTCAAACAGAAGATAATGCATACTTAAGGGAAGAGATAACACCAAACTAACGGAATGGTTCAAATGGAAGAAGGTTGGATACCAAAAACGAGGTTGGGACACCTTGTCTCCGAGGGGAAAATAACTACCTTCGACGAAGCTGTAGCAACGAGATTTCCCATAAAAGAAGCCGAGATAATAGATGTGCTCCTACCAGAACTTACAGATGAAGTCCTCGATATAAATATGGTACAACGCATGACTGATTCAGGTCGTCGTATTAAGTTTAGAGCAGTGGTAATAGTAGGAAATGGAGATGGACTTGTGGGGTTCGCCGAAGGTAAGGACGTTCAAGCAGGACCTGCAATACGAAAGGCAATAGAAATAGCTAAATTGAATCTCGTAAAAGTTAAGCGAGGATGCGGATCGTGGGAATGTGGCTGCGGTGAGGCACACACGGTTCCATACACGGTCGAAGGAAAAGCGGGTTCCGTCGTGGTCGTACTTAAACCAGCGCCCAGGGGTCTCGGAATAGCATCAGGGGGTACTGCAAAGAAAGTACTCGAGCTTGCTGGAATAAAGGACGTGTGGACGAGAACATCGGGGCAAACACGCTCTACAATAAACTTTGCGAAGGCTACTTTCGAGGCTCTGAAAAAGACGACTACTATCAAGATAGGGGGAACAGAGTGAGATGGTCTATGCAGTCGTTAAAATGAGGGGCGTAGTTAAATCAAAACCGGATGCAAGACGAACGCTCGAACTTTTGAATCTCGACAGAACCAATCATTGTGTGATAATTGAGGACAACGAGCATTATCGCGGAATGCTCCAAAAAGTCAAAGATTATGTAGCCTGGGGAGAGATTAATATAGAGACTCTAACCATCTTGCTTAACAAACGTGGTATGCTTACGGGAGGTAGGAAACTCACTGATGATTATTTGAAGCAAAACTCAGAATTTGAAGACATTAAGTCGCTCGCCCACGCTATAGTAGACGGGCGCGTTAACTTAAAATCTATTCCAAATCTAAGACCGGTTTTGAGGCTCCACCCCCCACGAAAGGGTCATAAAGGCATCAAAAAGCCCTTTCCAGAAGGAGTTCTCGGCTTTCATAGACTTATGATCAACGAGTTGCTCTTAAAGATGAGGTAGACACGTGACAGGAAAAAACAAGGCAAAAAAGTTTAGAGGCAGCCGTACGTGTGGCGGTGGCACACACAAGAACCGTAGAGGTGCAGGTAGCCGAGGAGGAAGGGGGCACGCGGGTGGCTGCAAACACCACTTTGTGCGTGAAATGCTTCAAGGCAGAGGTTATGGCAATTTTGGATTTAAGAGGCCTCAAAAAGCGACGTATTCGGTTCGTATTGTAGATATAGGGGTTATAGATGAAAACGTCGATCGCCTCGTGGAACAAGGACACGCGGAACTTCGTGATGACATCTATTATGTCCAGCTCGATGTGGATAAAGTACTGGGAAGTGGCACGGTAACTCGGAAGATGATGATAACTGCAAACAGCTTTTCCCAGAAAGCAATCCGTGAGTTAGAGTCAGTTGGTGGCCGGGCGATAATTCCCGAGTAATGTTATACATAACTCAAGGTGTATCAATAAAGTAATAGAATTGATTTATTTTTCTAACACATGAGCGAATTTAGCATAAAAGAGGCAGCAGAACCATTCTTGAAAAGACTTCCTGCCGTCTCTAAGCCCGTCGGACACGTCCACTTTAGGAAAAAGCTCGCGTGGACCATTGGTGTGCTAGTTATATATTTCATATTAACAAATGTTATGATTTTTGGCTTGTCACCGCAGTCTCAGGATCTCTTCGGATTTTATCGTGCAATTATGGCAGGAAGCTCGGGATCCGTACTGCAGCTCGGTATAGGCCCCATAGTAACAGCATCCATTATACTGCAACTCTTTAAGGGTGCCGACATTATCAAACTTGATACTAGTGATCCGCGCGATCAGGCCATCTATCAAGGGCTTCAGAAGCTCCTCATTTTTGTTATGATATTCGTAGAAGCAGCACCGCAGGTACTTGGGGGGTATCTCGCACCTGATCCAGGCCTTGCCGCTTCCACCGGATTGGGGCTTGGTGCGATACGCTTAATAATTTTCGTACAAATCGTCATCGGTGGCGTACTTATATTGTTTTTAGACGAAATTGTGAGCAAATGGGGTGTTGGTTCTGGAGTAGGGATGTTTATAGTCGCAGGAGTGGCGCAAGGTCTCGTCACCGGCACTATCAATTGGAATATTGAAGCAGCAACTGGTCTGGCAGCCGGCTTCATACCGCGACTCATTCAGATATTTGGTAGCGCATCTCTGCAACAGCTTTTAAGCAGCCAGGGGCTTACGTTCCTTCTCATCCAAGGTGGGATACTCGCAGCAATCAGTACAGTTGCTATATTTGCAGTTGTTGTTTACGTGGAAAGTACTCGTATTGAGATTCCTTTAGCGCATAGTTCAGTGCGGGGAGCGCGCGGAAGGTTCCCTGTTAAGCTTATCTATGCAAGTGTGCTGCCGATGATCTTAGTTCGCGCTTTACAAGCGAACGTTCAGATGATTGGGATATTGCTCTATAACGCTGGAGCCACATGGGTGGGAACGTTTCAAGGGAACAAGGCTGCTTCGGGCCTTATGTACTACTTAGCACCAATTAACAGTCCCAGCGACTGGCTTACCTAGCCTCTCAGGCCATCCGTGGTACGAGGTTTTGCTACGGTCGGGAATCGACATCACAGTAATGGTTGTAGGAGGCATCATCTTTGCCTTATTCTGGATCGAAACTACTGGGATGGGACCAAAGGCAGTCGCAGAGCAGATACAAAATTCTGGAATGAGCATCCCAGGTTTTCGGCGAGATCCCAAAATAATTGAGAAGGTAATGACTCGATATATCCCAAAGGTAACTGTGATAGGTGGTGCTTTTGTCGGAATTCTAGCAGTTATTGCAAACTTCTTAGGAACAATTGGAAATGTAGGTGGGACATCGCTGCTACTAACTGTGAGTATCGTCTATAGGCTGTACGAGCAACTCGCCAATGAGCAGGTTATGGAGATGCATCCGATGCTGAGACGTTTCTTGGGAGAAGCATAGTGGACGTGAGAGTTCTCAGATTAAGTTCGGGCTTTTTTGTTTTTAGTTATACTTAGTGGTCTATAGCATTCAAAAAAAGTTATGTCGACACATCCAGAAAAATGAGACGACTTGTTTATGAAGCAAATCTTTATTAAAATCTGATAAAAAAATCTAAATAGTTACGAATAGGATTACTGTTCGATATAATAGAACATGTAGCAATTAGCTCTTGACCCGGAATTTATTGTAATACCATCATTCTCGTTCTTACGGTTGTAGTAATGATTGGAGGTCGCTGCAGGTTCTAAAACCTCGCAGATACCCTTCGAATTAGCAGTCACGAGACGGGAAAATTAGCGTTATATAATTGATGCGGTTAAGGTGATGCAATTTCAGTTCAGCGTTCAAATGGTAAGAAGATGCTCATGAATGTGATGTACGTAAAGCTGTGGAATTCGTTGTTGGTTATCTCAAAGGTATTGAAATTATGAGAATTAACGTTGTCGCTAGTACACATCCGAGTGACGATCATCTAAGACGGTTTATCAAAATGCTTGATGCGATTTATGGTGGTAAAGTGTAGGTGGGAGTGATTTACGACCATCTAAGAGATCTTTTACCCCTATCTGCGACAGAATATACCATGCGCAAGCCTTCGGGTAAGACATATGATTAATGTCGGACCGTAATGCTACTACTCTAGTGCGCAATCCACGTGAACCGTTCTTTACTGATAATAAAACAATGATAATTGCATTGCCCTTAAGAATGCAAACAGACTCTTAATAGGTTGAAAGCAATACATGCAACACTTATGTAATCGACCTGCGCAGTACTGTTAAAGTTTCAACAGATGGGCAAATTATTAAGGAAATGAGCAGGTGAGGTGAATAATGTTATGCCGAACGTCAAAATAACTCGAGCAGATCTTGATAGATATGAAGACGATTATGCTGTACTTATAGTCGAGGATGGAGCCACGGAAGAAGTTCATAAAGCGTTATTACCTGTAGGGTTGAAACCCGGCAGCAAACTAATTATATCGGTTGAATTTGATGAGAACGCCACCAAGGATGCAGAGAGTAAAGTAGATTGGCTATTAAAGGAGCTTAAGGCGAGAGGAGAGCGCCTAAATTCGAAACTACAGTAGTTGGCTTTCAATCAGATAAGGATTAAAAACTTTTTTGGTAGTTATAAGTTAAACTTTATGAGGTGATAATTTGGCAACCGGATTTCTTCCTGGAGATTTTACCCCGCCTAAAGGGGAGCTTAACGTAGATATAACATCTAAAAAGCAAAAAATATTGATGTCGTTCTTTTCGAACTTCATCAATATATATTTCAATGAAAATGAGTTTGTTATAGATTTTGCCCAGCAACCTATACGCGAAGACGAAATGCCAACCATTAGGGTCTTTATGACTCCTAAACAGTTCGATAAACTTGTTGAAGCAACTACTAACGCATATAATGAGTTTTTATCAAAACACGGTTTACAACCGTAACTTAATTAAAATAACTCGATATACATTAGTATGCACTATGTAGAGCAGTGTTATCAGGGGGATCGAATGACTTGACACACATCATTATACTGACGGGGGTTCCTGCTAGCGGAGGGACCACCGTTACAAAACAAGCAATTAAAAAATTAGGAGCTGAAGGCGAACAGTTTGAAATGGTGACCTATAGCGACGTGATGCTTAAGGGGGCTTTGTCGCGGAATTGGGTAAAAGCGCGCGATGATATAAGGAAGATGAATCCTGAAAGGCAGAGGGAGCTGCAGACAATTGCGGCGAGAACGATCGCAGAAATGACAACACCCTCTATTATAATTGATACTCACGCCACAGTACGAACTCCCAAGGGGTACCTTCCAGGACTTCCGGTTTGGGTCTTGGATGAGTTAAAACCAAAGATGATAATAGTCGTCGAATCTTCGGAAGAGCAAATCCTCAGGAGAAGGAGTGCTGATAAATCAAGGATGCGCGACGTTCAGGATGCGGCAGGAGTGAGGGAACATCAAGAGGTGAACAGGGCTACTTGTATGGCATACGCAGCCCACACAGGTGCTACGGTAAAAATTCTGCATAACGAAGATGGTAAACTTTCAGAAGCAGTAGAGGAGCTTACAGATACTTTGAGGGGAACGGAGTTTTAGGTTTAGTGAGGAGACCTAGTTATTGATAATCACGATTAGCGGCCCACCTGGAAGTGGTAAGACAACAGTTGCAAAAGGTATATCTGAAAGTCTCGGCTATACGCACGTCTCGGCAGGAGACGCTTTTAGACAGCTTGCTCGCGAGCGTTGCATGGATTTGGGACGATTTAGCGTTCTAGCAGAATCCGATCCAGAAATTGACAGGACGATCGATAGAACACAAGCTGAGATAGCAGATCGCTACAAAAATGTCGTAGTTGAAGGCAGGTTATCGGGTTGGATTGTCAACGGCGACCTTACTATCTGGCTTAAGGCACCTCTTGAAGTAAGGGCACAGCGAATTGCTAATAGGGAGGAAAAGTCATATGAACAAGCTCTCGATGAAACGCGATTGCGAGAGAACAGCGAAGCGAAGCGATACTTAGAAATGTATAACATCGATGTCTTTGACTTAGATATTTATGACCTTATACTAGACACCCAGCATTGGAATCAACTAGCCGTCATTGACATAATTTTAGCTGCTGTTAAACTTAACGAAATGTTTAAGAAATAACTTGTTTCGTGCCATGGTGAATCCAAACGAGCGAACTATTGAAGAGCTTATAAAGAAAGGCATAGTCAATATCGACAAACCTCGGGGACCTAGCAGTCACGAAGTGGCAGCGTGGGTGAAACGGGCGCTTAAGATCGACAAGGCAGGACATAGTGGAACTCTAGACCCAAAAGTAACCGGTGTTCTTCCAATAATGTTACAAGACGCGACGAAAGTTATTGGAGGCTTAGTTGACGTATCCAAAGAGTACGTGTGTGCGCTCCATCTACACAAAGAGATACCAGAAAAGAAAATTTTTGAAATATTTAGAGAGTTTACGGGTATAATTTATCAACGCCCTCCAGTTAAGTCGGCTGTGAAAAGACAAATACGAAAGCGTGAAATTTATTACATTGATTTTTTAGAGCGTTCAGGAAAAGATGTGCTGTTTAAAGTAGGCTGTCAGGCAGGAACGTATATTAGAAAGCTCTGTCACGATGTAGGTGAAGCACTTGGAGTTGGAGGACACATGGCAGAACTTCGCAGAACAAAATCAGGGCTCTTTGATGAATCTACAGTAGTGACCCTTCATGATTTGAAAGATGCCTATCATTTCTGGATTGAGGATGGAGAAGAAGGTCCGATAAAGGACATAATAAAACCTGTAGAATATGGGTTACAGCACTTACCAAAGATAATCGTTCGGGACACCGCTGTCGACGCTATTTGTCACGGAGCAAAGCTAACAGAGCCTGGAGTAATATCGACCACTGATCTCAAAAAAAAGCAGCTCGCTGGAATCTATACGCGCGACGGGGAAATTGTAGCGCTTGGCATTTCAGTGCTTGAGGGTGGAATTGTAGCTGAAGCAAAGCGGGTTATAATGGAACCTGGCACATATCCTCGCTACTGGAAGTCAAAAGAACGTTAGATGAATACCTTAGGAGGTCTGCACGATTAAATTTTTTATTACTGCTAATAATTTCTTTGGCGTTTGCGATCACGTTTGCTTTAATTTTGGTAACGTAAAACGTGTTTTAGCCTTGTTAACTTATAACTTTAATAACGAGCCTGTGCGTTATGGGATTATACTTTAAGTTTAGAAGATGTATTAGGTTCGATGAGAGTATTTGCTGTTTATGGTTTTTCTAAATCAGGAAAAACGACGACAGTAGTTGAAATAATTAAAGATCTTCGAACACGTGGATATTCTGTATCGACGATTAAGGATATTCATGTTGACGATTTCACTCTTGATGTAGAAGGAAAGGATACTTGGCGACATTGGAAAGCTGGTGCGGAAATTATCGGTATAAAAACTGTTAAGGAGAGTACGATAATGATAAAGAAATCAATTGGTATTTTTGAGCTAATGAACCACTTTAACACGGACTACCTTATACTCGAAGGTTTTCGAAATGTAGCCCTCCCCAAAATTCTATGCGCCAAGAATGAGAAAGAGATGCGGGAGGATATACAAGCAGGTTTGTTCTGCATATCGGGGGTGGTCTCAACTCAATTATCAAAGTATTTGAATTTGCCCGTCATAAATGCCCTTACAGACGTTTCACAAATTGTTGACTTGATCGAAGTTAATAGTCTAAAGCTATCATAAAAACCTTAACGAGTTACGTTTTGTTAAGGGATAGATTGTTGAATAATTAAAATCAAATTAACGCAGATTTGAGATGTTTCGTCAGATATGAGGATTGTTACCTACAGAAAATGTAACGGTTAAATCAGCCTAAGACAAGTCGTTGTTTGCTATCAAGCTTCTCGTTTTGGCTTTTATAATAGTGATTATATAGCGCTTCTAAGTCTGAAAGCGTATTTACGTTAAAAACGAGTGACGTATCGGTAAGTACAAGTATAGTCTCCTCTTGCGCGTTGTCGATTATCTTTCCATCGATGACATTAAGACCAGCAGGGACAAACTCGTTATCACCAATTTTCAAGACTAAGTCTGGTTTTACTGAAACGGCCTTGTACAAGGTATGCGGAACATAAACTGCGAGCGCTCCATGACCTTTTAGAGCGTAGGAATCAATAACCTTATTTATGAGGTATTTATTTATCAGTGGAACATCTGCTGTGATTATAAGAAAGGGACGTGTAATGTTCAACATTTTGGCAGTCCAGATATAGTCTTCTATGTAACCCTTTCCAGGAGTAACTATAACACTTAATTTTGAATGTTCTGCCCATTTCTTAGTTTTTAGTGTAAAAGGCGATACCGCTACTGTTATTTTGCCAATTTTTGATCTTTTTAACGCTCGAATGACGTGCGCGATCATGGGCTTACCAATAAATTTTACTAGTGGTTTTTCCACGTCAGGGGAAGCTAATCTTGTGCCTTTTCCACCTGCCATCACAATTGCTTCCATAAATATCTACCTAAAAGAGGCTTATGACGAGTAGCGTTACCACACGACCAAGTTCATTCGACGACCCTATTACATCTCCGCTTGATACCACCGAAAGAGACGTCTGAGAGTTTTAGCAGCCCACCAGCGACAATAGTTGAAGAGAGCAGCCCCACAACTCCTTTCCAACTTAGGCACGCAAAAGAAATAATAAGAGCTACAGTCAATGCGATTACAAATGTTATCGGCGTCGACCTCTCAGAAAATAGCGATCCGAGGCCTTTATGCGTCGCTTTTCCGAACGATGCTAATTCAACCATTGATAGCTTTCCGGCAACTTCTGCGGTTATTAGTGCGGGCAGCAAAATGCTTCGTATCGAAATGATGCCAGTAAATAGGAGTAAAAATGAGAGTACACAAAATGCAATTCCTCCAACCCCAATATAGGGTTCTTTTATCACTTTACGCCTTTCTTCCATAGTTCCGTGTTTGAGCAATCCATCACCCATATCGATTAAACCATCGAGATGAATGAAACCCGTAATTGAATAAAGTGCTACTAATGTAATTGATGATTGCAAGAAAATATTAACATTGGGCAGAAACGATAGTGCCATTCCAACAATTCCGATTAGGAATCCTATAAAGGCCCCGACTAAGACGTAAAGGTACATATGATTCGCAAGTTCTTCAAGTCCTCGTGCACTGAAACCTACCGGGATAGTTGTTAGAAAACCCAGTCCAGCCCTCAGAGCTTCAAACATCTTGCGGGACATTCGCCATTCCTCTATCATACATATTCGCAGACACGCCTCCGATTAACCCCGCTATGACATCGTCCATGAAGGGGCCAAGCTTGCCGAGAATCCCAGGTTTTTTGTTGTCAAATCTGACGTAGTCGAAATGACCTTTATAACCTCCAACGTACATTGCTATGCTCATTCCTAAAACTTCGTCAGCTATCAAACACGTGAGGTCATTGCAATATGTGTGACGATCTAGATTAGGGATGAGGCCGTCGCGCGCATCTCGTTCAAGCGCAATTCCTGTATAGATTAAAATACAGAGGTTGGGGTCCAAAAATGAGTGAGATAATTCGTCATTAAATATGTGTCTAGCTTTGTCTATTGTTTCAACACCTGGATGCGGTACCCAAAGCTTCATTGCTGTGTCAGTTATATCATCGATCGTAATTCCTATCGCTTGTAGCATCTCTCTAATGTCCATTTTAAAACCACCTTTCACAAACGCTCGTTTTTTACGTTAAATTTTCTCTCTTTCCTCATGGGCATATTAAGCTCAGCTAAGTTTTGAAAATGGAAGTGAATTCAGAATAATCATCACTCAGCAACACGTACTGCGAGTGACTCTATTCTTTGAATTCTATTAACACTCGTTGCTGTTCAGATATTTGGTCGAGCGAGTTATCTATGTACCTTTTTGAAATAGTGTAGGATTTAATAAGTCCTATATTTTGACCATACCATAATGTGCTTTCATTTGATATGGTATAGTTTGTTTTATCAATGCCATAACTTGTGACTGTTGTCTGTTTCACTACAGCTGTTTGATACGTTGTGTTACCAAAAATAGTCGCATTTTCAAACTTTTCAACTGTGCCGTTAATTGTTATCTGCCCATCAACGGTACTGTTATTGGTAGTGAAGGTAATTGGACTCGCATAGTACCAGTTCTCTCCTTTAAGAAGTGGATACTGTACTTTAGGTAGCGGATTTTTATATCGTAAAATGTAGTCTTTCCCAACGACTTTTAATAAACTTGAGTTTTCATCAACATAAATTGTTGTATTGCCATTTTCGTCCGTAAACCGGTAAATAAATGTTGACGGATGAGTTTCCGTAGCCGTGTAATTATCGCCATCCAGCGTAACAGCAAAAACCTTTTGATATCCAACTGATAAATTCGCAGATACTTCGGGCTCAATAAGCTTTGTCACCGTGGGTGATGGCGTTGCTGAGGGTACGAGAGGATTTACGCAGCCACTTACAAGTGTGAATGATAAGGCAATTAAAAGTATGTATGCTATCCTCATATTGCTCTCTTTTCATCTTTCATTAGATAAGTTTTTCTAGCATTAATAGTATTCATTTTACAATTTCAACGTATCTATCGCCTGTTTTTATTTTGATACCGTTACCTTGTATAGTGCCGACTAGTTTCACGTCGTCGCTTAACTCCATAGTTCTTTTTATTTCAGACCCAGGAACAACTATCACAAAACCCATACCCATATTGAACGTCTTATACATCTCTTCTACGTCAACTCCTTCTGAATATATCATTTTAAATATTGCCTGCGGTTCAAGAGGATCTGATATATCAAATCCCAAGTGCGTGAGTCTTCTAAGATTCAGAATCCCTCCTCCTGTTATATGAGCAAGCCCATGAACTGTACATTTTTTCACTATATCTATCACCTCGGTGTAGATCCTCGTGGGGACAAGAAGTTCTTCTCCGAGGATTCTTTCCATTCCCTCATATCGTTTATAATATGAATACTTCACAAGGAGCTTTCTCGCTAAGGTTAATCCGTTGCTGTGAATCCCGCTGCTTGGAATTCCGATTATGGCATCCCCTTCTTCGATTTTCTCTCCTGTGACTACA
Organism: Methanobacteriota archaeon; assembly: GCA_963748445.1. Lineage (GTDB taxonomy): Archaea > Halobacteriota > Bog-38 > Methanoflorentales > Methanoflorentaceae > DASPRZ01. Next base: position 500,253 of record CAVVIU010000001.1, read on the forward strand.
GCGCTCTTTTTTGCAATTCCAATGCATGCCCCAGCGAGGTCGAACCCTCTTATTATCTCTGGAAGACTCGCGGTCTCCCCTCCAACGATCGAAACTATTTGCAATTTTACCTCCCTTTTCGAGCCCTATGCCAATTTGATCAGTAATGGAGGGTTCAACGTTCTCCATGGCCAGGTAGTCAACAAAAGCAATTGGTTCAAGTCCCATAGCGTAAAGGTCATTTACATTCATGGCTACGCAGTCTATTCCAATTGTCCGCCAATTGCCCATTTCTGTCGCTACAAGAACTTTTGAACCAACGCCATCAGTGGTGATGCCAAGTATATAATCTCCTAGATCTAAGAGGCCGGCATACCCCATGTTAACGTCTATTGGAGCCCCAAATCCTTCTCGTTTATATTTAAAATGTTTAGTTAGAGCTTTGATTGCCGATTCTTCTGCTATGATGTCTACGCCAGATTCAGCATATGTTAATGGGCGTCTATCAGTCATAGAATTGACCTTTAGGTACTTCTGTTATATTAATGTCATTACAATCGAAAGTGTGAGAACCCATACGCGCAGTCAAGATCATAAGTTTGTCCACCTTACTAAATAGAATAGTGCCTGTCGTATTACGGTCTTTCTTTAACCTAAGAGTTAATGTATCAGTTTTGTCGATCACAGGCACTACCACGTTACAAAAATATAAAGCGCGAAATATTTTTCAATCTAGTTATGATTGCTCTGACTAAAGTGATTCACTTGTGTATTCGAGCTTTAACGTCGCGAACGAAGAATTATACAAGTCGATAAACAAATTATGCTAGGTCCATCTGCTTGATGCAAGCGAATTAGTAACGATATAATGACTGGCGTAACAATTTTGAATTGACGAGTGCTAGGAAAAAATGAAGAGTATTTTTATAAATAGCTTGTTGTGGTCATAACACATGAGTCAACAAGATTTTTTCTGCAAGATACCAATTAAAGAACGTTCTTACAAGATCATGTTGAATAATGAGCTATGGGAAGCTACACAAATTGCTTTGCTAGAGATCTTTTTTATGCAAATTTAGAAAAAGATCTTCAATTAAGTTATTTCAGAAAGCTTAAATTCATCGTGCAATGCTACTACAACGTTTTTTGCGGCATTCCTTCTTACTACAAATGATATGTTATATTCACTTGATCCTTGGCTTATCATGATTATGTTAGCATGTGTTTTGCCGACTGATCTGAATATTCTGCCAGCTATTCCAGGATTACCGACCATTCCTGAACCGACTATAGCTATTGCACTCACATCCTCATCGCAAGTAATCTCTCGTATAATATTTCCTTCGAATTCCGATTTTAGTTGGTGAAGCGCGGTTAATGCTCCACTTAAATGTGCCTCTTCTACAAGCATTGAGATATTTGACTCGCTAGATGCCTGACTGATCATAATTATATTAACGCCAGCTTCTGCCAACTTCGAAAAAACGTGACCAGCTACTCCAATCGTACCTGCCATTCCAGCACCTGAGATGGTTACTAGCGATACGTTATTAATTGCTGTTACGGCTTTTATGCTGCTCTTATTATCTGCCACTTGATGAACAATTAAAGTCCCGTGCCCATCGGGATTAAATGTATTTTTCACTCGTACGGGGATGCCTCTACTAATTGCAGGTTCAATTGTCTTGGGGTGGATTACTTTTGCCCCGAAGAATGATATTTCCATAGCCTCGAGATATGAAATTTCAGAAAGAGTCTTGGAGTTTTTTACAAGCTTTGGATCGGCAGTCATTATTCCATCTACGTCGGTCCAAATCCATATTTCGTCCGCGTTGCAAGCTGCTCCAACAATTGAAGCTGTGTAATCTGAACCTCCTCTGCCGAGTGTGGTGATAATGTTATGGATGTCGTACGCGATAAAGCCCATTACTACAGGAACGACTCCTACTTCTATTAGCGGCACTATTCGTTCTCGAACTCGTCTGTTGGTTAACTCTGTTGGACGGGCATCTCTATGCTTGCCATTCGTGATTATGCCAGCTTCTCCACCCATCAAGGAAACTGATTGAACCTTCAGCGACTTCAATGCGCCTGAAACGATGGGCGCAGAGAGTCTTTCACCAAATGAAGAAATATAATCATGTGATCGATCAGTAAGTTCTCCAAGGTGATATATCCCCGAAAGGACATTTTTAAGCTCATCAAGTCGTACTTCTATCTCTGAGACGACATCTGTAATTATCATTTCATCTTCAATAGCGCTATACACAGCGTCGAAGTGCTGTTTGCCAACGCGTTGGACGAACTCTGTTACTTCATGCAATTCTGCATATTCACTAGTCATATTTTCTGCTATAGCTTGTAGTTCATCAGTTACGCCAGCCATGGCCGATACGATTACTACAATTTCATGTCCAGCATCACAGTATTCTTTTATAAGTTCGGCGACTTTTTTTATCCTATCACCATTACCAACCGAAGTGCCACCAAATTTCATAGCGTATCTCATAACGATGTGCCTATGCGATGTGATAACGGTTTAATATCAATATGATCGTATTAAAGCCTTCTGTAAGCCTTTCAATGTTAAAAAACATTTTGACTTCAATTTAACGCGTGTGAGCTGAGCGTTTACGGCCTTTGATTCGTGGTGTTTCTGTTAGTCTTTTACCCCATCATATTAAGAGGAGTGACTTTTACTAAGTTCACCGCTTATTTATCTAGAGAATGTTACTGTAGTAGGTTATGTTGTGCTAAAATGACGATTGCCAGCATTTTTTAAGTTGGTTGAGTTTGTCAATAGATGGTTTTTGTCGTTTGTTATATTTATCATCAGAAATATAGCACCACACACAAATTCACCTTTTTTTATTTTTTTGCTTTTGATTAATAGTATGGTGAGACTCGTGATAGAGTATAAGCTTTTGATCGACCACGTTGCTACGGAAACATGAGTCACATAGTGTAAAACGTTAAGATTTTCGTGCATATTTCGGTAAACTTTTTTTCAAGAAAAAATTAGATAAAAACACGTAAATGGCTCCAATGAACGGAAGTATAGCAATTGCAATGTACTGAAGAACCCCCCAAGCAAGCACTTTCTTTCCGTCAAGAACGCTTATTGGGAGCAAATTGAATGCTGAGAGCCATATATTAATTACAAATCCGTAACGTCCAATCTGTGAGATGATTCCTCCGACTGACGATGTAACACAAGATAAATACCTGCGAGCCCCAGATTTAGGAGGGGACCAGCTGCTGAAATAATACCATTTTGCTTCTTTGTAATGTCTCGTCCGTAGATAAGAGTGGCACCTGGAGCTGCAAAGACGATCCTTGTTAAGTAAGCAAGGATTACTGAAAAAATGAGCATAGTATAATTAGCCCTGAATTCAGACCAAAATCCAAACCGTTGAGCTGTAAATTTGTGCATCAGTTCGTGCAACACGAAGCCTGTTCCTACGACAATGAGGGATATTACAAAACTCGGTACCAAATCTAATGTTGACGTTCTGAAAAAACTAGGACCGAACGCGAGGGAAAATGCAAATGATACCGTCAGCCACGCAGCGAAAAGGTCTTGGAATTCTTTGGCACTTGTCTTCATTGTCGGCATTAGTTAAGTTTATCCTCCTATTACTCGCGAAAAAGCGTGCGCAAGGATATCGTAGACATTGACGCCTGTCATTGGGAATATAACGAGCAGTGCAATAAATGTTGCAAGTGAGCTGCCAATGTTTACGAACGCTGCAATAATAAGTATTCTAAAAAGTTTGTTTGAGAATAGCTGACGCACAGACTCCACCTTAGTTAGTCCTCTAAAGTCTTCGGTTGTTGGGGGTCTTTTTCCAGCTTCGATCACTCCTGCAATTACGCCTACTTTTAAAAATGGTATGGGTATAAACGGGCTAAACCCGGCATAACAGGCCGACGTTACTATCGCTAGTGGATGACTCTTGCCAATCGTTGCACATGCTGCCGCTAAAGCTGAATGCAACGCAAACCAGCATCCAAGAGCGAGCATAAGCTGATTAAATGGTATTCCAGACGTAAACAATAGCGCAAACAGTTGTAAATATAATACCTAAGAAAACGACGCCAGCAATCTTCGCAATGCTGAAGCGCTTCTTCGGGGTTGTGTTTATTGAATCGAGTGGTGGAATACGTTCCGGATGGTCCAAATACCTCCGTATGCCTTCTTTATGCCCAGCGCCGACTACAGCTACGACCTTTCCTCGCAATCTTAATAATGATCCTGCGATGTAAGCATCTCGCTCGTCCACAAGTACGTTAGCTGCATTCGGTGAAAACTGCCGCAGCTCTTCAATGAGTTGTGAGATAATGTCTTCATCAGTAATGCTGTCAAGCTCTATTTGGTCGCTGCTTCTAGTGATGTCGAGAAGCGCTATGAGCATTTTTAGTTTCTCGACTATGCTCATCTTAGCCCAGAACCGCGCGATGGTGATGCTGATATCCCGATCTACAAGTGCAACTTGTGCTCCAACGCTTTGAGCTGATTCAATAGCGGAAAGCATCTCACTTCCAGGCTTTACGCCGACCTCCATGCCAATTTTATTTTGGACGTATGCCAAAAGCCAGTGCACTAAAAAATGATAGACTTTGCCACTGACAAGTATGTCTTTCGCAGATACTTCAGGTGTGTCAGAAGAAATCAATGCATTATAGCGGCTGGGACACAGTTCTACAGCTACTACGTCAGGTCTCTCCCTTTCTATTGTCTCTCGCACTTCTCGAATGCTCTTTTCAGATACGTGCGCTGTGCCTACTATGGTGATTTTTAAATTGTCTGATACTGTGTCATCCATGCAGATTCAGGTCCGAATTACTCGTGCGATTGTGCCATCTGGCCTTACTATGTCGTCTCGTGCCTCTGTGAGAAGTGTAATTGCATTAGTTAGATCATTTCGGGTAACTATGCCTACGAGCGATCCTCCGTCAACAACGGGAATGCGTCCGACGTTCTTCTGAGAGATCTTCATTATCACGTCACTCGCGTCTTCATTTGGAGTCGTAACAATCAATTCTCGATGCATGACGTTTCCAACCATTATATCATCACGTCGGTTTACTGGAACTTGTCGGGCATCTGTGAAGGTTACGATGCCTACTAATTTTCTATTATCGACAACCGGGTATCCCATGTGCTTTCTCTCAAACATGAGATCAATAAGCCCAGTTATATTTAGTTCAGGAGACACCGTGATTACATCTGTCGTCATAATATCTTTGACTTTTATGCCTGAAAGCGTTTCAGATACTGAGGTTTGACGCCCCTCCTCCGAAGCTGCTATGTAAATGAAAAATGCAATTATTATTAAGAATGGATTATAAAAAAGTCCAATCAGTCCCATAAAAACTGCAAGAGTTTTACCTATTTGTACTGCCATTCTTGTAGCTTCCAGATAGGATCTCTTCATAGCCAATACCGCCCGTCAATACTCTACCACCGTCCATTGGAAATGCAGGTATTAAGTTAAAGCCGCCTAAGACGAGATTTATGTATGCAAAAAGCTTTACGAACAGACTTGGGACTTGTTCGGTAATAACAAATGAAGGCAGCAGAAAAACAATTCCGAGAGCAATGCTCACCAAAGGACCAATTAATGCCGTTGGAAGCTCAATTCGAGGGTTTTTTGGGATCTCAATAGCTGAAACCCCTCCAAATAGGTAGAGAGTTATGCTCTCTATTTTGATGCCGTACCTCATAGCTAAAAGAGAGTGGCCGAGTTCGTGGAGCGTCACACAACCGAATAACCCAAGTGCAGCAATGGTTCCATATATATATGCATTTTGGACGTTTCCAAATCCAAATGGTGACGGAGATATGGCGAATGCTACAGCAAAGAGTGGAATAATTAGCAAAAACGTGAAGTGAATACGGATAGGTATCCCCTTTATTTTGGCAATTTGAAATGACCACGGCATAAAAACGACCTGTTATTCCCTATTATTTAATAAACTATATATTACTTTAGTCATAAAGCGTATGTGATTGTATATCCGTGATAATTACGACGGAGCGTCACTATGCGGATCGAATTAACCCAAATAATGGATCTGAATGTCTACACCGATAAAGGTGAGTACATCGGAAAGGTGGAGGACATAAAGATAGACACAAACGAAAAGAAAGTAACAGGTATAGTAGTTGGAGATGTTAATCATAATCTCTTCGATATTAAATATAGATTTATCGTTATACCGTACCGTTTTGCAAAGTCGATTGCCGATATTATACTCGTCAGTAACGTAGTAAAGACGTTAATTTCTCGCGCAAAACCGAAAGAAGAATTGTGATGAAGGATCACGAGATCTACTCGAATTTGCGCGCGGTTGCTCCTTGCTTTGTACGAGCTGATGGGAGGAATTTTAGAAAGACACTTACCAATTTAAAGTGCGAACAGCCATATGATTTACGATTTGCTAAGGTTATGGCTGATACATCGGAGTTGTTGATATGCATTAGTGGGTTCTCTCCTGCACTTGCTTTCACGTTTTCAGATGAAATCAGCTTGCTTTTTTATGAGCTGCCGTATAGAGGGAGAGTTGAGAAATTAAATTCTGTGGTCGCCAGCTACATCTCTAGCGCTTTTACCTTGAAAATGTCTCTTAACAAACCTGCAGCATTTGATTGTCGAGTTGTTCCTGTGGGTGCCTATGACATTCAAACCTACCTTGCGTGGAGGCAAGCCGAGGCTTGGCGAAACCACGTGAATGCCTATGGATACTACTGTTTACGAAAAGCTGGATTTAGCGGCAGAGAAGCTCACGAGAAACTACGCAATATGACTTCGAACGATATCCATGAGTTAGTATTTACGCACGGGGTCAATCTAGCAAAAACTCCAGCTTGGCAGCGGCGAGGGATTCTTGTATACAGGGGGAGTTATCAAAAGGCTGGGTATAATGCGCTGTTACAACAAGAAGTTGTAACTTTGAGGACACAGGTTGTCCAGAATTGGGGCCTGCCAGTTTTTGGATCTTCTGAAGGAAAAAAATTCCTCAACGACGTGCTCTCTAGAGAATAGAAATAAATGTCGATATTTATATAATATCGGTACTCAAAACAACGTGTTACTAATATGTGAAAAAGCGAGAATAGGGAAAGAGCTAGCACGGAACGATCTGATTTGAGCCCACCGCTTGATGTGATTATTTTTATGGAGGAAAAACTGTAATGTTTTCAAGTCTTTTGGGATCAAAGCCAAAGATAGCGAAAAACGAGGAGGTGTTCCTTCTCGAGATTAAGAAGGGCCCTTATTACGTAGTCGCTTCCGTAGAAGTTGGTAATACCACTACTAAATGCATCTTAACCGCTTCGAATATGAAAGATGGCAAGGCGTACATTGTCAATAAAGTCGTACATATGACCCGTGATGTGCGCGATCCTAAACCTGGTGAGGACATATTTGGTCGTACACTCACTTACAGACCGCTTACACGAGGATCGATAGCCGAGATGGTCAAGGACACACTCATTCAGTCAGTCAGAACCGCAAATCTTGAGTTAGCCGACGACCTCCATTTTGTCGTAAGATCAACAGGAGTAGTCGCAGGTTTTGACCGACCAGAAGACATAGGCGAATTCATTATCGCCCTTGCAGACGGCTGCCTTATGGCAGGAGTAAGTCCGCGGAAGATGACGCCTGCAATGACGATCGAACATCTTCCCAAGAAGTTTCGTGAGTACAGTCTCCTGAACAAAGTAGCATTTGACGGCTCAGTCAGTGGGGTGCTTCCGCCGATTGGGTCGACAGGCGTGGAAGTTGTGGCAAACGAGATGGAAGGCGAGCTTGCCACAGCTGGGATTAAAGAAGGGGCAAAGTGGGCAAACGTCGATTTTAGAAACCCCTGTCTATCAATGGATTTTGGAACAACGTTCAAAGGGCGTATAACAAATGATGGACTTCCCTATGCAAACACCATAGCAAACTTCTGCGGGATATCAGGTGAAATTATTGATTCCATAGGGCGCGGCACAGGGCTTGTGAATGAAACAAGCGGAACCACGTTTGATCTCCCCAAACCAAGCAGGCTTAAGTACGCTCTCGTCAAGGAAAAGGATGCGCGGATCCTTGCGCGAGAAATTCATCAGCACATACGAATAGAAGAAGTTCCTATTTCTTCACGACGATTCGGGAGCGTTCCCGTAAATCCAAAAGCGGCGGAAAAAATTGGACTTACACTAATAGGCGTTGATTCTGGTGAGAACGGGAGCGACCTTCATAGAATTTCAAAGGTGGGGGGAGAAATCTATGAAGATTTCGGAGTAGAGATGCTTTTTAACACGATCGACTGGGTATCTACCGGGATTGCTGAGCGAATTATAAGTACGTCGTTAACAAAGGGTCTCATCAGCAGCAAGACCACTATCGGCATAACTGGAAGGGCAGGCATTACTGGCAATAAGCCACATCATATTTTAAAGATTGTCAGAGAGATGGGACTGTATGACAAACCAGAAGATTATGTCGTGTTTGTAGATGACGGTCTTGCACGGGGCGCAGCCATTATGGCGAGGTGCATGAATTCACTAGGCACGCCTAAAAATCCTTTTGGTGGGCTGCGCGGAGGAAAGTGCATTTTAGGTCAGCGGATAAAATTGCAGACGCAATGATCGTTTGCTGTTCACGTGGTACTAGTTTGACTGCAGTTGCTTAACTGTAATTTAACGACGCTTCGTACATATCATGACAGACGCTAGTTAAGAGAGAAAACCACCGCTCTTTATGTCTCATTTATCCCTTTAAACACTCGTAACAGCGTATTCAAGATAAGTAATAATTGCGTAAACAATAAAACAAACGTAATAAAAAGAACATGGGTGTATTTAAAACACCCTCATTCAATCCTTATCCACTTTCATTTAATCCATCATATCTTCCGGCATTTCACCCATCCCTCCTTCTGGAGACGGGGGCTTTTCGAATTTGGCAGCTTGAATAACGTCATCTATCCTGACGATCATATTAGCTGCTTCAGAGGCCGACAAAATGGCCTGTTTTTTCGTTCGTAAAGGTTCCACAACATCTGGCCACATTTCGACAGCCTTCCCCGTGTTGATATCAATCCCTGTGGTGCTGTTTCCGCTTTCGTGAGACGCTCGCAAAGTAACAAGCGTGTCAATAGGATCGAGACCTGAATTTTCAGCAAGAGTCTTCGGTATTACTTCAATGGCATCAGCAAACGCCATAATCGCGAGCTGTTCCCTCCCACTGAGAGTTGAAGCATAATTTCTCAGCCCCAGAGCGATTTCAATTTCTGGAGCGCTTCCTCCCGCTACAATTTTTCCGTCTTCTATGGATGCTTGGGTTACCCGTAGCGCATCATATACGGCACGATCCATTTCTTCAACGATGTGGTCCGTTCCGCCATGAATCAAGATGCTCACAACTCGTGGATTTTTGCATTTTTTAATTGTTATCATCATTCTCTCCCCATTATTTAGTCAATTCCGCATGTTGCGCATCCGGCTTCAATATCAATTGTCTCTTCTACCTCGCCAGCGTATCCCAAGTCAGCTGAGCTGACGTCGTCAAGGCTTGATATGACTCGCGCTCCGGTGACTTTTGAGATAGTCTCGATGTCTTCGCGCTTAACGTTCTCAACGGCTAAAATGTTATTCCGAGCGAAGTGCCACTGCACGAGATCATCAATTCCTTTCTGACAAAAGACGACATTTGCACCACAGATCTTTATCTTTTCAGCCTTTTCGATTAATGCCTCGTGATCGCGCTCCATAAAGAGTTGCATCTGTGATGGATCTTTAATTTTTATCTTGGCATCGGTCTTGGTTTTCTTCAATTCAAGTGGTTGATCGTATACGAGAATCTTTGCATCGCAGACTTTTTTTGGCATGCCCTTTGCTGCGCGTTCCTTATCAACGACGACGCCTTCGATTAGCTCAGAATCACTAAGTGAGCCCCCGACCTTCTTTTCTATCTTGACATCATCTTCATCAATCGTGTACTTGCCGTCGGTTTGTTGTGCTACATATTTTACGGCTTTAACCACTAGATCTGCAAAGATATCTTTTCCCTCTTCCGCACCCTTACCGACGAGCGCAGTCTTTGCAATCATCTGCAGAAGTTCATCATCGTTTATTGTAACGTCGCGCGATAGGGCTTCAACAATTTCTATCGCTTTTTCTGCGGCCAATCCATAGCCCTTTTCGATGACAGTTGGATGGATATCTTGCTCAAGCAGTTCTTCAGCTTTCCGCAATAATTCTCCTGCGAGTATGACTGCCGTTGTCGTTCCATCTCCAACTTCATCGTCTTGCGTTTTCGCTACCTCAACCATCATCTTAGCTGCAGGATGTTCAATATCCATCTCCTTTAATATCGTTGCACCGTCGTTTGTGATTACCACATCGCCCATTGACTCAACTAACATTTTATCCATTCCTTTTGGTCCGAGCGTGGTCCTGACGGCTTCAGCAACTGCCCTGCTGGCCATAAAATTCGAGGACTGGGCCTCTTTGCCTTTCGTCCTTTGGGTTCCCTCTTTTAGAATGAGAATCGGTTGACCACCAATCAATGTAATACCTCCGTTTTTAGTAGAGTAGTTGTTCTATATAAAATTTATTCTGCATGAGACATATAGGATCAGATGGGATCAAGCTGCTGCCCCTGTTATAATGGAGGAAGACTTGCTCAAATGAATGTACCGTTGTAAGTATTAGCGAAGTTCTCCCTCAGAATCTAGCAAAAATGGTCGAAGTCATGGACGCGGCATTGCTATTGCATAAGAGATCTCATCGAACCGCTTGGACTTAAGTAAGTTGGATAGATTTAACAAATTTACTTCAAAAAACTTTATACCCGTCACAAATATGTGGAACTATTCATATAGCGACAAAACTCAACACATTTGTTTCTTGTTAATTTCATCTCTCTTAGGAGATCTCTGCATTTAATCTATGCTCTCTCGATAAGTTCACTTGTGATTAATTTAAAATATCATCAGTTTAAACAACTTAAGTAACACTGTATATTTCAATTCAGCCTTTTTTATACTTTTTTTGAGAGAAGACTAGTAAATGAAAAAGCCTCACAAAATATCACGTAAATGATCATTCCGGGGATAGGATTGATACTGCCTTCTTATCTTCTACCTGTAAGAAGGATAATTTTTACCTGCTGAAGAATGGCTAGTAGCTTCGATTTCAATGCTCTAGATAAAGAAGAGAGTAACACTATAAAGTCTCATTAGTGAAATAAACCTCATAAATGAAAGAAAAAACTTTTCGACTAAATCTGAAATCTGAATAATGCGCCGATTTTTCACTCTACTAAGCGCAAAGGTTTAGCATTCATTCAAGCTAATCTTTTTTAACAAATAGCCCGATTGTTATAATAGCTGCTGCAGACATTGCCGCCCCATAAAAGAAGGCATAAGGAGGTCCAAGCATCTGCCATAGTCCTCCAGCTACAAAACTCGCTGGCAATGCTACAATGCCAATAATCGTGTAATATGTCCCGAAGGCAGTCGCTTTAAGAGTTTGAGGAGCGAGATCTGATACTAAAGCTTTGGATACGCCATCGGTTAGACCATAATAGAGTCCATAAACCGGAAAGAGCATCCACATTATTAGTGAAGAGTTAGCAAGTGCAAATCCAAGATAAACAATAAAAAATATGCTATAACCGAGGAGAAGTACCCTTTTTCTGCCTATTTTATCTGAGAGAATGCCAAATGGAAAAGCGGTCAGTGGATATACAAGGTTGGATATGAGATACAGTATTGGTATGAATACCGCTGCTATTCCGAGATTTTGTGCACGTAAAAATAAGAATGCATCACTCGAATTCCCTATAAAAAAGATGCCAAGTCCAACGAGCAAGATTTTGAAGTTTCTATCAAACGATCTAAATGATATTTGGTATACGCGGCCATCTCGCATTCCGACTGCTGTATCTTTTACGAAAAACACTACAAGTAGCGTCGCGAAAAGTCCTGGAATAAAGGCAAGAAGAAACAATCCTCTATAGCTTAAATAGATAAAGAGAGACGCAGCAATGAGCGGACCTATTACGGCGCCTAACGTGTCGAGTGATCGCTGGAAGCCAAATGACCTCCCCGTGCCTTTTCCTCCGGACTCAGAAATTATAGCATCACGTGCTGAGTCTCGTACACCCTTTCCAAGCCGGTCAATGAATCTCAGCCCTAAGACTTGTTGCCAAGCAGTAGTTACAGCAAGGAGCGGTTTTGCTATTGCTGAGATCCCGTAGCCCGAATACACAAGTGATTTGCGCTTTCCGAACCTATCTGAAATGTACCCGGAAACAATTTTAAAAATGCTTGCAGTGCTTTCGGCGATACCCTCGATGATTCCTACATCGATAAACGAAGCACCAAGCACATTTACAAGGAAAAGAGGTACCAGGGGGTAGACCATCTCAGGTACTCATGTCAGCAAATAAGCTTACAATCCCAAGGATTAATACGTTAAAACTAACTCCAAAAATGAATACGTCTTTGCTGAACCATTTGCTTACCATTTAATGCATGTAGGAAGCAACTTTAGCGCTTAAATTTTTTGCGAGTATCCTTTTTTCATTTGTGCCGCGTATTGCACTGACAAAAACTACCTTAGGTGATGAGTATGCATTCTGTTGGCATCTCTTTTATTCATTCTGTTCATTTACTCATAGAAATGTACAAGTATCTTTGTAAGGTTACAGTGGTTTCAACAGGTCAGCTCACGTTAAAAATGATCAGACTTTCTTAGCCATACTGGGTTCACGTAAATGGTGTGATTAAAGGGCAAATGATTTAAACTGATATCTTTATGATACTCTAAATAATTTGAGCGCTGATAAAGGACGGTGGTAGTACGTTTGAAATAGAGCGCGTAATAGGTAGAGAAGTTCTTGATTCGAGAGGAAACCCCACTGTCGAAGTGGAGGTCTATACGGATTTCGTTTTTGGCCGAGCTATTGTGCCCTCGGGAGCATCTACTGGTATAAATGAGGCACTAGAGCTTAGGGATGACGAGAGTCGTTATAAGGGAAAAGGAGTAGTTAGAGCTATCAACAATGTAAATAACATCATATCACGTTGTATTATCGGGATGGATGTGCGAGCTCAGAGGGACATCGATCGATCATTGATAGAGCTAGACGGCACGCCAAATAAATCTAACCTCGGCGCAAACGCCATTCTTGGGGTGTCTATTGCTGTAGCTCGAGCAGCGGCAAACGCTATTGATATACCCCTCTTTCAATACCTCGGAGGTTCGAATGCATACGCTCTCCCAGTACCCATTATGAACGTTATAAACGGCGGACAACATGCTGGAAACGAGCTGTCAATTCAAGAATTCCATATCATACCAATAGGAACAGAAACGTTTTCAGATGCCCTAAGGATAGGAGTTGAAACGTACCACGAGCTGAAGAACGTATTACAGTCAAGCTATGGGGCTGGAGCAACAAATGTAGGAGACGAGGGAGGATTTGCACCTTATCTAACGACAACTTCTGAGGCATTTGATGCAATCATAACAGCAGTCGATAATGCCGGATACAGTAATGAAATTCGACTTGGAATGGACTGTGCTGCGTCCGAATTTTTCAAGGACGGGAAATATACAATAGACGGGAAAACGTTCTCGAGTGCCGAGTTGATGGATTATTATGAACAGCTTGTAAAAAGTTATCCGATAGTTCTCATTGAAGATCCATTAGAACAAGAGAATTTTAATGACTGGGCGCGTTTGACGTCACGACTTTCTGCAACGGTCATTGTTGGAGATGACTTATTTGTTACAAATACGAACCGATTGGCGAAAGGGATTGAAATGGGTGCTGGAAACTCACTTCTTTTGAAGTTAAACCAGATTGGTACTATTTCAGAAGCATTTGACGCCGCTACCCTCGCGTTTAGAAACGGGTACTCAGTGGTGGTCAGTCATAGATCGGGCGAAACTGAGGACACCACAATCGCAGACGTTTCTGTCGCTCTCGGTTCCGAATTCATCAAAGCAGGTGCGCCAGCGCGAAGCGATCGTAATGCTAAATACAATCAGTTATTGAGAATCGAAGAGTCCCTTGGAAGTTCAGCATATTACAAAGGGCTTACTATGCGCGGGTAAATACACTTGGTGCTACCGCGGGAAGATAGTGACTTTAATGGAACGCATTTTGCTATACTAAGAAGAAGAGTGCTACTTGACCGAAAAAAATCCGATTTCGGCAGCAATTCAACCTGACTTACGGTTTCAGTCTCAAGAACCTTGGTCACGTTATCACAAAGATAGATCAATATAGGCAATGGAGCCGCTTATGCTTGAGGGCGTGGAGCCGGGGAGACTATTTAAAATTGCTTTAACTTTAGCTATAATTATAGTCCCCTAGAGATATGTTCCAATTACGCTTGTAGTTTGGTTGTTACGTTTTTATCATCGATGCTCTGAATGGATTTTGGTGAATAGTAGTTGACAATTTTAAGTTCTAGAGTTAATTTTACAGCTTGGTTGTTCATTAGCTGTCGTTCATTCGTTGCTATTCTGTAGTCTTACAAGGAGCTCACGTGCTACGTAACAGCTGGTCAAAGAATCACGTTTCGATTTGTGACGTTAACACAACACTTAACTATTGCTTTGTTCCTTCATGTCTCTTAACACTAAGTGTTATCTTGGGATACATTATGTCGGTTATTGTTAAGCTTTCTATTGCAGCGCTCCTACTAGTTTGTTTAATTATGCCAGTAAAAGCGGAGCCTTTGACGGTCAAGACGACTGTTGTGGATAATCATACAATAGAAGTTTCAATAAAAAACTTTGGGGAGGCGATGCCTAGTACAAAGGTGGACATACTTGTTGTGGACAAATATGGATATTTGATGTACAAAGGGTCGTGTACCGTGACATTTAATCAGAATGAGCAGAAAGATCTCGTTTATACAATCCCTGATCTTCCGTTGGGCAAATACCCGGTACAAACGTTAATTTACAAAGACACCAATTCTGCAATCCAACCGACCTATTATTACAATTGGAATGCAGCGACCATTTCCATTGAAGCGCAACCATCTCCATCTCCATCAGCGAACCCTACGAAAAGTTCACCGTCACCACTGAGTAGCTCCTCATCTTCAGCACGCTCTGAAAATATAACGACTGTGGTTGTTCCGCTTTCGAATACTACTAACGTAACAGAATTTGAGGGCGGCTCAAGGGGAACTCTTGGGATTCCTATGTGGATGCTTATAGTACTTCCAATAGCTGCCTCTCTTTGCTCTAGCATTATTTCTCTTATTAAACGAAAATAGTCGAAGTAGGTACGCCATGACGGCGGACTATGACAGTCGTTCCACAAAGTCGGGAGGAGCGAGCACTGAAGCACCACAAGCCAAATATGCAACGAAAACGCGCATTGTGATAGAAGATAATGAAAGTACTGTCGATAAAAAAATACGATACCAATTCAGGTAACATAAGAGCTTCGAGATTTACTAGAATACCGATAGAAGACTCTGAAAGTGACGAAGCAAAGAGATGAATTTGCTAATCATTTGATTTTGAGCAGAAAGATCATGTTATCGATATAGCAGAGCTGGACATTTTAGCTAGTTTCTAAGAAAATGCAGCTTGCTCCAAAAGATCTTTTTAATAGATTGAAGTTCGCCAGTAGGGAGACATTCAAGCACTGCATATAGCAGTGAGCAGTAATACAGACTAGTGGAGTTGACTATCACATTTATTTGTAAAGTTCTAACGCATAATTTTAGAACAGAACTTCTTCTTATATTTCTCACTAAAAATATAGTTCACAAGGGGAGCAATACGTTGGTGGCTGCATCTATAATAGACTATGATTAAAATAAATAAGCCATATTCAGAATTAAGGTATTAAAATCATTCAATCAAGGAGAACTCATAATATAGGATGACATCAATCATCCATTCTGTAGCCTGATCATACGCCACAGTATAACGATCTTTCGAAAGAATCGATCTTCATCAAAGACTTGACGTCGAGGTTCGTTAGTGCCAGTCGGACGCTGTTGAAATCATACTCGGAACGATCGTAAAGTATCGATGTAAGCCGCTCGACCTTGTCACGATCTTCTTGATTCGTTTGTTCAACGTTCGAGAGGAGCCATTTAATTTCAGATCTACACAAGATCCATTCTTGCTGCTCCATGGCAACCCCAATGAATTTAATGAAGTTTTTATATATTAATACTTGATGTCGGACGTTTATGTCGCCATATCGAGTGCTGCAACGAAATGTGACTTTGTTAATACCGCGTTGAATCTTTTTAAAGACAAAATAAAGGCTGTAAAATCAGTTTTTGTAAAACCAAACCTTGTTTCGAGCGAGCCTTATCCTACAACCACAGATCCGCTAGTGCTTGATGCGGTTTTATCGGTACTTGTCAGATCATGATGTGGCTGTCGGCGATGGGCCTGCGTTTGATTCTATTTGGGATAGAAGAGCAGACAATATCATAAGAGATCATCCGCTAGTGCGTGTGTGTGAAAAGCATGGCATTGAGTTTATTAATTTAAACAAGCGGAAGTATGTACGAGTTAAAGCCGACAGTAATATACTTTCGATGTCGGCAGTTCCGAGCTCTTACGATTTAAAAATTTCACTTCCCGTTTTGAAAAGTCATTCGGTGTGTGGCTTGACTGGGGCGATTAAAAATCATTTTGGGCTCCTCAAAATCAGCGATCGCATGGCAATGCATGCAAAAAAAATTGATATACATAAGGGAATTGCCGAAATTTCACTTAAAGATAAATTTGATATCTTCATTGTCGATGCAGTTGAGACCTTAATTTATGCACAGGAAGTTAGGCATGGAGGTGAACATGCTTACTTAGGATATATGCTTGCAGGTGCAGATCCTGTTAGCATTGACTGTGCTGGGTTTGAATTGTTAACTATGGTTGATCCTAAGCTTAGAGATATGAATGTTGAAAATATTACTCATATAAAATACGCTGCTTTATTTGGGGTAGGATCTATGGACTACACGTTGACGGAGGTGTAGGAAATTGAGTACGTTATGGGTTGACAAATATAGACCTAAATCCTTCACGAGCATTGTAGGCCAAGATCATATCAAGGTGCAACTTGAAAAAATAGTAAACAGCAAAAATCTCCCTAATCTCCTTTTTAGCGGCCCAGCAGGTACTGGTAAAAGTTCAACGGCTGAGGTTATCGCAAAGGAAGTGTATGGAGAAGCTTGGGAAGGAAATTTAATCGCATTAAACGCTGCAAATGCCTTCGAGCGGGGAAAGAAATATCTTGCAACTACCAAGCCATTTTCACGATTCTATGATAATAATAAAGGGTTGCTTGATAATTTCAAGCACGCCGTGAACGGAATTGCTAGCATCACCCCTTTTGATGCAGAGTACAGGATATTATTTATCAACGATGCAGATGCTCTTACAATTGATGCCCAACAAGCCTTGCGGAGAGTAATTGAACGATACAACCGCACTTGTAAATTTATTTTGTCAACGACACGTCTTTCGAGCGTCATTGTCCCAATCAGATCACGATGTTTAAATGTGCCTTTCAGAAGCCTTGAAGACAACGTTGTGTTCGATTATCTTAAAAAAATCGCAGGTCTTGAGGGCTCTCACGCATCAGATGAGCTAATATCAGCAGTAATTCATCTGTCGAATGGAGATCTCAGAAAGTCCTTGACCATACTCCAAATCGCTCTAGAAAATGAAAGGAATGCTGATGACTTAACCGCCGTGTATGAACTCTCAAACATCATACGAGCACCTGAAATACAGTCCCTACTAGAACTTTCACTAAATAATGAGCCACTGCAGGCAATAAAAGTACTTGACGCACTATTATTGGAAAACGGTCTTAGCGGGCAGGAGATTGTCGCTCAACTCAGACGAAATGTACGAAGCATCGGGCTCAGTCAGAACTCTGTAGCAAAAATCTTGCACATTCTTGGTAGGATCGACTTCAATTTAATTGATTGTTCAAACGAGCGAATTCAACTTGAAGCTCTTATCTCTGAACTAACGATGATAATTAATAGTTCGTAAAGCAGAGAATTCCTCATTTAAACAACGACTTTCAGTTTATATGTGTAAAATTGTGCGCAGTTCATTGTGAGCTGCTTTCAAGAAATTATTTGTCGTGCATTAATCCTGGCTGTCTATTGCCTTCGCTGAGACCATTTTTTACGGTGGATTTATTAGCCGTGCGGCTGTACGGCTACGTTACTTAAATGATAGCAAAAATGGCGTTGCTGTATAAAGAAACAAACAACTCTTGTTCAGTTATAATTATGTGGCAGAATCAGGACATCCGATTTTGTCAAGCGCAACGTTTTTCTCAGGCACTCCCACAAATTCGACTTTTCCATCGATGATGGTCGTAGGTACGCTTCGTATGCCGAATTTTTTTATAAATCCCAATCCTTCCGGCGTATAGACTTCTACGTCTTTATACTCAAACGCGCATTTAGATTTTAAATCCTCCCAGAACTGTCTGGCCATCGGACACACCGGGCAGCCTTTATGGGTTAATAATATGACTTCGATCATAACTGGTCTCAACTTCTACATGTGTATTTGTCGTCTAATAGATCTTTAAGAAAAGTACTTGCATATCTAATTATGGCTTGCTTTGTGCAGTATATCTAAAAAATCTTCTCGGTTAAAAGGAAGTCTGTTAAGCCTCCCTTTTTGCTACGGACAAAATAAAGTGTATATATTTAGTTGAAGCTTTGGGAGCTAATTTTAATAGCAGTTCCCATCAGTATTCCGCTAGTTGCTCATCGGTTGACTTCGCTTTTAACACTAAAGTGTCTTAAAGCAGTGACGATCTTATGCACTATCGAAACTGTCTCTTGTTATAACCTGTTCTAAATTGTCTAGTAATTTTTCGTTTTCTTCTTTCAAGCGTACTGCGACCCTGATATAGTTGCCTTTAGTAAGCCTAAATGAGCTACAATCTCGAATTAAGAATCCGCGAGCAAGCATTTTTAGCGCAAGCTCCGTAGAACTAAGCCCTGTTTTTGAGACATCAGCCATTATGAAATTTGCTGCACTCTTCAACGGATGAATGCCGGCAATCGCGCTCAATTTTTCATTAAGCGTACGTCGTTCTCGTGCTATCAAATTGCGGGAGGCTAATAAGTAACTCTCACAATCTGATAGCAGGAGTGCACTAACCTGAGCAGCAATCGAGTTTAAGTTCCATGGTATCCTTAAACAATCCAAAGTCGATGATAGAGTATAGGGAGCTAACCCATAGCCGACCCTTAGACCTGGAATTGAAAACGACTTTGTCAATGATCTTAACACGAAAATATTGTCGTAATCAACGTGTACGGCACTGTGAGGCAGGATCTGACAGTTCAATGAAGACTTCATCGACGAAAAGAATAGTTCCTTTTTCTCTGCAGGAATCTGCTATCTCAGAGATGTGATCTCTACTTAATAATCTTCCAGTAGGATTGTTTGGATTGCACAAAAAAACCATTTTTATATCTTCTTCTGACAGAAGAACTTTAAGCTCACGTATGAAGTTTTCAACGTGCCATATAGGAGCAATGTTATTTCGGCGCCACACAATTTACACGCATACTCATACTCATCGAACGTCGGGGCAGGAACTACTACCTTATCCCCTGTTGATAGAACTGCTGACGTTACGCTTCTTATGAGTTCTACAGAACCATTTCCGGGCACGACAATATCTGGATCAACGTTCAAATAATTAGCTACCACTTCTCTGAACCGTCGATATCGGTTGTCTGGATATGCTTTCACAGATGAAAGCGAAGTTGAGAGAATTTTGTCTAGATTCGGGAAGAATAACGGATTAAAGTTTGCGCTAAAATCAAACACATCGCCCAGCGTCTCTTGAACTTCTACTGATCTGCCCCCGTGCACACAGGGCGTTAGCTCTAAATTGACGTTTCGTATTGTAAATGTCATTTTGGTTTACTGTATATAAACTTAGATTGTTGGTCGCGCTAATAGCGGCATTAAGTCTTTGCCGATTATTGTATCGAGCCTTCCGGCCCTCGCTGATCTTTCACTGTATGTAGCAACATTATCTGGCCTCACTCCTTTCCCGCACACAGTGATAGGGACTGCTTCAGTCATGTGAATGTGTTTTATGCTAGAGGAGCCGTGATCAGATAGTAAAGCAAAGCGCATCTCCTTACGATTTACCGCATCGAGAATGTGTCCTATCATGTCATCGATTTTTTCAATGATAGTCAATTTTCCTTCAACGTCTCCATCGTGACTTGCCTCATCTGTACCTTCGACGTGGATGAGAATTAAGTTATACTCTTCCAAATGTTTAAGAGCAACGGTACTGTTTGAGATCGTATCGGTGTCCCATTCACCTGTAACATTCGGAACATCCACAATGTCCATGCCCGAATATCTGCATACTCCTTTTATGACAGGAACAGCAGCAACACATAGACACTTGCCGAACTTCTTCATAACTGGTTTCATATGGTCAATGCTCCCAACTGCCCACGGAATTATCACATTTGCTGGAAGCTTCCCATCGGATATTCTCTGTAAATTGAGCGGATGCGCTCTTAAAATTTCGTAGGATTTCTTCATGAATTCATTTAGTGTCTCAACTGTGGACAGATTCCCAGGAGAATTTGCGAGTGGTTTAGCCCAAATTTTTTTTCCGACATCATATTGAGCTGGAAGTTTAACACCAGTTGTAAAATTCTTATCTTTTAAAACGAGGGCCCCTTTAAATCCCACAGTCTGTTTAAACTCAAATTCGGCCGCATTAAGCTTGAGATTCGAATTTATAGCCAATTCAAGTTGTTTTGCCTCACTTTTAATACGACCAGCCCGTCCATCAACTAGTGTGAACTCATCGTCTATTGTCGCAAAGTTTACTCTAAATCCTATGTCGTCTGGGTAAAGGTCTAAACCCGCCCCCAATGATTCATACGCGCCTCTGTTCGAATAGGACAGGTCTACGTCTTGCCCGAGGAGAGCAAGATGGGCCGTATCGCTGTCGACAGTTATACCGGGCTGTATTGCATAGAATTCTCCGTTAGCTCCATATTTTGCAAGTAAATCCATATTTGGGATACTAGCGTACTCTAAAGGAGTCTTGCCGCCTAGTTCGTCTAGTGGTTCGTCGGCCATTCCATCACCGATAATTACGATAGTCTTCACATCTAAACGAAAAGCAAATGAAAGAGATATAATTTTTGATGCCATTTTTTTTCAAATGCTATTTGATTGAACTATAAATATCAGATAATTTTTCTGATGGCTAGTTTATGCTATAATTGGCAGTCCACGCGTATCTCTGATGCTCTTAAATTAACTTCGATAGTTGATGTCTGCATCTGAATCGTGTCTATTGACTGAGGTACAAGCTCGTTGCAATACATCTGTTGAATGCTTGAATGCTGTGCCTAGAAGTCGATTTGCAACATTTTAGCTTTACTATCTGGCATTTATAAACAAACAATCGTAAAAACTAATTGAATCTGCAGTCTGCGTTATCTGGCTTAAAATTGCTTGTATTACAATAAAATTGATTATAAATGAGCACGTAACCGTTATGATCGTTTAATTTTAACGGACATACAGTGTAGGAGGCTAGCAATGAAGAACCTAAAAATTGTGTTATTAGCACTTCTCACAATCAGTATATTATTAGTGTCCGCTGCAGGTTGTACTTCGACAACGAAGACCAAAACGCTAACGGTGTTTCACGCGGGAAGTCTCGCAGTGCCATTCAATCAAACTGTCATCGCGTTTCAAAACCAGTATCCGAATATTACCGTACAGCTCGAAGCAGCAGGAAGTGTTGAATCAGTAAAGAAGATCTCAGAACTAAATAGAACTGCTGACGTTGTTGCGACTTCGGACTGGGAACCAATAAACACCTATCTCTACAAAAATAACCTTACGAACTGGTATGCGAAGTTTGCCACTAACTCGATGGTAGTAATGTACACGAATAGTAGCAAGTATGCAAAGGAGATAAATTCAACTAATTGGTATCAAGTTTTATCAAGAGCCGATGTTCAAGTTGGGAGGGCCAACCCAGACATTGATCCAAACGGTTATAGGACGCTAATGGTGTGGAAGCTTGCTGAGGAGTATTATAACCAGCCTGGTTTATATAACAAGTTGCTCGCACAAGCTCCTGATAAGAATGTACGGTCAAAAGAAACTGATTTAATTGCTTTATTGGAAGTGGGACAGATAGACTATGCATGGAACTATAAATCAGTTGCATTACAGCACAATCTCTCATATGTTGACCTTCCACCGCAAATTAACCTCTCAGATCCGCAGTATGATAGTGTATATAAAACAGTTAGTGTGACTTCGGCAAACAAAACTTACAACGGATCTGTTATCGAATATGGCATCACAGTACCGCACAACGCACCGAACCCCGATGAGGCAGCGCAGTTTGTGATGTTTCTTCTGGGCCCTCAAGGAACCAAGATAATGGGGGACAGCGGCCAAAAAATGTTAAAGCCGGTGCAGACGGTAGGAACTATCCCTGATTGGTTGAAACCATTCGCCTCACCCACAACAACTAACCCTGCTATAATGAGTGTCACGACACGAATTGCTAATGCTAGTATGAAAGGAGTATAACTTGCTACAACAGCGAAAAATTTATATCGCTCAAAGACCAGCAGCGAACGAAGAAGGCGTAAGCTTAACGTGTCTGCTTTAGTTTACTAATTTGATGTCGCGCGATGGAAAAGGTTAAGTGACCTTTTTCTTTTATTTTTACAAAAGTGACGCCATATGTCTGTTTTGAAATACCAAATTAACACTACATTGGTAATTTTTTCGATTGTGAGGTACTATTGGTCTCATTATTGTGTTCGTACCCCTTGCAAATACTCTGCTCTCACATAGTCCGCAGGATCTCGCGAACACATTGCAGACTCAGAAAGTATATGATGCAATAGGTTTAAGCGTTTATGCAGCATTAATAACCGCAATTGCTGCGTTGATCCTCGGAGTTCCTCTTGCATATTTATTAGCTCGTAAAACATTTCCGGGAAAAAGCTTTGTAGAAAGTTTGGTGGATCTGCCTCTAGTCGTTCCGCATACTGTGGCAGGCATCGCTCTTCTACTTGTGTGGGGCAGAACTGGAGTTTTTGGGGCTCCTTTATATAACATATTTAACATTCAGTTTTATGGAACCCTTGCTGGAATCGTCATTGCGATGCTTTTCGTCAGCTCTCCCTTCATGATCAACTCGGCTAGAGAAGGATTTGAGAGCATTGACCGCGACGTTGAACAAGCCGCGCGATCCCTTGGTGCTTCTCAATTTGAAGTGTTTCGCAGAATTAGCCTCCCACTTGCATTTAGAAGCATAATGGTAGGAGCATTGTTGGTGTGGGCACGAGCTATAAGTGAGTTTGGGGCTGTGTATATTATAGCATACTATCCCATGACTGCCCCAATCTTAATAGCTGATCAGTACTTGCAATTTGGACTTAAGGCGTCGTCAGCTATAGCGGCACTATTACTTATGATTACGTTAATCGTATTTGTAGTACTTCGATTCGTAATACTTAGGAAGAGGACAGAGAAATGACATCAGTCGACGTTGAACACGCGTACGTTAGGCTTGGACAGTTTACGCTTCAAGATATTAACCTTAGAGTTAAAAGTGAAGAGTTTTTTGTAATTTTGGGTCCAAGCGGTGCTGGAAAGACTGTGTTGCTTGATCTTATTGCCGGCTTCAGTTATCCTAGCAAAGGTAAAGTTTTCATAGATACCGATGATGTCACGTTTATGCCTACTGAAAAAAGGCGCGTTGGTTACATGTTTCAGGACTATGCTCTATTCCCAAACATGTCTGTGTACAAAAATATCAAGTTCGGCACAAAGTACTATAAGATTTCGAATGTTGAAACTCGAATTCGCGAGCTTATGGAGTTACTAGACATAGTGCCACTTAAGGATCGCCGGCCTACGACATTAAGCGGTGGAGAAAAACAACGGGTTGCGCTGGCACGATCTTTGATTCTAGAGCCGAGGCTCTTACTACTCGATGAACCATTGAGCTCACTTGATGCTCGGGCAAAAGAAACAGTCCGCGATGAGTTAAAGGAAATAATCGGAAATGTTGGGATAACAACCTTGTATGTAACGCACGATCAAGTCGAAGCAACAGTGTTAGCTGACAGAATTGGCATTATGCATAACGGGCGATTAATTCAGACCGGCTCATCAGACCAAGTGTTTAATCACCCCAAAGATGAATTCATTGCACGATTTGTTGGCATGGAAAATATATTTCAGGGTGTTGTAATCTCCAATGACGATGGGCTCATTTCAGTCGATGTAGGTAATACTATTGTAGAGGCTATCTCTGACGTTGTTATAGGCAGTGAAGTAATTTTGGGGATAAGGCCAGAAAATATAACATTACACGTTGGTGAAACCATTTCGAGCGCTAGGAATGTCTTTAATGGAAACGTGAAGCAGATAATTCCTTTAGGACCCATTTGCAAGGTAAAAATTGATTGCGGATTTATACTAAGTGCTTACATAACCCAACGGTCATCTGAACTCTTACATCTAACAAGAGATAGAGAGGTCTCCGCGTTATTTAAAGCTTCAAACGTAGATGTAATCGGAAAAAGCAATTGACTATTTCGAAAACGGTTGACGTTAGTTTTCAAGAAAATCTTGACACAGAGCGTAATGAACCTCAAACATGTTCTTTATATATATAAAATATTGGTTAACTTCGTGATAGTACGCAAAAATTGAGCTCATAACCAACCTGATAAATCGGAAACGTGCGGCGGACATGAAGTTTGAAATAGCTCCTATAGGTATTGTACGATCTGATATCAGTGAGGGCAGAGAAATGCCACTGCAGGGAGTTCCTGCAATTATAGAAATATTTGATGAGTTTAAACTAGGTTTGAAGTGTATTGAAAATAACACTCATATAAATGTCATATGTTGGTTTGATAAAGCCGACAGAAACGTGCTGTTAGTTGCTCCCCGCAAGTTAAATCCAGATTTAAGCAAGCAAGGTGTCTTCTCTCTTAGATCGCCAGCACGCCCTAATCCGATTTCAATAACAGCCACACACCTTGTTAAAATAGAAGGAAATCTCCTCTACGTTGATCCGTTAGATCTTATTGATGGGTCACCTGTTATTGACATAAAACCGTATTCTGGAGGACAAGACGTTGTATTCTGGGCTCGAGATACCTAGACCTGTACATCGATCATCTTGCGCTACGGCAATGAAAATATTATTCTCATGTCGTTATTACGGGAAGCTTATAATTACCACGGTGAGAAGTGTGCAGAGATCGGAGTTGGGGTAAAAATTGCCTACTATGCCATGAAGTTCTTTAATTGCGACATAAAAGACACCTGTTTGAAACTCCCCACTGACGTAAATTCGCACGTAGCTGACTGTCTTATGGGACTCACAAGAGCCACGCTTGGTAACAAAAGGCTACAACTTAATCGTAACAACAACATCGAGATTGCGTATGTGCAAATGTCAGTAGAATACAAATTAAAAGACATATTAGATGACGATCCATTTGCGATATTAAAAAAAGATCAAAAAGAGCTTTTTACTAAAAAAATAAGAAGAGCACATAGATAGTCTCAAAGAGCATGCAAAATTTAATATTCCTTTCTATTGGGTGTTGGCTCTTATAAGAGACTTCGTTTTGAAAAGGGGATCGGATAGACGACGAACAGATAATATGGTAGCAGTAGCTTATCACTCGTGAGAGCTTGATTTTAAATAATTACATAAAAACCGGCTATAGCCAATATCTGCATGAATGCTGTAATAACGTAGATCTAAATTGGAAAATTTCGATTCCCTATTTGAATTGTTATCCATTTTAGTTCAGTAAGATCTTCGGCAGAGTACCTGCCACCTTCACGTCCAAAACCGCTGCATTTTATCCCTCCAAAGGGAACGTGGGACTCAAAGTGGAGTGGTGAGTCGTTTATATGAACCATTCCGCATTCTAGTTTCTTAGCGATCAAAATGGCTTTGTTAAGGTCTCTTGTAACAATTCCCGATGAAAGGCCATATATTGTGTCATTTGCTACTGTTATCGCCTCATTTTCATCATTCACTGGTATCACCGGCCGTGCTGGTCCGAAGACCTCTTCTCTATATACCCGCATGTTTGGTGTTACATCAGTAATAACAGTTGGATAGTCAGAGTCGGTTTTTATACGGTGTCGCCGCATTGGAAGGTCGCTCCTTTATCTAGGGCATCTTGCACTTGAGCATGCGGTTTCTCTAGTTGGGCTTTTGTGGTTAAAGGCCCAATATCGGTATCTGGTTGTCGTGGGTCACCAACTTTAAGATTTTTAACTCTCTTTACGAACCGCTCGACAAACTCGGCAGCAATTGGATCATCAACAATAATTCGTTTAGCAGAATATACACCCGCCCTTGATGAAAAATGCACCAAAAACAGCTGCATCCACCGCATAGTCTAAATCAGCGTCTTTTAAAATTATCAGTGGGTCGCTACCTCCCAACTCAAGTGTGACTTTCTTCAGACTTTTAGCGGCTTTCTGCGGAATATGTTTCCCGGTTATATGATCCAGTAAATGAAACGTGGGCAACGTTAGGATTAGTGACAAGTTCATCTCCAATTTTTTTTCCCGCTCCTGTTATAATGTCTGAAAACTCCTGCAGGCAGGCCGAGTGCATCAAGCAATTCAGCTATTTTTAGTTGACTAATTGGCGTTACACTCGCAGGTTTAAGGACAACCGTATTGCCAACGACTAATGCAGGAAGGCACTTTTTCATTGATAACAAAAGAGGATAATTAAATGGCGTTATTGCCGTAATTACGCCTGCGGGACGTCTTATCGTCGCTGAAAATTTTCCGGCATCTGAAGAGATGATATCTCCTACAACACGTCGTGCCTCTTCTATTGTTGATCGCAACATTCGAAGTGTAGCCATCACTTCAGCAGACGCCTTTTTGTAGGTTGAACCACTCTCATTAATAAGTATATCTCTCAGTTCGTCTTTCTTAGTAGCCATTACGTCATATAATCGATAGAGATAGTCAGCACGAGCAGCGGGCGAGGTTTCTTCCCACATTCCTTTTGCAGAATACGGAGCATCAACTGCTGTTTTAGGATCTTCTTTGCCACCGTCTTGAACGAGAGCATAAAGACTATTGTTGTAAGGGTTGCGAACTTCAAAAGAATCTCCATTTAATGATCGCACCCACACCCCATCTATGTACATTAAGTATTCTTGAACTTCGCCTGAATATTCTTGTTTCATAAGCAATTGAGATAGTAATTCACAACTTCTTTAACTTTGCTGAATGTAAATTATGTCAGTCATTAGGAGTTTATAGTAGTAAATAAGAAAGCTTTTGTTAAATTAATTCACAACTGAGTAATTTCAACAACAATGGCAGTTTCTGACCTTATAGATAGATGATTGGACAAAGCGCCAAACAAACAATTTACTGCTCACGTTGGCGTAAAATGTTGGTAAAATGCTTTATGCGTTAGTTACATTGTTTGTTAATTCTCAAAACGTGTTTAAGTGATATAACTTATGGGTAATAGCACATATACAATTTCGTAGTTTTAGTTTAAGGGGGACGTAAGTGCAGATTAGCATTTGTAATAAACTGCTAGAACTATCAAGGAGATTAAGATCGGCAAAGTAATGGCTGAAATAGTTATCGTGATGGCGGTGAGGAGATCGTATCAGTGATTACTAAGGATGCGCAGAAGAAATGGGGCTAAACGTAGGAGACTCCGTCACGTTAAGTCAACATCTGTAAAGTTACAGAAACAATAAAGCGCTTTACGTTTTTTAGGTGTTAGTTAGTGCCTTGTGTCAATTAACTTATAATTCAAAACAACGTAACGATGCATACCATTGATGCGTTAAATCTTAAATCAGATCGGTTTGACCGACAGTAGCAAACATAAAAGAGTGTTATTGTCCACGGTGGTCTGCATAATACTAAGTAGCATATGCAGACCTCGAGTTGTTATGTAAAGATGCAATCATAATGCATCTGCACTATTATTATATCATTGCGTCTCTATTTGCACAGTATCTCAAGACAATGAATGATGAGTACTGCTACTTTATGTAATATAATGGTTAACAGGTCAGCTCGCGTTTATTGGATTTTTGACAGAATCATTGCAGGATTCCGACATATGGTAGTAGAGGTAATAAATGCAAGACTAGGCCTGAAAATAATCGACGTGGCGATTAATTAGAACGCGAGTGCAGGCGATGGCACAAAGAGGGCATGACGTGGTGAATTCGCCGAAAGTCCCCTTAAACCGCACATGACATACTGTTAATTCAAAACCACGAGGGCACGCTGAGCGGATAGAATGAACCATCTCGTTAATGCCATTCGAATTACAAATCCTAGTGTAATTTTTATCTTTTTAATTCTATTTTTGAATAATTACAGACGTTGATTTCACTAATGCCGTGACATTATCCCCTGCTTTAAGGGCGAGCTCTTCAGCAGCGTCTTTTGTGATAGCCGCTACGATTTTATTCTCGCCCACCTGAACGATGACTTCCGCCATGACTTGGCCCAGTTTTACCTCTTTGACGGTACCAGAAAGCTTGTTACGTACGCTAATCTGCATATACATTCACCGTTTATGGATTAACCTGTGAGTTGTTAAACGTTTCTCACTATTAACGCTGAACGAGGCTAATATCGACGCAGCTTGTTCATGCTCCCTCATGTCGTGGCTGACGTAATCTCCTCGAACACCGGCATAAGCTCGTCGAGCAGCGCTGGCAGATACGCACGATGCACAACGATACAGCCAAACGTACGACTTCGTGTGTGACGTGACTGCTCATCGGTGCCACAGCTCATTTTGACGTATTTTTGAGCAATAGCATCTATCAGTGCGAGCTCGTCTTCGGTCACACGTTGTGTACTTTGTGTAAAATCATAGATCAAATGCGCGTAGCATGAGTGATACTCGATGGCAAAAGCGCTCATATCTGTCGCCTTTAGACTTTTTCGCTATCCTTTCTGTCACCAGTAGTAGCCAGAACCGCCACAGATATAACAGCATAATGACCGCTGTGGAGGAGCAATGCTGGCAACGTTTAAAGCTGAGAAGAGCTCATGAATATGTGACAGTACCGGCTACGAGTTGATTGTCGTTCACCAACACGACAATGCCCGCCACTACGGTACCCCAGTACTATCTGTTATCCACAGCCTTCTCAGCGTTAAACTGATGGGAGATAAGGCTGTGGGTGCATTTTTTTACACCCACATCCTGAGACTATTATTGACCTTTAGCTATAAAAGCGTTGTTACTGGTCAGTCATAACGCTTTTATATAATTACATCTTAAAATATCCGTAAGCGACGCGAACAACCGTTGCTTATTTCACCACCTTCGGAATGTGGAAGTAAAAGCTATTGCGGGCTTAATCAAGTGGTCGCTCTATAGCCATGCGGGGGTCGGTGTTGACCCCCCTGCTACCCACAGATAAAGGAGATGTAACATGAAGAGTAAAAAGCTTATGCCGGTTTTACTGTGCGCTGTTGTGACCGCGCTCGTCATCACGTGTGGCTGTACTGCCCCTACACAAACCGCTCAAGGCAAGCAAGTGACCGTATTCGCAGCAGCATCGTTGACCGATGCATTTACTGAGATCGGTCACAACTATCACACGAATCATTCGGATACCAATGTTTCCTTCAACTTTGATGGCAGTCAGGGTACTGCAAACCCAAATTGAAAACGGTGCGTATGCTGATATTTTTGCCTCTGCGAGTAATACACAAATGAACGCATTAAAGAGCAAAGGGTACATGAATAATTCAACGGTCAACGTATTTGCGCAAAACAAGCTCGAGGTGATTATCCCCAAGGGCAATCCTGCATATATTACAACCATGTCAGATCTTGCGAAACAAGGAGTAAAACTTGTGATAGGAACACAGAGTGTACCGGTAGGCAATTACACTCTGCAGGTGCTTGCTAAAATGGCCAATGATACCGTTTATGGTCCTGACTATAAAAACAGAGTACTGTCAAATGTGGTATCGCAAGAGCCGAATGTTAATAATATTGTGACGAAGGTAGCGCTGGGAGAAGCTGACGCAGGGTTTGTGTATCAATCTGATGTTCCACTGAAACAAAAGGATCAAGTCGATAAGATCATCATTCCGGATAGGTACAACGTGGTAGCACAATATCCCATTGGTATTTTGAAACAGTCAAAAGACCCTGTATTAGCACAGGACTTCATTAACTATGTGAACTCTCCAGCAGGGCAAGCAGTCTTGCAGAAGTATGGATTTATTGTTCTACAAGGATTGTCATCGCAGAATGTGACCACGGCGGGTGTAATATCACAGAGAACGACAGGGATGGCGTAGTGTTACAAATAGCGTGCAGTGGCCGATGCTGGTGTGCTGTACGTATCTGATTGATGTATCATCCCAGCACGAAGCAAGCACTTGCGATGCAGTTTATCAACCTATAGTGCTATCGTTGGCATTTTAAGACCTCTGCCTAAAATATTGTGTGCTTACGCAGTTGACCGTTCTACAGTATCACGAGGAGAACGATGCTGACCCTTTGCTAACTATGGACAAAGGAGATGTAACATGAAGAGTAAGACGCTCATGCTGTTTATTATGTGCTATTGTGAGTGCGCTCGTCATCACGTGTGGCTGTACTGCCCCTACACAAACCGCTCAAGGCAAGCAAGTGACCGTATTCGCAGCAGCATCGTTGACCGATGCATTTACTGAGATCGGTCACAACTATCACACGAATCATTCGGATACCATTGTTTCCTTCAACTTTGACGGCAGTCAGATTCTCCGCACGCAAATAGAGCAAGGAGCGTATGCAGACGTTTTCGCGGCTGCAAATATGACCCATATGAACGCGCTAAAGGACGAGGGCTTGATGAACAACTCGAGCGTGACGGTCTTTGCGAAGAACAAGTTGGCCATCATCGTCCCGAAGGCAAGCTATGCACACGTCTCTAACATGTCAGACCTCTCGCAACCGGAGATAAAACTCGTTATCGGAACGAGGGATACTCCATGTGGGGAGTATACGCTGCAAATGCTCGGTAAAACGGCCAATGATACCACCCGATCCCGAATATAAGAACCGAGTTCTCGCAAACGTCGTATCACAGGAACCAAATGTCGACGGTATTGTTACTAAGGTTGTGCTGGGAGAAGCCGATGCGGGCATTGTAACCATGTCTGATGTATCATCACACTACAATGACAAGGTGGAAAAAGTCACGATACTGGACACGTTCAACATCGTAGCCCAATACCCGATTGGGGTGGTAAGCGGTTCGAAGAGTGCCCAACAGGCGCAGAACTTTGTCGACCTAGTTAACTCTCCGGCAGGACAAGCAGTCTTGCAGAAGCATGGATTTACTGTTTCGTGACAACCGATGCGCAGACCGTGTCCGCAATAGATATGACTTCACAAAAAACAACAGTGGATAACATGACATCTTAAGTGGTGCTTAAGCGACCAATGATCGTGTAGTGTTTATATACATATATATACCCTCACAGTGTAAGAATTAGTTTGAAAAAATTGCTATACTTCTCACGTTCAAAATCGCAGTGCAATAGCCTATATGTGTTTTAAAGCAGTTTGAAAGACGTTAAATGAGAAATACTTCACAGAGTATGTGAATTTTATTCAGTGGGGGAGTCTTGGAAAAATATGGATTTACTACGCAGTAGATTCGATATGAGTAGAAACAATACGAACTTAAGCGATAAACTGAAGAGAAGTTCATTACTTCTCGCTGTTTATCTACTATTCGGAGTACTAATTGCATTCGTAAGCCTGACTATTGCAGCCCTTTTTTTCAAAATCTCACTTGATAGCTTTATTCAGTCTCTTACCACTGATGTAGTACGAGAAGCAATCAAGCTCAGCTTTCTTACGTCTATTTCTTCCGTTGTTATCGTGATCATTTTTGGAACTCCTGTTGCCTATATTAACGCTCGGCGTCGGTACAGGGGAAAACAATTGATAGATACTTTAATAGATCTTCCCGTTGTGTTACCTCCGGCAGTAGCAGGTCTTGGACTTCTCTTGGCATTTGGAAGGAGAGGATTGATTGGACAATATTTTAACGTTTTTGGATTCGACGTAGCATTCACTACGCTTGCTGTTATAATGGCGCAGGTTTTCGTCTCTTCTCCTTTTTACATACGTCAGGCGAAAATAAGCTTCGAGGATGTAAGTCATGAATATGAGGCCGCAGCGAGGACGCTTGGAGCCACTTCAATACATACTTTTTTCAGAATAACTGTACCAATAGCACTAAATGGCCTCATTTCTGGGGCTATTATGACCTGGGCACGTGCATTGGGCGAATTTGGGGCTACGGTAATCTTCGCAGGTAATTTCCAGGGAAGAACACAGACTATGCCTCTTGCCATCTATTCGGCGCTGCAAGGTGACATTGATGCTTCAATCTCTCTAGCTATAATTCTGGTGATAATCTCATTTGTTATCATTGTTTTAATTAAATCGCTCACAGGGGTCACTTTTCTTGCACCGGCGTCGGATCGCGCATAACTTAAGTTATTGATTTTTATAGATATCTAAATCCTAAAATAGAGTTTTTATCGTTAATCTCGCAATTTATGCGGCTTGTCGCGTGATAGAACTTTTAGAGCAAAAGTGGTGAAATTTGTTTTTATCAAGGGAAGAAGCTGTCTATTAAAAAGAGCTACGGGCAAGAGATTTGGCACTAGACGAGCGATTGATAGCCGATATTAACAATTACATTAATTATATTATATTATATTATATTATAAGACGTAGCGACGTTATAGCGGCCTTGATAACAGGGCGCACTGATTGATCAGAATAATAACGCTGTGACATAAAACTACATTTTTTACACCTATATATTCGTGCTCACCAAAGTGCGATGAAACAGTAGATTATATTTAACGAGGACCAATATTCTTCACTCATCAAATTTGGACATTTTATCATAGTAGGAGCCTTTATTCAAGCTTGGCATAACCCATTCTGAATAGTATGTTCAGGTACTAATTCGTTACAGCGTGAGCACATCATAGAGCTCCACTTCTCCTTTTTTGGCACGTGAACTTCAACATGCTCCCAAGATAAAATATTCCTGCCAGCAGTGAGTATCTCACTCAATAACATCGATGCATCTACGCTGTCTTTATACTGGGGGTCATTAGTATACCAAGCAAATAGAATAGGATAGTTACGTGCTTTGGTTGCATCGATGTAGACTCTGACTCCATCAGCGTTTGCTTCGTGTGTTTGCTTGTTTATGGTAAGTGCGAACCTTCCCGTATTTATTATTCTGAGTCCATGATTTCCAACTGTGCAATGCGTTAAAACTTGGAGCGCGTCTGGAGCACACTTGGGGGTTTCAGAAACGGCGTACATTTTCTCATCTCTGCTTATTTCGAGTTTTTCAAGGGCTAAGTCAACCATAAAAATGCTGATTAATAGACCTGCAGCAGGAAAACCGTGAAATTTTACACATTCTCTAACGTATGACTTAATTTCATGCGTTACGTTGCACTTATTTAGCAGATAATTTAATTTATTCCAACTTTGAGCGTTCATGAAAATCTCAGTTTGTAGTTTATCAGTCTGTAGTTTATCAGTCTATTCGATATGACTGTTCCGTATGATCGGTAAATATATATCAACTAAAATATATATCAATATTATCCTAGAATCATATCGGTTATGTTAGTCGATACTCTAGACATAAATTAAGGAAATTGATTTGAAAAGGTGAAAAAAGCATTAAATGCGAACTAATGAAGCGGACCCTCAAGGAAACACTTCGAATACTAGTCATCACTGCTTTTCGATCCTTTAAGAAGAACATTTGAGAAAAAGCGAACGTATTTAATAAATTGAGGTGCGATCTTGACTTCTGAACCGGTCTTAACTACAAACGAAAAAATCGTATGTGACGATGTCACGTGTCCACTATGCGGAATATCTTGTGATGACATTTATGTCGAACTCACAGAAGATGAGGGTACTCACGCGGAACGCGTGCGTCATGGGTGATGCAAAATTCAGAGAATTGCGCAGTTCGCATAGGATAAAGAAACCGAAAATCAACGGAAAAGACGCGAGCTGGGAAGAAGCACTTGATAGAGCTGCAGACATACTGACTAAGGCGAAACGGCCGTTTTTCTTCATAGGCTCAGAAACGTCAACCCAAGCAATGGGAGTTGGTATTGAAATTGCTGAACATCTTGGCGGCCTTGTTGATGGCAATGCAACGATTTGTCACGGGCCGACGGTTATGGCCGTACAAGATGTTGGACAAGTGCAATGCACTCTCGGAGAGTGCCGAAATCGCGCTGACTTGAATATTTACTGGGGATGTAATCCCGAGGATTCCCATCCACGCCATTTGAGTCGTCACTCAGAATTCGTTCGAGGGTTTTTTGCTCAACAAGGTTACAAGGGCAGAAAAGTGATTGTGGTAGATCCAAGACGTTCGACAACGGCAGAACACGCCGACTTGCACGTCCAGTTAAAACCTGGAACTGATTATGAGGTTCTCAACGCTATAGCTACGATTTTACAAGGATTTGAACCACATGAATCGGTGGAAGAGGTGACTGGAATATCCAAGGAAACTCTCTACAAAATGGCAGATATGATGAAAGAGGCCAATTTCGGCGTGATCTGGGTCGGCTTGGGCATTGCGAGCACCATAGGCAAGCATTACAACGCTTCAATGGCAATGCGATTGACGCAGATAGGTAATAAGTTCACCAAATTTGTCATACTTGCTAACAGAGGTCACTGTAACGTCGCCGGCTTCAACGAAGTGCTTTCGTGGCAGTGCGGTTTCCCGTATGCGGTCGACTTTTCAAGAGGTGAACCACGATACCAACCAGGTGAGTACTCGTGTGTTGATGCGATCACTAGAGGGGAAGTAGACGCGTGTTTTGTAATGTGTGCAGACCTAGGAGCGCACTTGCCGAAGAAAACTGTCGAACGACTGTTCAAGATTCCTGTTGTGTCAATTGAAACAGCTGAAGGACCCCAAGCATTTATAAGTGACGTGGTACTGCCTGGAGTTCTGGATGGGATGGAAAATGAAGGTTGCTTCTATCGGATGGACCTCGTTCCTATACACGCGAGAAGCTTCTGTAAACCTCCATTTGATTTCACTGAGTCAAATGAGGACACGCTGAAGCAGCTGTTTGAGGTCATAAAGAAAAAAGAGGCGTCAGGATTGACAAGCGTTGGCGTCAAGGGCAGCGACGCGATCGCTAAAGAAGAGTTTGCGCGCGGGCTGGATAAGCTCGTGATGCGCGCTGAGTAGCAATCAGTAATATGAGGTGAAAAAAGTGGAAATTATTCTTAATTCGGGTTCAACGGCCTTCCAAGGCGCGGTTATTAAGGGCGGGAGGAAGTTTACCGACGACTACACTCGCGAAGCAGCGTACTGTAATATTAACCCTGAAGACTTTGAGGCACTTGGAAAGCCGTGGTTCGTCAAAGTAACCAACGAGTACGGTGACAGTGTCGTTTGTAAGGCTAAGAAAGACGATCGCCAGCAGAAGGGAGAAATTTTTATTCCGCGTGGACTCTGGGCGAATGTCGTCGTAACGCCTTTAACCGAATCGACGGGAAGTCCAAAGTATAAGAACTTACGGGTCAAAGTAGAAAAGGCGACAGGCCCGGTCCTCGATCCGGTTGCGTTGATGAGAGACACGTATTGCCAGGGTAAAAGTGAGAAAGAATGGCAGGGGGGAAATTGAGTGGAGAAAATAACGCTCACACCGAATGAGGAGCATTACTTAGTGCTCGAAGCTGACGTGATCTGCCCAGACGTATTTGCGGGTAAGTCTCTTAAAGAAATTTCAGAGTTAAAAGTGTGGGAAGGCAATACCACATGGCCACTTGGCAAGTTCTTCCATATAACCGGTTCGGTAGCTCAGACAGCTGAAGAGCAGGGCATTGTAGTCAACGGAAGCGTTCCGCGAGTTAAGGCACATCGGTGCGAAGATGACCGCAGGTGCCGTTCTCTGTAAAGGCGACGTTGATATGTACTGTGGTGCCTGGATGAAGGGCGGAAGAATCAGAGTTACAGGTAACGTTGATGCGTTTGCGGGCATTCAAATGGAAGGCGGTGAGCTCATCGTCGAAGGCAACGCAGGAGATTACCTCGGTGGATCGTATCGCGGTGATTGGAGAGGAATGAAGGGCGGCACGATAAGGGTCAAAGGCAACGCCGGATACACCGTTGGTGATTACATCATGGGCGGTACTATCATAGTCGAAGGCAACGTTAACATTAATGCCGGAATTCATGCTGGGAAAGGAAACACCTCTAAAGATCCGGGAGGAAAAATCATCATTTATGGGAACTCGCCGGGACGAGTTGGCGGGCAGATGAATAGAGGTTCTATCTATGTGCTCGGTACAATTGAAGCCATGGTGCCAGGTTTTTCGCCAAATGGGGAGGAAGAAATAGAGTGTGAGGGTAGACCAGTCACCTTCAAAGTTTTTACCGGCGATCACGCGGAGCTAGGCAAAGGCAAGCTCTACGTGAAAGTTTGAATATCGCCTCCTTCAAGCAGGTAGTGGCAAGAAATACTCGCAATGCTACTACTTGTTAACTTTATTTTATACGCGAGTAAGGAATATGAAAGATGATCCGACGTGCTATAACCCCCAAAATAAAGGAAGACGGAAAAATAGGATTCGAAGTTGCAATTACATACGATGACCTATTGGAAAGACTGGGGGATGCCTCTGGCGTACTAAGTGACCTTGATTACATGATAAGGCTGCTAAAACGAAGTGATAAAGAAGTAAATGGTGTGGATGAATTACTTAAAGATGTTTTTAATTATATTTGGCACATAGGTGACCGACTCAGCGCATTGAAAAACACGTGTGAACAAACAGCTGAAGTCCAAGATCAACTTCCACGTGCAGGCAAAAACTAATTCTTTTTCATTCTAATAAGTACTTTTTTTAGAACGAATAATTTTTACTTCTGAAATGATCTGAAGCACGATATATACAAACAGTACGGTAATCCGACTTACATAAGTTAAGTAAACTTTTAAGCTCTTTCTTATCAATATCCTTTTAACTACGTTATCATCTCTTCTCGCCTGAATATCATACATAAGGAACGGCACGGCATCGTTACTCTTTCATGAAATTCTCTTGATTGCAAAGTTGTCTGAAACTTTACGTGATGACGCCACTTGATTTCAGCGGCTGAAAAGATTTATACTTATACAAGTAATATGTTGGGGGGTACAAATGATTGAAAGGCAGCAAATCTTAGACACTATCAGTGCGTACGATACGCAAAATATCACAATTGGCGTCCTCGGTTCGCACTCAGCGTTAGACGTTTGTGACGGAGCGAGGGATGAGGGAATTCAAAATTTAGTGATCTGCCAAAAGGGACGAGACGCGCTGTATACGAAATACTTTAAGAGAAGAGAGACAAATCGATTCTCGAAGGGCATTGTCGATGAAACAGTCGTTTTAGATGAATTTAACTTGATGTTACACAGTGATCTTCAAAACACACTTATTAAGAGAAACACGTTGTTTATCCCCAATCGATCTTTTGTTGTGTATAATGGTATTCGACAGGTGGAAAATGATTTTAGAGTGCCACTCGTCGGCACGAGAGACATGCTCTAAAATTGAAAACAGGGAGACTGAAAAAGAGAATTACTATCTGGGTAAGTGAGCAAGCAGGCATATCGATTCCGAAGCAGTATGAGAACAAAGAGGACATTGATACACTCGTTATGGTGAAACTCCATCACAAACATATGACCCTTGAGCGCGGGTTTTTTACTGCCGCATCTCCAGAAGAATTTGACGAAAAAGCGCAGCGTCTCCTAGATCGTGACATCATCACGCAGGGGGCATTACGTCATGCGCGGATTGAGCAATACATCATCGGCCCTGTTTTTAACTTCAACTTCTTCTACTCGCCGATAGACGACGAGGTCGAGCTGCTTGGCATTGACTTCAGATTCGAAAGCAATTTAGATGGCTTAGTGCGAATTCCCGCCGCGCAACAGTTAGAGATTGCCGCGCAGTATCGTGACCCGCTGATGGTCATAGTCGGCCACGCTAATGCATCACTAAGAGAATCGCTCCTGGAGAAAGTGTTACATGATGGCGGAAAAATTCGTAACATTTTCAAAGCAGCATTACACCGCTCCAATAATCGGGCCTTTTTGTCTACAAACAATTGTTGATCAAAATATGGACTTTTACGTCTATGACATCGCAACCCGCATCGGCGGTGGGACTAACGTACATACATACCTCGGAGCCCCCTACGGAAACTCACTTTTTAGAACGAGAATGAGCTCTGGAAGGAGGCTCGCGCTCGAGATTAAACGGGCACTTGAGCTCGATCAATTAGAGAAGATCGTGACATAACATGAACGAAGCTGAGCTAGAAAATGATTTGAACTGGGATATAATAATAGTGGGCGCTGGGCCTGCGGGGATGTTTGCAGCGAACGAGCTTGCCGATCACGACTTGAAGGTATTGGTTATTGACAGGGGACACGATATAAAAGATCGCAAATGTCCGATGGAAGAACTCGGCTACTGCGCACAATGTCCCAGCTGTGACATAATGTGCGGGGTAGGCGGGTCTGGGACGTTTTCTGATGGCACCCTTAACTTACGACCTGACATAGGAGGGGACTTAGCTGCGATAACAGGCGACAATAAAAAAGCGTGGGACCTGGTGGATTACGTCGATTCAATCTTTCTTAAATACGGGGCACCCGAACAACTTTACAATCCCACTGGTGATCAGGTTGAAGCATTAAAAAGGCGGGCAGCTTCCGTTGGTGTTCACTTCATTGAGATTCTACAGCGTCATATGGGTTCAGACAATGCGCCGCATATTATTGAGAATTTTGAAAATGATTTGAAGTCAAAAGGAATTATCTTTCTCCTTAATACAGAAGTGGATGACCTCATTATCAAAAATAACGAATGTAAAGGTGTATCGTTAAAGAATACAAAGCAGCTGTTTTCTACGTTCTTACTTTTAGCCCCTGGGAGAATTGGAGGAGAATGGGTAAACACTGTCGTAAAGCGTCATAAAATTGCAGCAAAATATGGAGCAATTGACATTGGACTACGAGTTGAAGTCCCCTCCATAATAATGGATCATATCACCAAAATAAACCACGATCCGAAGTTCCACATCCGCACTAAGCGCTACGATGATTTTGTGCGGACGTTTTGCACGAACGAACATGGATTTGTAGTAAAGGAACGCTATGAGGGATTCATAGGCACAAACGGCCATTCAATGAAGAACCGACAATCTGACAACACTAATTTTGCATTTTTAGTCCGTACAGAACTCACAGAGCCCTTAGAAGACACGACTAGGTATGGCAGATCAGTTTCAAAGCTTGCGACTACGATCGGCGGTGGAAAACCCATTCTGCAGAGAATGGGGGATTTGAGAAGAGGTCAGAGATCCAACTGGAGCCGGATACGCAGAAATCCGGTAAGAAACACTCTTGAGGACGTCACTCCAGGCGATATTTCAATGGCTATGCCTCACAGAATTGTGATGGATATAATTGAAGGGTTGGAAAAGCTTAATGAGGTCATTCCTGGAGTTGCATCGGACTCGACGCTTCTTTATGCTCCGGAGGTGAAATTTTACGCAATGGAGCTTCACGTCACTCCAGAAATGGCGACAAGCGTCGAAGGGCCTATATGCTGCAGGGGACGGAACAGGACTTTCGAGAGACATAATTAATGCAGCTTCCACGGGAGTTCTTGCTGGAAGAGGAATTTTAGCAGCGTGTAAAAAATAGCCACGCATCAAATATGGTTTTTATCGATATTTTTTTTAAAGCTCGAAGGGTTGAGCTCTTTTTAAAAAAAGACATCATCCAGTCATCTTTCACTCTATTTCGCAACATTTTTATATACTGAGGCAACTGCGTAAATATAACGTGGACAAATTTTGCTTTTGTGGAACGCGTTCCACAAAAGCAAAACGTTCCTGGAGGTGATTAAAATGGGTAGGTCCTTTTGGTTGGGGATAATTGGAGGAATATTTGGGATTCTCGCCGGCATAGGGGTTGCATTAATAGCGGGAGTACTTGGAGATTTTTCAGGTGCATTACACACTGTAATAGTGCGTGTTAGTGAGGTCTACAATTCCACTGGCTCTTCTGGATTCCATACTGTCATTGTCGTGCCAAATGTTTCTGCACTTTATGCTGAGTGCAGCAGGTGCTATTGTGTTCTCTATAGCGGGTATCGTCGGCGGCATTCTCGAGAAAAGCAGAATCCTCGGTGGGGCATTAATGATAATAGGTGCCCTTGGAGTATTATTTTCAGTGGGAATACTCGGTATTTTGTCATTTATTCTCTTTGTTATTGGAGGTTTCTTAATATTTATAGAAAGAAGGTAGATGGCAACGCTAGTGATAGTTATCGCAATACACAGTTCTTAACTGACTTTTTTTTATTTTTTTGTTTTTAGTCTGAGGTCACACCATTGTATTGTAATGTCCATGGAAGTCTTTTTTTAAACCATTTTTAGTGACTTATCGTTTTAGTGGAACGTATAACAGCCAGAAAAATAAAACCAACTCAGAACCTTGAGCGCGGTATAGAAGAAAAATTTGAGCCAAAGAACCAAGACTTATTGTCATAATCGTGAGTAAACTATAATTGAATCGCGCTTGCTCAATTCATAAAAAATAGTTAAAATATTAAAAGAAAAAGGGTGCGCGTTATTTGAGTGAGTAGTTATAGAGACAGGTCAATGGACGTGGAATTCTTGTCAACGACTATTGCTGAGAATAGCAATCGCTTTGACAGTTAGATCTGGTGTTGTGCATCAAACAGTCTACAACTACAACAATGCACGCATCCTATTCCAAACTCTTTTACGCCACCCCCTTTATGAGCGCTGCTACTTAAGACTGGGATACAACTAAATCCTCATGCGGCTGATGTTGCTTCGGTCGATACTAAAGCCCAAATAATTTCTAATAATCCAAAGAAGACTAAGTATATTCCGATCAAACTTATAATCGCCATTAGGGATAATCCTGGCCAAACCACGAGGACTATGCCGAAAATCGCTGAAACAATTCCGATTATCGCTCCAACCAACCACGCTCCTACTACTTTACGCGCGTCGAACGAATGAACTATTTGTACGATACCCCATATAATGGCCCAAGCTGCGATCAAGTACGCTGTTAATGTTTCGGTGATCCCTGGTGCAAATAAGATGATAAGTGCTAGTATGATGGCTATAATTCCGCCTGTGAAGATAGCCCACCGATTCGCTTGTTTCTGGGGGAATGTTCTAACAACTGCGAGGATTCCCCAAATAAGCACGAATATACCGATGATTAAACGAAGAATTGCAAAGGTGATGCTTGGATATAACGCTATAAGAAGACCAAAAATGATTGCTAGTATACCTTGAATTGCCAGCCCCGTGCGATTCGCTCCGGTAAATATGGCTACAGTAGTGGCTCCCACATTTTTCACCTCCTTTTGTATTTATGTTTTGTATTCTGTTAAGATGAATACACGGATTACATTACAGATAATGTTTAAAAATGAACATTTTTATAGTTATCGCTTTTTTTAACAGGTTCCAAACCTCTATATTCTCTCGAACTGAAAAATGTAAACTTTATTTTCATTTTGATTAGTTATTAAAAATGACTTAATCGCATTTCAGGGGCTCCTTTTGTGTTTAATTTAATTAATTCTTGCAAAAACGGATGTTATTTTTGCGTAAGCTTTAATAACTTTTGAGTGTAAAAAATAGTAGCTTTAATGCATTTTGGAGGATACAAATGACGATACAAACTGGAAAGACTATCGTTAAAGCGGCAGCCGAAGCAGGAAATTTCAAAGCTTTAACAAATGCAATACACACTGCTGGATTGGAGAAAACGCTCAGTGGAAAGGGCCCTTTTACTGTTTTTGCACCAAATGATGATGCTTTTGAAAAAGTGCCATCAAAGATTTTAATAGACCTTCTAGGGGACAAGGAAAAAACAAAAAAAGTGCTTAGCTTTCACGTCGCTCACACCAAAATTATGTCTGAAGACATGAAAAATTTGAAGACGATAAAAACTATTGACGGAGGAGAACTATCGGTGCACCCGCATCGTATTGGGCACGGAATAAAGATCAATGATGCTGAAGTGGTACAGCAGGATCTTGAATGTACCAACGGAGTTATTCACGTTATAGATAAGGTATTAATGCCCAAATAACTCGAGTATGGGTGAAATTTTTACTCCACCCACTAACTATTTTTTTAAAATCATAACGCATCACTCGAACGATATTTCGTTGTGCTTCTTCTCTTACGCATCATCCAGAGCTTGGAATAATTGATCTGCAGTTTATTATACGAGAGCTTCTGATGACTGATTTCCTGTGAATCAATGCGTAAGAATTTGCGGTAAATTTTTAGCCTAACACACGCCACTTACATGAGACAAGATCACTACAGCTCGACCGGAGGGATCTTCATAGACGTTGAAATACAACGGTTACTAGACAATTATGATTTTGAACATTTAACTATAGCCACTCTTTGCTCCCACACTAGTCTTCAAATTTTCCACGGAGCTCGCACGGAAGGCTTCAAAACGCTCGGTATAGCCGTAGGTTCTGCGCCAAAGTTCTACGATGCGTACCCTAAAGCAAAACCTGATGACTTTTTTGTGATCGAAAGGTACGATGATCTCTTAAACTGTGCAGCTGAATTAACTGAAAAAAATGTTATATTGATCCCGCATGGTTCGCTCGTAGAATATCTCGGCGCCGAAAACTTTCTTAAGCTGAAACTTCCGACTTTTGGAAATCGCAAGGTGTTACTGTGGGAGTCTAATAGGACGAAGAGCAGGGAATGGCTTGAGGCTGCAGGTGTTTCAATGCCAAAAGAGTTCCTTGACCCAAGAGAGATAAACGGGCTGGCAATAGTGAAGTATCATGGGGCGAAAGGGGGACGGGGATTTTTTATTGCAGCGAATTCCCAAGAATTTAAGGAAAAGATTGAGGCGACATACGAATACACTATTCAGGAATTTATATTGGGTAATAGGTTCTATTTTCATTATTTTTATTCACCTATCGCACAGGATGGCTATAAACTCAGCAAAGGGACTCTTGAAATGCTTGGCATTGATAGGAGGTTAGAGGCGAACGTCGATGAGCTGTACCGAGCAGGTCGCACGCACATCGATCCGACGTTTGTTGTCACGGGCAACACACCTGTTATTTTAAGAGAGAAGTTGCTCCCTCACGTATTTGAGATAGGGGGGCGCGTTGTTGAAACATCACTGAAGTTGTTCGGTGGGATGATAGGACCATTTTGTCTGGAGACTATTGTTACTGACACGCTCGACCTAGTAGTTTTTGAAATATCGACGCGCATCGTAGCAGGCACGAATCTGTATCCTACAGGCTCTCCGTATTCAGAATATATTTACGAGAGCATGTCTGTCGCAAGGCGAATTGCCGTGGAAATAAAAAATGCAGTAAAATCAGGCCAGCTTGAACTAGTGGTAACGTAACTGAGTAGTTAATATAAGTAGGCTTAAATTTAGTGTTCGTTAATTTTCCGTTAAAATCGTTTAGTGCATTGGAATAACATAGAATGTAAAAGTAAATTTGAGTGACGTAGCAGCGATTCATAGTTCCCAAAGGCTCTCGCACTTTAGTACAGTATGAAACGTGGACAGGCTTATCTTCCGTGTTCGGGATGGGAACGGGAGTTTCCCTGCCGCTATGGCCGCTACGCCAAAGCCAAGGTCCGGATTCGAACCGGAGTGTAGCCGCTCTGCAGGCGGCCGCGTAACCGCTCCGCCACCTTGGCTTAAAAATGACATCGCGTGCAAGCGCGTTGTGCTATTAGTCGATGCGTGCTGTTCCATAATTACGTGGCTCTCTTAAACGAGAAATCACACAGTACCATAATTTTGGTCCGGTATACGCCTAGTCAACGCGAAGTTGTGGCTCGGACGTTAGTAGCCGCGGACTGAACACCTCGTTGCCTTGGTGCGTACATCCCGACTCTATCAAACCGGTCTTTTACCGATGTCCTTAAGATGTCTCTTTTCAGGGTCGGTTTCGAGCTTAGATGCATTCAGCTCTTATCCGTTATGGCGTAGCTGCTCGGCACTGCCTTGCCAGACAACCGATAGACCAGAGGCCACGTTGGTTAGTTCCTCTCGTACTATAACCAACTTCCCCTCAGACCTCC
This sequence comes from Methanobacteriota archaeon, assembly GCA_963748445.1. Classification (GTDB taxonomy): domain Archaea; phylum Halobacteriota; class Bog-38; order Methanoflorentales; family Methanoflorentaceae; genus DASPRZ01. Next base: position 544,578 of record CAVVIU010000001.1, read on the forward strand.
AACACCCCTGACAGATAGTAACCGACCTGTCTCACGACGGTCTAAACCCAGCTCACGATCTCCTTTAATAGGCGAACAACCTCACCCTTGGCCGCTTCTGCACGGCCAGGATGGAAAGAACCGACATCGAGGTAGCAAGCCACCGGGTCGATATGTGCTCTTACCGGTGACGACTCTGTTATCCCCGGGGTAGCTTTTCTGTCATCTTTAGCCCTCACCAAGAAGGCATAAAGGTTCGTTAGGCCCGACTTTCGTCTTGTGATCCATTGCTTTGCTGAATCACATCAGGCTGACTTTTGCCCTTACGCTCTTCAGTGGGTTTCTGACCCACTTGAGTCAACCTTTGGGCACCCTTGATATCTTTTCAAGGGCGTGCCGCCCCAGCCAAACTGCCCACCTATCGGGGTCCCATTCTCACGGTTAGGGACGCAGTCATGTAAGGGTAGTGTCTCATTGTCGGCTCCCCGCCACCCGCAAGCGGCGGTTCAATGCCTCCTACCTACACTGCGCAAACACAACCACATCCCAACGACAGGCTGCAGTAAAGCTCCACGGGGTCTTCACTTCCCATCAGGGGTCTCCAGACTCTGCACTGGAATGTAAAGTTCACCGGGTTCCACCCAGGGACAGTAGGGCTCTCATTGGTCCATTCATGCAAGCCGCCAATTAAGCGGCAAGGTACTACGCTACCTTAAGAGGGTCATAGTTACCCCCGCCGTTGACAGGCCCTTCGTCTCGTTGTACCGAGTATTCAGGTACCTGCACTGGGCAGGATTCAGTGATTGTACTTGCCCTTTCGGGTTAGCAATCACCTATGTTTTTATTAAACAGTTAGAGCCCCCTCGTCACTGCGACCTGCTCTTCTCAGAGCAGGCACCCCTTCTCCCGAAGTTACGGGGCTAATTTGCCGATTTCCCTTGGGTGGATTATGCCGACACGCCTTAGTCTTCTCAACTAGGGGCACCTGTGTCAGTTCTTGGTACGGCCATCGACTCCCTTTTTCACGGGCCCCTGGGATCAGCCGAGTTTCCCCATCACGCTTTGGTCCGCTTCTCACCATTACGGTTCTCCACGGAGTTAATACGCTTAGACAGTTTGGCACCACTGCTCGGCCTACCCTGAGGCGTCAGGTTTTATGTCGCGTGGTACAGGAATATTAACCTGTTTCCCTTTTGACGCACTCGATTTGCGGTGCATCTTAGGACCGACTAACCCTCGATTGATGAACATTGTCGAGGAAACCTAGCCCTTTCGGCGGTCGGGATTCTCACCCGACTATGCTGCTACTATTGCCAGGATCTTCGTTCCTGCACGGTCCACAGGACTTTACAGCCCTACTTCTACCCATGCAGGACGCCTTCCTACCAGATCATGTTTCCATGCTCCGTGGTATCGGCAGTCGGCTTGAGCCCCGTCCATTTTCGGGGCCCCAAACCTCGACTGGTAAGCTGTTACGCACTTTTTAAAGGATAGCTGCTTCTAAGCTCACCTCCCAGCTGTCTAGGGCCTGGGACACCCTTTTAATTACACTTAGCCGACATTTAAGGGCCTTAACCACGGTCTGGGTTGTTTCCCTCTCGGACTAGAAGCTTACCCCCCAGCCCGGACTCCCGGCATCTACGACGACGGCGGGTTTGGAGTTTGACAAGGGGGTGAAGGATTTCTCCTCCAGCTCCCCCAATCAGTGCTCTACTCCGCCGACTGTCTCCGCCGGGGTCATGCTGCGACATGTCTCGGAAGGAACCAGCTGTTTCCGAGTTCGATTGGACTTTCACCCCTAGACACAGGTCACGCGAGCGATTTGCAAATCAGCACCGCTAACGGTCCTCCACGTAACTTTCGTCACGCTTCAACCTGCCCACGCCTAGATCACTCGGTTTCGGGTCGTATCCTGATGACTCCACGCACTTTAATACGCCGTCCCACACTCTTTAGAGCTACGGACTTGTCGGTTTCCCTGCGGCTTCGGCCGTTAGGACCTTAACCTCGCCATCCGAATACACTCCCTGGCCCGTTCTTCAAAACGTAAGACAGAACGTTGGCAACGACACTCGTACAAACGCCTCGCGACGTCTTCCTTCGCATCGTCGATCCTTTCACGCCCTGCCGCACTGTCACCATCCGATTTCAGGCCCTTTTCACTTCCCTATTTGGGGTGCTTTTCAGCTTTCGGTCACCCTACTATTGCACTATCGGTCTCAAGTCGTATTTAGTTTTGGAAGTTGGTGACTCCCAAATTCCCACGAGATTTCCAACCCGCGGTACTCAAGACACGAGTCACGGAGGACTGATTACGCTTACGGGGCTTTCACCCTCTATGGCATAGCGTTTCAGGAAATTTCAGCTTCTCAGTTTCCACCTAAAAGACTCGGCTTATAACACTACATCTCCTCTTGCGAGGATTCAGTTTGAACTCTGCCGCGTTCGATCGCCTTTAATTACGGCATCTCTTCGATTTCTTTTCCTGCCCCTACTAAGATGTTTCAATCCGGGGCGTTCCCAATCCCGAAAAGGGATCAACCCTAAGGTTAGGAGTTCCCATTAGGAGATCCTCGGTTCAAAGGCTCCTTGCACCTACCCGAGGCTTATCGCAGCTTGGCACGTCCTTCTTCGGCGCTTGAGCCGAGCCATTCACCGGATGGCATAGTAGCCACTTCACATTAACTAGTCAGCGTCCAGAATTATGGAACTTATGCACGGTTTACTTGTCACAATGACTTTCAACCCTTCCATAGCAGCGCCAGCCGCTATGTGCATCGATTTATATCACTGTATGTTGTCAGTGTTAATATAATTTTTCAATCCCAATGCGGGTCGTTTAGTGGACTCGCTGGGATTTGAACCCAGGGCCTCTGCCTCGCAAAGGCAGCGCTCTTCCAGCTGAGCTACGAGCCCTAGGCGTGGAAGGTCTTTGTATGGGTTGGCTTCCAACTTGAAATACTTAGGAGGTGATCCAGCCGCAGATTCCCCTACGGCTACCTTGTTACGACTTAACCCCCCTTGCGGAACCTATGTTCGAGCGTGGCAAAGACCACGCCCTCACATAAACCCCACTCGGGTGGTTTGACGGGCGGTGTGTGCAAGGAGCAGGGACGTATTCACCGCGCTATGTTGACACGCGATTACTACGGATTCCAGCTTCATGAGGGCGAGTTTCAGCCCCCAATCCGAACTAAGAATGGGTTTAAGAGATTGCCTTCACCTTTCGGTGTCGGAGCCCATTGTCCCATCCATTGTAGCCCGCGTGTAGCCCGGAGAATTCGGGGCATACTGACCTACCGTCGCCCGCTCCTTCCTCCTCTTTAGCAGAGGCGGTCCCCACAGTGTACCCAGCCTGCCTGAGCAGCCGCTGGCAACTGTGGGTACGGGTCTCGCTCGTTGCCTGACTTAACAGGACGCCTCACGGTACGAACTGACGGCGGCCATGCACCTCCTCTCAGCTAGTCTAGCAAGGTCATCAGCCTGGCCTTCATCCCGCTGTCGTCTCCGGTGAGCTTTCCGGCGTTGAGTCCAATTAAACCGCAGGCTCCACCCGTTGTGGTGCTCCCCCGCCAATTCCTTTAAGTTTCAACCTTGCGGCCGTACTTCCCAGGCGGCGAGCTTCACGGTTTCCCTACGGCACCACGCGGATTCGCAATCCACGTGACACCTAGCTCGCATCGTTTACGGCTAGGACTACCCGGGTATCTAATCCGGTTCGTGCCCCTAGCTTTCGTCCCTCACCGTCGGACCCGTTCTAGCAAGACGCCTTCGCCACTGGCGGTCCCTCAAGGATTACAGGATTTCACTCCTACCCTCGAGGTACCTCTTGCCTCTCCCGGTCCCAAGACCAGCAGTATCCATTGGCAGCCTTACAGTTGAGCTGTAAGATTTCCCAATGGACTAACCGGTCCGGCTACGGACCCTTTAAGCCCAATAATAGCGGCCACCACTCGAGCCGCCGGTGTTACCGCGGCGGCTGGCACCGGTCTTGCCCGGCCCTTATTCCAGATGCTTTTTAGGCATCTGAAAAGCATACGCATTGCGCACACACTCAGGGTCCCCTTATCGCGCTTTCGCGCAGTGTAAAGTTTTCGCGCCTGCTGCGCCCCGTAGGGCCTGGATTCGTGTCTCAGAATCCATCTCCGGGCTCTTGCTCTCACAACCCGTACCGATCATCGGCTTGTTGGGACGTTACCCCAGCAACAACCTAATCGGCCGCAGACCCATCCTCGGACGCTAATGCTTTGTACCGCGAAGCATTCCAGCTTTCACGGCTTATCCGGTATTATCCCCAGTTTTCCGGGGTTATCCCAGATCCGAGGGTAGGTTATCCACGTGTTACTGAGCCGTTCGCCGAGGGCTTTCCCCTCTCGACTCGCATGGCTTAGTCGGACCCTGATAGCAGTGGCCTCTGGCAGGATCAACCAGAGTTAATGCACACTATCAAGGAATTATGCGGATGAACTATGCAAATTGTGCATGTCCGTCTTAGCTAATTCCAGCAAATTATTTTGTTGGAATAGCCAACACCATAAAGACCAACGTCAGTTACAAGGTTTCTGGCACGTACTGCCAGCTAACTTGAAACTCCACTTCCCTTATGTTTCACGGCTGGAGATCAACCCATCACATTTGGAAAAATCCATATAAGGGCTGAATGAATGCCGCGATGGACATCATTTCAAAAGATCCGTCCGGATTCTTATATACATTTTGTATGTATATAAGTTTTGCCGGCGACAGATACGATAATCTGTCACGATATGATAATCTGTCACTATCTTATTATATTAGCATCAAGTGTATATAAAACTTATTACAGGAATAATTCGCGTGATTTGGCTTATTTTGCCTTATTTTACGTGTGTTTAAAGCCGACGTACGAGTCTTCCCTTTCATACATATACCTCAGTATTTTCATTTACAAACACATTATCTACTAAATTGCTAATACCTTTCAAAGGTTCGAACAACAAACTCAAGCAATTAATTCTCTTGACTCAGAGAGCTCGTACAAGTAGAAAGTGTATCTATATTATCTTCCCCTAGCTCGAAATTAATAATAATACACCGTTTATTAAACTATTATCTGCGAATAGACTTTACCGTTCTACCTGCAGTTTCAGTAACGTCTGATTATCTTATATGAGGCTTTTTAGTTCTGACGTGCGTCTTACATACATTTCTGTAGTGCTGGGCGCTGTG